>CAYUQT010000005.1:0-229056 GCA_964446835.1 uncultured Planctomycetales bacterium | reverse complement strand
GGTATCCGGGCAGAGGACTGCCCGGCTCGGAGGGGAGCATGTCTCACTTTCGACACGTTCTTCACGTGTTTTTGGGGAAGGGGTTTGGCGGGGCATGGGGGATTCGTTCTGAGTGCGACCGGGTTTGTCGGCGAATGTCCCACTTTGTCTCACTGTGTCACACATCTTGACGTGGGCGGATCGGATGGTGGGGACTGAGGAGCCTTCGGGGATGTATTCGCCGATAAAGCCGGGTGGCGGTTCCCATGAAGGATCATCGGCGGGTGGACTGTTGAAGTCCCAGTCGATGCCGTAGATCGCGCGGACACGGGCGCGGAGCCTTTCGAGGCCCTCTGGGGAGTCGAAGTCCTCTTCGGGGGGTGGGGTGAGCTTGTTGATCCTGGCGCGGGAGAGATCGGTTCGTCGTCTGTGAAGTTTGGCGATGAAGTGGGGGTCCTTCTTGAGCCATCGGTGGAGGGTCTTCCGGCTGACGCCGACGGTCTTTGCGGCGGCGGTGACGATGGAGCTGGTGAGCAGTGTCCCGATAGCGAGGTTCTGGATTGGGGTGAGGGAGTTGAGACGCGAATGTGTCTGGGTAGGTTGCATCGCCTGAATACCTCTTTCATGAGTGGGTGCGGAGCTGAGATTGGAGGGGCACACGCGTGCGGCCCTCGGGCCTGAATCGGAGGCTTTGGTTTCGGTTCGTCTTGGTATTGCCTCCCTACTGGCCTTCATTGGGGAGATGGGGGACGGGGATCGATGATGGGGGTCAGGCGAAAGAGCAGATTCCGGAGCGACGGGGGGCGGCCGGACATGAATGGATCGCGCGTGTTGCGGTGTGTTGCGGATGGTGCTCCTCCGCCCCTCCGGGGCGGTTTTTTCTCGGGGGGACGGTGAACCACGGGCTCCGCTGCGCTCCGCCACGTGGCTACAGTCCTTGGCCCCTCCGGGGCCTTGAAGACCGTCGGCCTCCGGTGGAGGCGATCGGTGTGGGCCACAGTCCACGGTTCCTTCGCGGTTTTGAAGACGGCCGGTTTTTCTGTTCAGGGCGTTCGGTGCGTGCTACGGTCTTCGGCTCCGTTGGGGTCTTGAAAACGACTGGTTTCTCGTTCTGGCCGCTGTCCCGAGTGCGGACGCCCCTTCGATCCGGACGATCCGCACACCCCCCAAGGCAGGGGGCAAGCTGCTTGCGATCGTGGTGTACGGCTGGCTCGTGTTTGCCGGACTGGTGATCGCCGGGTTCACGATCGCGTTCACGCGATCCTTGTGATCCCCGATCCGGTGAAGCTGAGCTACTGGAAATCGCGGGGGATGTCCTCCTGCCAGGTCTTCTCGCGAAGGAGCGTCCCGTTTTCTGTGATTCGGCGCGTCAGACGGGTGTGGAATGTCGACGCGTCGGACCGGATGTCGATGTCGGCGTCCATCTCGATGGTGCGCCCGGAGTCAAACGTGATCCTCTCCCACCCCAGTCCGCGGAACGTCGCAATGTGCGGGGCCAGGTTATCGACGGACTGGGTCACGCTGTTGCGGTATTCGTAGACCTTGTCACGTATCTGTTGAGAGGACGATTCATCGGAGGTCACCTCGGTGATCCCGTTGGGGTCGTCGCGAACGATGCGGTAGGGGGATTGCGACTGGCCGTCGATCGACTGCGAGTCGTTCGGCTCCTCGTCCGCCTCGACCGGGCTGGGCATTGAGGCGGCCACCCCTTCGCACACGATCGGCAGGTCCACGAAGCTCTGCTCGCAGCCGACATGCAGCGAGGTGGTCATGGCATACGGCGTCGGCCAGATCATGGGGAACTGGGCGTTGGACACCACGAGGCGGATGCGGTGGCCGGGCTCGAAGGTATACGTCGTGAACCGCAGCGGGATTTCGAGCGTGAAGGGATCTCCGACGACGATGGGCTCGGGCTGGGTTCGGGAGTTCCGTTGGGCGCCGTTCTTGAGCCCGCCGGTGACCAACGAGACCGTGCCGTCGGGGTGGACGTCCTCCAGGCGGGCAATCCAGTGGGCCATGGGGGCGTCGGAGGCCACCGTCAGCGTTACCTGCGGGATTCCCAGAACGCGGACGCAATCGGTCAGCAGATGCGAATCGTAGACGAGCGTGTTCCGATCGGCCGGCCGCATGTCGGGCGTGGTTTCGCCCCACCATCCGCCCACGGCGATTCCGGCGCTGGGCACGTAGGCGAGCGTGTGGGCGGCTTTGACTGGGGCCAAGAGGCCGAGTCCGCCGTTGGCCCTTGGCTTGAGCCGCAGGGTGTGGACGGGTCTGACGGGCCATCCTTCGGTGCGGAAGCTGCCCGGCGTCGTCTCAAGGTCGATGTCCGCCGGCACGGAGCCTCGCATGAAGACGTTCAAGCACGTCGTGTCGAACGACGGGTCGGCGGCGCCTTCCAGCCATCGCTGCCACCATCGGACGGCCGTGTCGCGCCACTCATAGTCGGGCTTGGGCAGGCCTTCGTGCGGCCAGGCGTGGTTCCACGGCCCGATCTCGGCCCGCATGGGCACCGAGAGATGATCGAGCATGTGCGGCACGGTGTCGCGGTAGCCGTCGAGAAGTGCCCCGATGGCATAGACGGGGACGTTGATCGCCCCCCAGTCGGATTGGAGCGACCGCCCGTCCTGCCAGAACTGGCCGTCGCGCTGATGCCGGACATAGGTGAGGATCCACGGGTCGCGTTCGAAGCGATCGCGGAAGTAGGCCTCGTCGATCGGATAGTCGGGCGAGCGGGGGACGATGTTCTCGATCTCCACCTCGACGGAGTACATGTCGAGGTGAAATCCGCCGTCGATGTAGTGGATGTCGTTTCCGTAGAGGTCGTGCGAGGCGTGCGCAGAGAGGATGGCTTTAAGCTGAGGCGGCCGGCGCATGGCGGTCATGATTGAGTTGAAGCCGCCCCAGGAAATCCCCTGCATGCCGACGTTGCCGTTGGACCAGGGCAGGCCGGCGAGCAGGGCGATCACTTCCTGTATGTCGGCAAGTTCCGCGTCGGAGTACTCGCGATCGGGGGTTGCGCCCTCGGAACCGCCCGTCCCCCGGATGTCAACGCGGGCAATGACGATGCCGCGCTTGGCGAAGTAACGCTCCAGCATGTAGTCGCGCGAGTAGAAATCGTCGTCTTTTCGATAGGGCAGCGTTTCGAGGACGACGGGGAACCGCTGATCGGCCGACAGGGGGACGGGCTTGTAATAGGTCACGGCCAGTCGCACGCCGTCGGACATGGTCAGGAAGTCGTTTTCGACGGTGACCTCATAGGTGGCAGGGATCAGGTTTTCGGTCTTCTTGAGGCACGGGCATGGGGGACACGGGACATCGCACGAGCAGATCACCGACACCCCGACGAACACCAGAAGCATGCAGGCAAACAGGCAGAACCATCCGTGGCGCATGAGATGAGCACCTCCTATGCGTATGCATCATAGCGGATCGTGGCTGGGCCATCGACGGGAGTTGCCGGGGGAGTCACATCCAACGCTGGGCCTTCCTGTCCGGCCGGTGGTTTCGAATGCAGGGGGTTGCCCGTATGCTGTTGCCGAGCGTGGGGGCTTCGTCGTTGCGGACGGCACGGGCGAACTACTTGGGAGGTGACTCCGATGAAGGGCATCGCAGCCGCATTGTGTGTGGTCCTTATGCACGGGAGCACCGCCATGGGTGCCGGGCCGGAACTCATCGTCGATGTGGATGTGAACGATGACGTCTGGCTGCGTGACCACACCATGACCGAGCAGGACGTCATGGCGCTGGCGAAGCAACTGAAACAGAACGGATGCCAGACGCTGATCGTTCGCTGCGGCTGTCTGGGGTTGCTGCCCTATCGCACCGAGCTGTCGTATCCCGTCGGCTTTGATGCGGAACACGCCCGGGCGAATCCTACTCCTACGATCGAGAACATGGAGTCGTACATCACCCAGCGGACGGCGTGGAACAAGCGATATGCGGAGGTCATCCGCAACTTCAATCCGCCGGCGGCCTTCATCCGGGCGGGGCACGAATGCGGGATGAAGGTGCTGGTGTGGCTGGACCTCTTCGACGACGGCTTTCCCGGTTATCGTTCGAAGTTTCTGGATGAGCACCCTCAATGCCAGTGGGTGGGCAAGGACGGCAAGACGTACTTCAAGGGGCTGATGGACTATTCGTGGCCGGAGTCGAGGGCCTTCCGCGTGACGCAGGCCCGCGAACTGCTCGATCTCGGCGCCGATGGCGTTCACTGTTCGACCAGTGCCCACGGTCGGCACATGCCCAATACGCATGAGGAGGATTTCTACGGCTACAGCCGGCCCATCGTCGAGGCGTTCAAGACGAAGTACGGCGTGGATATCCGGACGGCCAAGGATTTCGACAAGGCGGCCTGGCACGATCTGAAGGGCGAGGCCATGGTGCAGCTCTATCGTGATCTGGCCGGACTGTGCCACGGTCGCGGCAAGCAGCTCTGGATCGGCCTGCAGCTCGGGCGCTACACGCAGTTTGCCGTCGATCCCCACTTCGGCACACATGTGGTGGTGCGGTACGCCAACCACTGGAAGCGGCTGGTGGACGAGAGGCTCGCCGACGCCTTCATCCTGGGTGACTACGAGATCGTGTCCAGCCCGGCGCATGCTTACTGGACGGCCAAGCCGGACATTCGCCGCCGGGACGGCGAGGACCTCTACGGCTGGGCCGCTCGCGAGTACCGGCCCTACTGCAAGGGCAAGACCCGCCTGTATCTGTTTTCGGAATGGTTGCCGGGCGAGGCGAAGGGGCTGGAATCTCAGTTGAACTTCTGGGCCGACGTTACTCGGAAACATGCGTTTGACGGCATCGACATGCATGAGGCGTGGAACTTCGAAAGCGGGCCGACACACATGGCGCTGCTGGGGGCGATGGCCAAACGCTTGAAGGGGCTGATGCCGTCGCCGTGATCGATGGTTCGATCGGCAGACGCCAGGATGGACGGACGAGCCTCGACCTATTTGGCGGCGTCGAACTGCTTGGCCCTCTGTTTGTACAGTCGTTCCACGACGTCCATGGCCGGGAAGCGGGTTTTGCGATCGCGACTGACGTAGCCGTAGGGGCTGATGAGCTGGTTTCCGGCATAGCGGGCGTTCGTCGCCCAGGGGTGTCGGGCGTAGCACCACAACGTGACGCCGCTGATGTAGGGGGCGGTCAGGCCGTTGAACTCGGCCTCGGTGGCCACGGCCTGGATCTCAGCACCCTTGGGGCCGCTCTCGCCGTCGAAGTAGCCGAATTCGCCGATGACGATGGGCTTGTTCGGCCAGAGCCGGTGGAGCTTTGCGGTGACCTCCTGCATGAAACGGGTCGATTGGGGGAATTTCTCCCGCAGGTTTGTCTCGTCGATCTTGATGTGATGCGTGGGATAACAGTTGATCGTGATGACGTCATCGGTTCGGTAGAACGATTCCCAGCCGGGCTTGTTGAATGAGTTGGAGACGTGGGTCCAGGGCCGCGTCGGGTCCTGTTGGCGTCCGTATTCGATGAGCGTGCTGTTGCCCGCGACGACGTCGGGGCGCTCCTCGGCGGACTCATTGCCCACCGAACAGAGGATGATGCACGGGTGGTTGCGATCGCGCTGGATCATCTTGCGGATCGTGCGTTTGCCGTTTTCGACAACGATCGGCGCGTCCTGCGGGGTGAGGCTGAAGCCGCCGCCGGGATCGCCGTGATCGATGTGGCCCCACTCGTTCATCGAGCTTTCGATCATCACCGTCAGGCCGAGTTCGTCGCAGAGGTCGAGTTCGCCGGGGTGATGCGGGTAGTGGCAGAAGCGGACGAAAATGCCGCCGATCTGCTTGATGGCCATGAAGTCGGCGCGGGCCTGATCGAGGTCCACGGCCATACCGGTACGAGGGGAATCTTCGTGGCGGTTGAAGCCCAGCAGGAGCACGGGCCTGCCGTTGAGGCAGAGCCTGGCGTCTTTGATCTCGATCTTTCGGAAGCCGAACCGTGTCGATGTGAGGTCGACGGGTTTGTCATTCTCGATGAGGATCACCCTGGCTCGGTAGAGGGCCGGCTGCGCGGGCGACCACGGCTTGGCGTCGGCAACAGTGGCCTCGATGCTGATCTCAGCCGAGGCGTTCGGGTTTACTTGCGCGGCGGGCGACGTGAATCGTCCCACGTTGCGGCCGGAGAGTTCCTCGATGTCGACGCGGATCCGGGTCTGCGCGGTGGCGGGTCGACGGTTGCAGACGGACGCCGTCAGACGAAGGCGGCCGCCGGCGGCGCCGGGCTCGGCCTGGGTCGCGATGTGGCTGATGGAGAGCGGGCTGGAGGCGACCAGTGTCGCTTCGCGAAGGAATCCGCCCTGGCCGAGCCAGCCTTCGAACAGGGGGAACTGGGCCCGCTGTCGGATGTTGTCCACGCGAACGACGATCAGGTTTTTGCGGCCGTATTGGAGGTCGTCGCCGACGGGGATTTCGAAGGGGAGGAAGGCGTCGTGGTTCTCTCCGACCTGCTTGCCGTTGACCCAGACGGTGGCGTTGTAGTTGACGCCCTGGAAACAGAGGGCGACATGGCGGCCTCGCATCACCTCGGGCACGTCGATCGTCCGGCGGAACCATCCGATGCCGATGTAGCGGTCCATGTCCGGCCCGCAGTTGTCGAAGGCGACGGGAACCGCGACCTGCCGCCAGGAGGAGGTATCGAGGCCTTCGGTGGAGTATCCCGCCGTTACGCCCTCGTTCTTGCGGTCGGGCAGGAAGCCCCACGGCCCGCTCAAATCGAGGGTGAGGCGATCGGCGAGCACCTCATCGGGCAGCATCTTCTTACGGCAGACGTCGAACAGACCGGCCACGCGAACCGTCTTGCCGAGGTCCCACAGGTTCGTGTTCAACTGTCGCAGAGTGAGCACGGCCGTGATCCAACTGTGCGTCCAGCCGATTTCGTTGGTCCAGACGCCCCAGCCGGCGTCGCCGTCGGAGCCCCAGTAGTCCCATTTCTTGAAGTCGAAGCTGCGGTACCACGTGCCGTCGAGTTCGGGGTGTGTTTCGCTGCGGGTTTGCGTGCGGATGAAGAAGTCGGCCATGCGTTCGGCGGATTTGGCGTAGTCCGGGTTGCCGGTGGCGGCGGCGGCCTCGTACATGCCGACGAAGGCGAAGTTGACTGCGTAGAGGGCATCGGTGGCCGGGTCGCCGGCGGCGTGGGTCAGGGCGCATTCGCCGGTTCCGAAGTCTTCGTTGGACGCGACGACGTGGCCTGGGATCTGGGGGATGGCACCCGAGCCATCCTGCAGGTTGATGACGTAGCGGGCGATGGTGTCGAGCCACTGTCGATGCTCCGGGGTGTCATCGACCCGCACGAGCCAGGCCAGGGGCAGGAGCATGCGGCATCGCTCGGTTTCGACGCGGTTGGCTTCGAGCCGCCAGTTGGGGTAGGCGGCCATCATCATTCGGCAGCCGGTGCGGGCCCGTTCGAGCAGGGGCGCGAACTTTGTCTGTTCGTAGAGCCAGAGGAAGGTCGGCCAGAGCCACGATTCCATGTGCGGGCAATAGTCGATGTGGGGGGAGTGGTAGAACGACTGCCAGCCGGCTTGTTGCAGGGTGTCTTCGGCGATGTTCTGGGGTCGGAAGCCGTAGAGGCCGGTGGTTCGGAAGTTGGCCAGGACACTTCGCACGATGGGTTCATTCCAGCGATCGGATCGCACCATGGCGGCGGCAGCGATGGCGCTGAGCAGTGCTCGGGCGTTGTCGTCGCCCCAATAGAGGCCGGGACTCTGGACGGAGCCCCCGATCAGGCCATAGGAGGGGCTGGCGGGGTTGGCCCGCGGTCCGCCGCAGATGTTGGAGTTGAAGAAGACGAGGTCGTTGAGCTTCTGAACGGGGAGCTTATAGGCCGGGTCGTTAAGCAACGCGGCACCGCAGGCCAGGCCCATCGCGGCTTCGAGGTTGCAGTCGGCGCGGACGGTTCGGCTGACGGCCTGAGTGCCGTCGCTGAAGATGTGTTTGGAGATGTAGCATTCGCCGATGCCGTGGGTTCCGTCGCCTACGGGCCAGTTGGCCGGCAGCGGATCGAGCCCCGTGTCGGCGGGCCAGGACGGATGGATGTACAGGCGAGACTTGGCATAATACTCAACGCCGCGCTGGGCAGCCTGCTTTTGGGCGGCATCGGGCATTGGATCTCGCGGCGAGTACATGGGTCGGACGGTCGGCGTCCATTTGAGGAGCGGTGCGGTTCTGCCGGGCTGAAGCCATTCCAGGATCGTCTTCCACACCCACGGCCAGGTCTGGGTGGGGGCGTAGCGCGCGGTGACGAACTGGCTGAGCTTCGTGGTGGCGACCAGGCAGCCGGTCTGCGGGTGTTCGAAGAGGATCGGGTGGGTTTCCTTGGGCAGGCCGTAGACGGCGGTGTCATATCCCTCGACCCGTGCCAGAACGAGGTGCGGCCTGGTGGCCTCGACGGGCAGGTAGTGGCAATCGCTGATCATCAGGATCCGCATCTTGCCGAGTTGGGGCCCGAAGGCGTCGGACGCGACGACGGTGCGCTCGACGATTGCACCGTAGGGACCGGTCTTGAGATAGGTGGGTTTGCCGAGGCTGGCGCCAGGCAGCAGCGAGGGATACTCGACATACAGACGGAGCTTCTTCTGGGCGGCCGCTTCGAACACGGATGCGTCGACGGTCGTTGCCTGCTTGGGATAGCCGTCGGCCAGGATCAGCACGCCGGCGCCCGAGGGCGCCTGGCGGACGGCCTCGGCCGCGTCGGCATAGCGCGGGCAGACGAGCCCGTTCTCTGTCATGACGCGGTACAGGTCGTTGTCGGAGCGGCAACTGAAGACCCATTGGGCTTGCTGGGCAGCGGCCACAGGAGAGGCTGCCGCGATGAACGCCAGGGTGAGGAGCATCAGTCGTCTTGCGGTTTGGGGCATGGTCATGTCCTCGTTCATCTGGAGGCTCCGTGGAGCTTGGAGCCGGGTTGAGGAGGTCCGGCCGCGGGAGGCATTCGGTCGGGACGACCGATGCCAGTGAGTTGGCCAGACCCGCCTCTGCACGAATCCTCGCGGGAGATCAGACCAGGAGAACTGGGAATTGTCCAGCGGCAGCCGGCCGTTGGCGGTGGGATTCTCGGATGTGGTATTTCATGTATGGCAGCAGGCAATTGTGGTAGCATGCGGCGAGCGTTCCGGTGATCGTCCTTGGTCTTGAACAGGAGATGTCGTCCATGGCGTTGCAGATGCTGTGTGTGATGGTGAGCTTCAATCTCGGTGCCGCGTGTATTGGAGCCGACGGCGGAAACGTCGAGGAGGGGTTTGTTTCGCTGTTCAATGGGCGAGATCTTACGGGGTGGCACCTGGAGGGCAAGCCTGCGGATACGTTTACAGCCGAGGGTGGAGAGCTGCGGTCCAATCCGAGCGGCTACTGGCCCACGTGGCTGCGGAGCGATAAGAGCTACGAGAACTTCGTCCTGCGGTTCGACTACAAGATCCCGTACTACTGCGAATCCGGTCTGGTGATCCACGCGCCATTGCATGGCCGGATCGCGGAGGTGGGTATCAAGATCGTCATCACCGAGGACACCGCCCGAGGCGCTAAGACGCAACACACCGGGACGATTCTCGGGGTGGCGCGGGAGAAGATGATGGTGGCCGAGAAGCACAGCACGTGGTATCCCATGGAGGTTTCCATGGACTATCCGATGCTGCGGGTCACGCTGAACGGCAAGGTGGTTCAAGAGATCGATTGTGCGGCGAACGAGAAGCTGCGCTATCGGCTGCGACAGGGATACCTCGGGTTTACGGCGATGGGGGCGCCGTGCAGCTTCCGGAATATCCGCATCAAGGAGCTTCCGTCGAAGGAGACGTGGCTCTCTCTGCTGGACACGATTCCCGGGATCAACACGAAGGGCAAACGCGTGCCACTGCTCCAGGGCAAGAACTACGGGGGCTGGAACGTCGTGGGCCGGGCGACGTGGGAGGCCGGCGACGGCGAGGTCAGCGCCACGGGCGACGGCTATCTGATCACCGACAAGGAGTGGCAGAACCTGGAGATCTTCACGTACATCCGGGCGACGCCGCACGCTAACGGCGGGATCTTCTTCCGCTGGAAGGGGCTGGGCATGACCGACCGGGCCTATGAGATCCAGATTTACAACAACCCGCAGGGCGACAACCCGACGGGCAGCATCTACAGCTACGTTCGTAACCCCAATCTGAACACCCCCGACAACGAGTGGATACCCATGCAGATCTTCGTTCGCGGCAAGACGGTGTTCACGCGGGTCAACGGCGAGGACGGAGCGTTCAGCGACAACCTGACCGAATTCGTACGGCCGGGCCGTATCTCACTGCAGATGCATACCAGCGGTTGCCGGGTCGAGTGGAAGGAGTTGCGGATCAAGTCGCTGGATGCACCGGGCGCGCCGGCAAGCGAGCGTCCTGGGGAGCCTCAATCTAAGTAGCGGACACAAGCGAAGGCTCGGGGGAATGGATCAGGCCACTATCGGTTGGTCCTGTCATTTGCCGGGCTTCTCTTGAGCCGGCGCTAGACCCCGCATGAAGATGTTGGCGAACGTGCCGCCCCCGTCCCGGAATTCGAGGGCCATATGGCCGTCGTTGTACTGGTAGAGCATGTGGGACAGCGTTGCCTTGTCATCGATGAATACTTCCAGGATGGGCCCGGAGCGGAAGACTCGCAGCTTGATGGGGCGATTGGGTTCAAGTCGGATCGATTGCGTTTCCAGGATGCGCGTATTGATGCCGTCCCAGTATGACAGGCCCCTGAGCGTGACCATGTCGCGGTCGGGATGCAGCGAGAGTTGGTAGCCGCGTGTGAGGCCGGGGTCGATGTTGAGCAGGAGGTGACCATCCATGTGCTTGCTGGCAAGGGTCACGTCCGCCTCAAGATAGAAATCTGTCGGGGGATCGGGCAGTAGCAGCGTGCCGCCCGAGGTGTCGAGGCTGCGTGCGGTGTGGCCTCCGTTCAGCTCCCATTGTCCCGCCAGCGTCTTGGCGCCGTCGAGGGGATTTCGGGTTCCCGCCGGTGAGGCATGCACGGCCTGGAGGATTTCGTCGGCAGGGCGCCATGTGATACTGCCATCGTCGTGGAAGTCCCACTGACGCGGCACGGCCAGGGGGCCCCCGTCGTAATCTCCGATGCCCAGTTCCTTCAGTTCCGGAGTTCCCTGGGGCCGACCCAGGAATGGAAGGCTGATCCAGCGTTTGCCGTCGGTTGTGGGGCGCGAGCCGGCCAGGGGGTTCATCGTGCCCAGATCACGAATGGGCGGACGACGCCAGGGGCCGGCCATCGAATCGGCGATGCGGTAGCGCGTGTTGCGCTGCAGATACACCAGGTACCAGAGGCGGTTGTGTCGGAGAAGTTGCGGGCAGTCGGCATGCGGACCGATGTTCGGCGCCCAGAGCGGTGCGGACAGTTCCCAGTGAATCAGATCCTTGCTCTTGGCCAGGCCCACGCAGCCCGCGCGTTGGCCGGGTTGTTTCATCAGGCGTGTGCCGAAGATCATCCACCATAGCCCTTCGTCCGGGCTGAAAATGACAAAGGGGTCACGGAAGTTGGCGCTCTCATACTGCTTGTTGTCGCCGCGCAGGACAGGGTTGGCGGCATGCTTCGTCCATTGATTCATGTCATTACTGGTGGTCAGGCAGATCGTCTGATTGGCCGTGTAATGGCAGTAGAACTTCTTGTCGTGCTCGATCACGCAACCCGTGCACAGGCCGTCGCAGTGGTCCGGTTGGCCCGGCGCGCCCGGGGTGGCCACAACGGGCTGCTCTTTCCAATGAATGAGATCCCGGCTGGCGTAATGGGCGATCACGGGGAGGCGCATGTGGATCAGGTGCCAGACCCCGTCTTTGTAGAAGGGGAACGTGTCGTTGGAACGCCCTCCGGCGGGGACAAAGAACGGACTGGGGGCGGCGCCGAAATGCGCCTTCTCAGAGGCGGCGGCCTGGGTGGAGCCCGGCTCGGCGAATGCCACCCAAGGAGAGACCAGCAGGAGCAGCAGTGCGGTTGCGGTGCGGATCACGAGTGGTTCTCCCTAGGTCTTCGCGCTGGCGATGCCACCGTACTGGAACAACGTGGCCGTAACTATGACCGCCAGGGTCGTTCGCGTTTGGGGTTCGAGGCCAGGACTTCATTCATGATCTTGATGTCGGGTTCGATCTCGAAATCGAACATGCCGGCGAAGATGAAGTCGGCCCCGCCTTCGATGGCGTGCTTGAAGCCATCCTTCGGTGCGATGGCGCCACCGGCCATCACCTTGAAGGCGATCCACGGCTTGTTGACGGTTTTCATGAAGTCGATGGTTTCCTGGGGGTGCCGGCAGAAGATCGAGTCGAAGTCCATCTTGACGCTCGGATAGTTCAGTTGGTGCAGCGTCTTGACGTAGAAGTCGCAGGGGATTTTTGCCTTCTCGGTTGCCTGGACCGTTTCGAGTGCGTGCGCCCCGATGCCGACGGGGATGCCGTGGGCCTTCATCATCTCGACCGCCTTGGCGAGCACGTCGATCTTTCCTTCTTTGACGAGCTTGTCGGCGTCTTCACCCCAGACGTAGACTGCGTCGGCTCCGTCGTCGACCATTTCCTGGACCTTGCGGGCATAGTAGGCCAGGTCCTTGATCCACTCGACCCAATAGGCAATCCACTGGAGCTTGCCGCCTCGCTTGTCTCGAAACTCACGGACGAGCTTCCGTGTCGGCGGATTGGGGAAGACGCTGAAGGTGTTGATGCCCTTCGATTCGGCCAGTGCCATCGTCTGGAGGATTCTCTCGTCGGTGTTGTATCGATTGACGAGTTCACTGACATACCGTAGGTCGCGAACGTGGTTGAAGCGGTTCAGAAGGTTGCCGCCGAGGATCAGCCGGGAGATCTCCAGGTTGCCGATCTTGCCCGTGGGGATCGCTCCCTTGCCGGCGGCGGGCCCCGCAGGGGCCTGGGCAGCCGATCCCTGTGCCCCGTTTGCCAGGGCGGCCCCGGCAGAAGCGAGCAGCGTATCCCGAACGAACGTCCGACGCGTTATTCCATCACCCACAACCGTTCCTCCTGGTCGCCTGGTTCTGACCCGTCCATCTCAATCCACACCGATTGTGACTCTCTGCGGGGCGGCTATCAAGTCCCGCAAGATGGGATGCCGCTTCCGGGGGCATCATTGACGGGTTGTCCTGAAGCTAAGTACACTCGCTTCGCCATGGCAGATGCGAACGATCCGATCAACAAGACAATGGACCGCGCGGACCTGGCTCGCACGGAATGCGAGCAGATCATCCGGGAGCTGGCCGACCTGAAGCGGCGGATGCGCGAGGTGGGGGTCATGCACTCGTCGTGGTACGGTCGCATCGACGGTTCGCCGAGCCTCTGGGATCGTGCGAATCGCGGCATGTCGTACGAGCCGCTGGCCGGGTGGGACGACGACGATCGTGTCCCGTGGTTCCTGCTCTGGGAAATCTCCTGGCTGGTCAGCCACACGTCCTTGAAGCCCGGGCAATGCGTTCTGGACTTGGGAGGGGCTTCGTCTCTGTTCAGTTGCTACCTGGCGGATCGGGGCTGCCGGGTGATCAGCGTGGATCTGGACGACGGCCTGGTGCGGCACGCCGGACGGATCGCTGCGGCGATGGGGTGGCCCATGGAGGCAATCCGGGCCGACATGGCCGAGGTGGACCTTCCGGCCGAGAGCATCGATCACATCTTCAGCGTGTGCGTCCTGGAGCATCTTCCGTGGCAGCGTCGGCGGATTGCGGCCGGACTGTGGAAGCGTCTGCTTAAGCCGGGCGGGACGGTGGGGCTGACGTTTGACTATCGATCGCCACATTGCGATGTACGGCTCGATTCGCCCGCCGACCTGATGGAGCAACTCGTGGAGCCCTCGGGGCTCAGCCTTCGTGGCAACCGCGACTTCGTCGATCACGGTCAGTCCTACCTCGAATCGGCGCACTACTTCGGTTTCGGACGGCTGAGTCAGACGGTGTCCATGCTTTCAGCATTCCTGCACGGGTACATCCGAGCTCATCGTCTAGCCCTGCGTCATCGCCACTACACCTTTGGCGCGATATTCATGGAGAAGGGGACCGCGCCTTCTTGAGATACGGGGCACATCTCGACTGCGGGTGTGTGGAGTGCGATCGGGCCCGCTGCGATTCCCGCCACGCCAGTCAGGCGTAGTGTCCGCTGCCGAAGTCCCTGGCGATGTGCCGCTCGATGGACCTGGCCGTGCTGGAGCCCTGGTGGACCATCTGCTTTCCAATCTTAAGCGTTTCCTCCATCTCGGCATCGCTGAACAGCTTGAATTCGCGGGCCGCCCGGGCGGCTCGATGCACCTCGGCGGCACTGCGAACACCGATGATCACGCAGGCCACGCCGGGAAGACTGAGGGCGTAGCGGAACGCCCGATCATAGTGGGTGGCCAGGGGGCCCGGGTGGCCGCCCAGCACCTTCATTCCGACGATGCCGATGTTGTTCTGGCACGCCCGCTTCAGCAGTTTGTCGTAGTCGCCGACGGGGTCGAGTTCGTTTTCGGCCAGCAGGGTCTCGCGGGCGTGTGTTACGTAGTTGAGGAACGGCATGACGACGTCCCATGCATCGGACTGCTCGAGCAGTTGCAGCGCCGGCGCGTAAGGAGCATGCGCGCTGAGGCCGATGAATCGGGTCAGGCCGGCCTTCTTGGCCTTGCGGAGGTACTCCAGTGAACCGCCCTTGCCGAGGATCTGGTTGTTCATGGCGATCGGCTGGAGGCCTACGCCGTGTTGCAGGTAGAGATCGACGTGGTCGGTGCCCAATTGGCGGAGTGCCTGTGCGAGGTCCTTCTCCGCCTGTGCGGCATCGGGGGCATAGGTCTTGGTGACCAGAAAGACCTTGTTGCGAACGGCCTTGATTGCAGGACCCAGGCGGACTTCGGCCTGTGTGTATTCGGGGGCGGCATCGAAGTATCGCACGCCCTCTTCGATCGCCGCTTCGATAGTGGCGCGTGTCTGAGCCTCGCTGACGTCCGCGCCGGCATAGGCACACCCCAGTCCGACTATGGTCACGGATTCCTTCGTACGTCCAAGGGTGCGTCTTGGCAGTTCGCCGGGACGGGTGCTTTGAGTGGAGGTGACCTCGGCGGACACGCCGGTCGATGCGGCGGCGGCTGCGGCGGCGGCCGACTTGAGAAAGTCTCTGCGAAGCATCGGTCATCCCTCCTTCATGGCGTCATCGTAATCGTTACGACCGACCGCGGGGCGATTGTGCATGCGGTGTCGGGCGACATCTCGCAGGGGCGCAGGCTGTCGCCGGCGTTGTCGGACGTTGTACAGGCGGTCCATCGTCGGGCTGTGGACGAGGTCGGCGCCTCCGCCACACGAACGGCCACTTCGGCCTGTTCATCGGCAAGATTGATGTAGATGGCAACAATACGGCGCGTGGCAGGATCGAGATAGGCCGATCCCAGCAGGCCGGTGGGTGTGTGGCCCGGGCCGATCAGGCCGATGCGTTTCATCCCCGGGCGAATGAAGCGGCTGAAATGGCCCAGCGTCCACAGAAGCTTCGATTCGAAGATCGTCTCGGCATCGCCGGGACGGCGATAGTCGGTGTAGATGATCCCGTCCTTGAAACGCTCCGGCGAGACGGCAGTCCACCATTGCCATGCCGACGCCTGGGCGAGGGTGAGGTCGAAGTGGATCACGCGGGCGACATCGAGGGCCGTGTTCATGCCGAGGTCACGTCCGCCGCCGCCCTTTCCATGGGGACCCGACATGACGCAGTATTCGGTCTGCCAGAGCTTCCAGTCCGGGTAGCGAGCCATGGCATGGCCGAGTTGCTCGCGGTGTTGGATGAGCTGCGTGCTCAGCCAGTCGGCCCAGTAGCTGTGATAACAGAGGGTCTTATCGAGCAGGCCGCTGACGTTGGGGTCGCCGCAGAAATCGGCGATGTAGTTGTTCCACTGGCCGCCGTGGAGCTTGTTCATGTGGCGATCGGTGAGGTACATGGCCGAGGGGCTGCGGGCCTCGGGCACCAGGATCTTCGTTCGCAGGTCCTGGCGTTTCAGTTCGGCGCTGAGGGCCAGGATGATGCGATTGATGTCTTCGTTGGAGGCGCGATTGCCTTCCTGTCCGTCACCGGTGAGCCACTCCCATGAGGGCTCGTTCACGGGGCTGACGGCATCGAACGCGATTCGCTCGTTGGGATCGGGGTTGTCGCGGAAATGCCGCAGGATGTCAACGAGGTATCGGGCGAATTGCCCCTCGAATCCGTCCCTGAGATTGGTGCTGTGTGGCCCCTTGTCCACATTGGTCAGGCCGTTGCGGGTCATGCGGGCAGGGGGGCTGTTAACGAATGCGATGAATTGGGGGACGCCGCGGGCCTTGGCCGCCCTGAGAAACCATCTCTCATTCGCCTGGCGGGTCCAGTCGTAGCGGCCCTCGGCGGTCTCAAACGTCTCGACCGTTCGCCAGGGATTGCCGATGGTCTTGCGATTGATGCCGCCGCCCAGGTTGAACCGCCAGCAGGTCAGGCCGATGCCCTTGTCGGTGGAGAAGAGCAGGTCGGCCACGCGAGCCTTGTTGGTGTCGGACCACGCTCCGATCTTCTGCATCGACCAGCAATCCGAGGCGCCGAAGTTGTCGATCGTCTGGTAGACGATTCGCGGGTCGATCACATCCTGGTGCCGTGTCGGCCCGGCGGCGCGCAGAGTCACGGCCCATCCGCCGACGATCAGTGAAATGAGGCAGGCCCTCGCGTTCATAAACGGCATCCTACCGCCTGACAGGTGTTCGTGGGACATCCGCCACCGGCCTACTTCACATCGGCCTCGATGACGCAACGTCCCTGAGGAGACTTCCACTCCAACGCACGGCCGCCGGCGACGATGGCGGCTCCACTGGCTGGTTGCACCGAGGTCAGTTTGAGTCCGCCGGGCAGACGGACGTGAAGGGTTGCCTTGGGAATCGACGCCTTGTCCGGGAAAACCACCTCGCCGTTGATGCGCTTCTGGTCGGGGGAGAACCGGATCGAGTAGGAGACCCGTCCGTAGTGGGTGGGGGCGTCCGTGACGCCAACCGGCTGGCCGGTGCTAAGCCATTGGAGGGCAGTGGCTAAGGCCAGGTGAAGTCCGTCCTGTTGTTCCATGATGAGGTAGTCCCGGATCGCCCGCACGACGGCCACCGGTGTCCAGAGGTGCTGCCGATCGCCGGTGATCTGGGGCGAATGGGGTGGCTGGCCGCGTTCTTCACACCACGTGTACAGGGGCGTGCCGTGGTTCAACGTGGCGTACAGGAGGGCGACGGCCGTGTCGGCCTCGTGCCGGACCAGGTGGCACTCGGCCAGGTTGTCAAGGGAGATCGCGACCCACATGCCGTTGGTCAGCCAGCCGGTGTTGACGTGAAGCCCGCCGGGGCTCATCCGCGATCCGATGTGGCGCATCGTACCGCTAATGAGTTCGTGATCGGCCGGGAGCAGCCGGCAGGGGAACAGGGCATTGAGGACTCCCCAGCGGCTGCCGCAGGTCTTGCCCGGCACGCCGGGGATCCATCGATAGCCCTTTTCGGAGATGGCGCCGCGGTTCAGGGCGTCCAGGAGGTCTGTGGTGGCGGTCTGGGCGATCTTCCGGAGTTCGGGCAGATCGCTCTGCCTGTCGAGGATTTCCGCCGCCTCTACCGAACAGCGATCGGCATATACCGCCCAGATATTGTGGGGGAGGAAAACGCCGTAGAGGCTGTCGTCATTCTTCAGGCCGCAGTCGCCCATCCCGGGCGGCATCAGTCCGTAGGTCAGCGGTTTCTTGCCGTCAACGAGTGTGCGGGTTCGTGCCCGCATCGATTCCTGGAAGCCGGAGCTGGCGAGCATTCGCGGGTAGTTCTTCTGGAGGTAGTCCCGATCGCGGGTCATGCGGTAGTGTTCCATGATCGCCCAGCACTTGAAGCCGCTGATACACCACATCAGGTGGCACCAGCCCTGGGGATCGGCCCAGTCGCCGTTGGGACCTTGCTGGTCGATACACATCTGGTAGCCGTTGACTGCTTCGCGGTGAAGGCCGGCCTGGTCGAGGGCGACGCTGACGATAGCCGCTTCGCCGGGGTTGGTCGCACGGTAGCAGTCGGTGCCTGGAACGGCGGCGACGTAACCGTCGGCCACGGGCTCTCGCATGATGAACAGATCGCTCAGGCAGGCGTAGTAGGCCTTCTGGACGCCGGCATCGGGGATGGCGATTCGAGTCGCTCTACCGAGCAGGGTCCGCCATTCGCCGATGCCCTGATCCAACTCCTGGGCCCAGTCGCGGGTTCGCAGGGCAGGAAGGTCGGCGGCATAACTGGCGTAGGGGCGGATGAGCCAGCTCGTGCGCGTCTGGCCCGGCTGAACCTTCCAGGACATCGTCATCCTGACGCTGGCAGCGTTGTTGAGGGCGGTATCTACCGGGTATTCATCGGCACCCACACCGCAGATGACCACCCGGTCGGCCCGGTCGCCCCAGCCGGCCAGAAGACAGTCGCGATCGCGAGCCGCGTCGATATGGGCCGGGTTGTATCCATAGAACCCTCGCTGGCAGTCGCAGACCAGGTCGTATCGCAGGGGGGTCGTTCCACTGTTGGACAGTGTGATGCGAACCAGCGTGGCGGTCATGCCCCCGACGACCTCCAGACGGACGGACCCCGACGGGCCACGGTACGTGTTGTCCAGGGCGGGCAGGAACCCTTCCAGTCGGGTCCACGTGCTCTGTGGCAGCGGCTTGCGATCGGTGCCGTTCGGAGACGAGCTGACGAGGGGCTGGACCCGTACCGGCCACTGGGCCGTTCGCGGCATGTATGCGGCCAGCGGGTCGCGCGTGAGATTCTCATAGGTCCACAGCAGCTTGAGGCTGCCGGGTTCGGCATCGACGATCGTGCGTTCGCTTCGGTCCGGGCGGCCGACGGTTACGCGGTGCGGCACGGCGAAGGCGTAGGAGAAATCCACTCGGGGTGCAGGCGGAGGCGTCGTCTCGGCGGCCGCTCCGGCCGTCAGAACCAGTTGCGAGAAGACGACCATGCCCGTGAGGGTGAACCAGTGTCGTGCGTACATTGTTCAGTTCCTCCTTCAGTGTGTGTACGAGGTTGTCTGTAGCGAGGTCACACGGTGTCGGGCACCGGGTGATTTGTCAAGTCAGAGGGATCGAACGGGCGGGACGGGGCTGAAAACGTCCGTGACGTGGTGACTCGACGGGTTCGCCAGGGTATCGGGGAGCCACAGCAAAGACGCGCCGTCGGTTCGGGGCTATCGTTGTGGCCCGGTCGTCTCCTCGCTCTCGGCGGGGGTGCCTTCTGCGATCGGCAGCCGGACGCGGAAGATCGTTCCCTCGCCAGGCATGCTGCTCACGTCGATCCGCCCGTGGTGTTCGTGGACAATCTTTCGGGCGACGGCCAGACCCAGGCCGGTGCCACCCTGCCCCTTGGTCGAGTGGAACGGTTCGAAGATGTGCCGAAGGTCCTGGCTTTCGATGCCGGGTCCGTTGTCGGCCACGGTCAGGATCGCTTCCTGAGCCTTCTCGTCGAACGAGATGCGGACGTTGACCACTCCCTTGTGCTGTTGGACGGCCTCGACCGCATTGTTGATGAGGTTCAGAGCGACCTGATGCACGCCGTCCGGATCGACCGGGACGGGGGGGACATCCTCGTCGGCTTCGGACAGGAGCATCACCCCGCGGTCGTCGGCGTAGCGCTGCGCCAGTTCGATGACCTCCGCCAGGATGCTGCCGATCTGCACATATTGCCGGGCGGGTTGCCTGTCTTTGCTGAAGGCCAGCATGTTCTTGGTCAGGTTGTAGATCTTCTCGAGGTTGCGCCGCACGATGGGCCAGCCCGTGGCGACCGTGTTCAGGTTGTGACGATCCAGCCCCAGATCGATCATGTCGGCCCCGGACCGCATGCCCTGAAGGATGTTCTTGATGTAGTGCGACAGGTGGGCGACCGTCTCTCCGGTGGCGGCCAGACGTTCCGTCTGAACCCGGGCGGACAACAGCTTGAGGTTCTCCAGCGCCATGCCCGTCTGCACGCCGATGGCGATCATCAGGTGCAGTTGTTCTTCGGTGTACTGCTGGGCGGCGATCGACGAGTCGATGTGGATGACGCCGAGCACCTCTTCGCGAGCGATGATGGGCACACAGATCACCGACCGAAGCCCATACTGGTAGATACTGCCGTCCTTGGAGCGGACAAACCGCGAGTCGGACTGGGCGTTCGTGCACAGCACGCCCTCTTTGTGGGTCACCACGTGGTCGATGATGGTTCGACTCGTCGTGAGTTGGGTCTGCTGGGTTTTGCCGTCGCGAGCGCGACTGCGGACGACGTGCGGGATGAACTCGGACGATTCCTCGTCGCGCATCAGGATGAATCCGTGCTCGACGCGTATTTCCTCGAAGACCGTGTCTACCACACGTTCCAGCAATTGCTGAGGCGTGGTGATCGATCCGATGGCCTGGATCAGCCCCTGCATCGCACGCCACGAGCGAACCGCACCGGCGGTCTGCTGGTCGGCGATGATCACGCTGTCTTCGCTGCTGGGGGCGCGACTGATGATCGACGAGTCGATCTGCCGACCGGCCAGGTCCAGGTCGACCATGTCACGCGAGGGGAACAGGCTTGTCTCTTCCGTCGGTCGGTCGTCGCCACCGTACACCAGCAGGGTGCTGCCCAGTCGGATCTGATCGCCGTTCTTCAGCGGCATGGGCTGCGTCACCCGCTGCCCGTTCAGGTATGTTCCGTTGACGCTGCCGTTATCGACCAGCAACCATCGGCCATTGTCCGGCTGGAGTTCGGCGTGTTGCCGGCTGACCGTATTATCCGTTAGCGGGATGACGGCGCTGGTGCGACCGATCGGACATGGACCGGGACCCGTTCGGAACACGCGGCCCTTGTCCGGACCCTGAAGTACTGTCAACTTGGCCACTTGCACATCCTTGTTGTATCGACCCAGGAAGCCAAGGCGACACCACTCGCCTCGACTAGTGGACACTAGCTTTGCATCTGGTATCGCAGACGTGAATCCAGCGGAGCTAGGCTTCCTTCCCTTGGTACTCAGATTATAGAAATCGGTTGCACTTGGGTCAATTCACATAGAACGCGACCGAGAGTGCCTCCAAGAGGATTCTGATCGCACCTCTATTTCAGATCGGATCCCAGTGGAACGATCAGACACGACTGCGGGGTCACTTCCCAAGGAAGCGCAGCAACGTCAGATCGAACAAGGTCACGATGATCATGGCGATTGCCAGCTTGAACCAGAGCGGCCATCGCTCGGGATTGACTATCGCTCCGATTTCGTCGACCGGCTCGAACTGGACTGGGTCGAGCTGCCCCGCCTCTTTCTGCGCCTCGGCGATCAGCAGACAGGCGTCGAACGGTAGGATGTCGATCTGTCCGGCATAGCGAATAAGCTTACGCCTGCGCCGATAGGGTAGGGGGCCGGATTTGAGCTCGTCGGCCACCATCTGTTTGAAGATGCGGTGTCTCTCATGAGGCGTAAACCGCGATGTGCCCCTGGGGGCCTGATTGGCGTCCGTTTTTTCCGGACGTGTCCGTAGGAATTGCCCACTCATCTTTCCACCTCCGACACGAAAGGATATGCCGCCCGATTCACGAATCAAATGCCTCTTGGGCGATCCGTCTTACGGTGCGGTTACGGGTGGGCGCCGGGGTTCTTGTCGACCCGCGTCTACAGGCGCCGGTCGTATGTTCCCTCCTGCCGCCACACATCGAGGATCAGGTGGTAGCGGTTCAGGTCCATGCCGGTGTAGATACAGTTACTGGTGCTGAAGATATATCCGCCGCCGGGCATGCCATGGCGCAGGCAGTAGCGGGCGGATTCAATCACCTGATCGTCGGTGCCCGTGTCGAGCAGGCCACAGTTGACGTTGCCGATCAGGCAGATCTGCTTGCCGTGGCGTCGCTTGATCTCCGCGATGTCGATGCCTCCCTGCGGATCGAGGGAGTGCAGGGCGTGGGGTCGTGCGGCCACCAGTTGGTCGAGGATGGGCATGATGTTGCCGTCGGTGTGCTTGATGGTGTAGAAGCCCATCTCGCGATAGGCCGCGATCAGCTTCGCCAGATACGGCGCGACGAATTCGGCGAACATCGGCGGTGAGAGGAACGGGCCGTCGTTCAGGCAGTAGTCGTCACACATGGCAAAGCCATGCAGGGCGGTGTTCTTTCGAAGGTGTTCGGCGCGTCGGATGGCCTGGTCAACCTTCCGGTCGGCTTCGTCCTTGAGGCCCTGCGGATCGTCGGCGATCCGTCCGCACCATTCCATCATCTCGGTGCCGTTGGGGATGCTGTAGGTGGCGTCGCCGTGAATCATCAGGAAGTATTTGCCTTTGCCCAGGTGGTGGACGGTGTTGATGAGCTGTTCCTCTTCCTGGGGACCGGTTCCGGCGCCCACGCCGTGCAGAAAGATGGCGGAGTGATCGTACCGTTCGGCGGTCATCAGGTAGACGCCGGCGGCGTCTTCGATCTGGGCGCGGCATTCGGCCTTGGACATCTGCCCCCACTGGTGGAAGATACGGTGCGAGGGGTGGACCTTTCCGAAGGCCTCCATGGTCAGATAGAAGACCAGTTCGAAATGGGGCACCCGACCGGGCGGCTGCTTGCCCTCCAGGGCCATGATGAACTGTTCACAAGGCGTCAGATAAGTCATCGATATCACTCCGCTTGGCGTCCAACGACGAAACTGGGATGATAATCGCCCGTTGCCGTTGGGACAAACGCGCTGGCGAGCGAACGCACGGAATGGCACGCCGGTGCGGCCGGAAGGAGTGACACCGGGATGTCTCGAAGAATGGTCCGGTACGTTGTCGGGCTCATGAGCGGCACCAGTTGTGATGGTGTCGACGCGGCCCTTGTGGAGATTGGCGGACGGGGTACGTCGATGAAGGTGCGATTCATCGGCCACTATCAGCGTGCGTATCCCAAGGACCTCCGATCGAGGTTGTTGTCCGTCATGGCGCCGGCCCAGACGACCACGCAGGAGTTGTGCGACCTGAACGCTCGCGTCGGTCAGGAATTCGCCGCCGCGTGTCTGGGGCTCCTCAAGGAGATGGCCTGGCGGCGCACGGATGTGGATTTCATCGGCAGCCATGGTCAGACGATTTGTCATTTGCCTCCTTCGCGGGGAGGGCGCGGTCGTCGCCCGGTCGGCTCGACGCTTCAGATCGGCAATCCGGCGATCATTGCTGCCCAAACGCGGCTGCCGGTGATGAGCGATTTTCGGCAGGCCGATGTCGCCTTGGGCGGACAGGGGGCGCCGCTGGTGCCCTGGACCGACTATGTGCTCTTGCGCGATTCCCGTCGTTCCAGGATCATCCAGAACATCGGAGGCATCGCCAATCTGACGTACCTTCCGGCCAGCGGGAAGGCCCGGGACGTGATCGCCTTCGACACAGGGCCCGGCAACATGATCATCGACGAATTGGTCCGCCGTGTGACGCACGGGCGAACGGCATACGACCGCGGCGGCCGACGTGGCCTCTGCGGAAAGGTCATCCCCGCACTTCTGAAGCAAGCGATGGTTCATCCTTTCTTTAAGAGGCGACCGCCCAAGAGCTGCGGAAGAGAGCAGTTCGGATCCGCATATGTCGATACGTTCGCAACGCCGACGATGCTTGCGGATCACGGCAATGATCTGATTGCCACGGCCACGGCGCTGACTGCGCAAACCATTGTGGGGGCCTATCGTCGCTTTCTGCCGAAATACCGGGGGCGTCCCCGACTGGATGAAGTGTTCCTGTGTGGTGGCGGCAGTCAGAACGGGTTTCTGGTCTCACTGCTGAAACGCCTGCTGCCGGAGGTGTCGTGGCTGCCGATCGATCTTCTGGGGATTCCCTACCAGGCGAAGGAGGCGGTGAGCTTTGCCATACTCGCGACGGCCTGTGTGGATCGTGTGGCCTCCAACCTGCCCCAGGTGACCGGAGCGTCTCGCCCGGCTATATTGGGACAGATGACCGTTGTGTAATGCAACTTCCCGAAGCGATGCGACGCTGACATGCGGATCGGGGTGCCCGATCCGACACGAAGCCAACGCCGGAGGCTCCAGATTCTTGCCATGATGGATCGAGGCCACCTGCTCACCGAACAGCGGAATCCGAGGTCGGCGCATATCGATCAGATGTCGATCGCCGAGGCGTTCGACGTCATGAATGCCGAGGACGCCTCCATTCCTGCGGCCGTGGCAGGGTGCAAGGCCGACATCTGCCGCGCCATTACCCTGGTGACCGATCGGCTGCGCGGTGGGGGACGCTTGTTCTATCTGGGGGCGGGGACGAGCGGTCGCCTCGGCGTTCTGGATGCGGCCGAGTGTCCGCCGACGTTTCTGACCGATCCGTCGATGGTACAGGGCATCATTGCCGGTGGTGAGGTGGCCATCCGCCGGCCGGTCGAGGGGGCCGAGGACGACGTTCAGACCGCCTGTGCGATCATGGACGAGCGTCAGGTGGGTGCCCACGATGTCGTCATGGGCATTGCCACGGGTGGCACGACGCCATTCGTGCATGCGGCCTTGCGGCGGGCCAAGGAGCGGGGGGCCGCCACGATCTTCTTCGCGTGCGTCTCCGCCGAACACGTGCCGGATGACTGCGACGTGTCGATCCGTGTGCTGACGGGCCCTGAAGTGGTTACCGGCTCGACGCGTCTGAAGGCCGGGACCGCCACCAAGCTCGTACTGAACATGATCAGCACCATTGCCATGGTGCAATTGGGCAAGGTCCACGGAAACCTGATGGTGGATGTGGACACGCGGACCAACACGAAGCTGGTGGAACGGGCTACACGAATCATCATGATGGAGACCGGCCTGACGCGCGATGCCGCCCGGCAACTGCTGACTCGGGCCGACGGGCGTGCGAAGGTGGCGATCGTCATGCATCACCGCGGGCTCGACGCTGCCGCCGCTCGGAGTCTTCTCGATCAGAGCGAGGGTTTGATCCACCGGGTGCTCGGCGAGGGGAAATCGGGTTGAGCTCGGTCGCCCGGACGGTTGGGACCTTGGTCCCGGGCGCGGCGGCTGGTCGGCAATGTCAGCGGGGCAGCGGGCCTGCCACTCTCGTTCAGGCAAGAGGTGTCCGTAATCAGCATGCCCATCCGAGTGTTCTATCTGATTACCGATCTGAAAACCGGAGGCGTGCCTCTGCACCTGTACCGTCTGGTGGCGGCGCTGGATCGATCGGAGTTTGAGCCGGTGGTCGCCTGCCTGGCTCCTCCGGGAGAGGTTGGTTTAGCTTTGGGCCGCATGGGGATAAGGACTCTGGCCTGTGGTGCTCGGGGTTCGTGGGATGTCCGGGCGTTGGGGCGCCTGGCCTCCGGACTTCGCCGCGAGAGGCCGGATGTCGTGCACGCGTTGCTGTTCCATGCCAATACGGCGGCATCACTGGTCTGCCCGTGGGTCGGCATCCCGGCGAGGCGCATCATTCACGAGATTCAGACGGTCGAGATTGAGCGGCGCTGGCATCTGGTGGTGGGGGGGATGACCGGTCGGTGGTGCCGATGGGTCGTGGGCAACTCGGCGGAAGTGGTGGAGCATCTGCATCGGCGTGCTCACATTTCCCGATCGAGGCTGCGATTGATTCGCGGCGGTGTGGATGTTGCGAGGTTCTCCGGGGTTGGGCCCGCGGATCGCCATGCGTTGGGGATTCCAGCCGAGGCGATCGTGCTTCTGTGGGTGGGACGATTGGACCCCGTTAAAGGTCTGGAAGACCTGATCGAGGCCCGGCGACGGTTGAAGGACGATCGCGTGTATGTCGTGTTGGTGGGTGAGGGGGAGCAGGAAGGCGAGCTTCGACGACAGATACGGGACGCGGGGCTGATCGATAGGATTCTGCTGACGGGACGCCGCGACGACATCCCGCAGCTATTGGCGATGGCCGACCTCTTCGTATTTCCATCGCTGACGGAGGGGTTGCCGAATGCCCTGCTGGAGGCGATGGCCGCCGGCCGGCCGATCGTGACGACGCGAGTTCCGGGCTGCCAGGAGCTGATTGCCGACGGGCGGACCGGCGTTCTGGTTTCGCCTCGATCGCCGGGCGAACTGGCCGACGGCATTCGTCGGCTGATCGGCGATCGTGCGTGGTCGATGCGATTGGGCCAGAACGCTTTCCGGCATGTGGCGGACCACTATGGCATCGAGGCGACTGTGCGTCAATACGCGGAGCTGTACCGGGGGATTGTCAGGCAATGACGGTGTTCGGCAACGTGATTCAGGCCCTGCGCGAGGCCCCCTGGGGACAGTGGGAGTTCTGGCGCTACGAGGTGCTTCAGGACCGGTTCCTGGTGTGCTGGGTTCTCCTTCTGGTGCCGGTGATGGTGTGTGTCCCCCGACGGTATCGTCAGGTGGGCTGGCTGGTGGCGAGTCTGGGGTTCATCCTCTGGGCGTTTGGCGCGATCCTGCTCGTCTGTCTGATCGCGTTTCTGTTGGGGATGCACGCTTTGGGCGAGGCGCTTGCCCGGCGAAGGTCCGACACTCCGGGCGGATCGGCAAAGCCGCTGGCGGTGGCCATCGGGGTGGTAATTGCCTCCGCATTCGTATACGCGGGGCTTCGAAATCTCGTGCCCGGCAGCGCCAAACTCGGTGCGTCGTACGGTTGGCTGTGGTGGTTGTTCCCGCAGACATATGCGGGCGGCAGGCACGCGTTGTACAGCCTGCTGCTGAGCCCTCATTTCTGTGGCATGGCGTGGTTGTACCTGAAGGTGATTCACTACCTTGTCGACACGTGGCGAGGCACCATCGTCAGCCAGGATCGCGGGCTGCTTCGCTTCTTCGCCTATGGCACCTTTGCCCCGAGTTTCATGCAGGGTCCTCTGGAGCGATATGGAGAGTTCGCCGAACGATTGGACACCGCGAGCGAGCGGTGGCGACCGACAGACGTCCCCGTCGGGTTGGCGAGGATCGCCTGGGGGCTGGGCAAGCGATTGATGGTGGTCATTGTGTTGGACGGATACCCCGGCCACCCCGGGTATCTGTTGGCACCGGTGGGGGACATGCCGTTCAGGGTGTTTTACTTTCGACATCCCGATCAGTTGCCTTATGCGGATTTGTGGATCGGCATCTGGATCATGACGCTGGCGCTCTATTGGGATTTCAGTGGCTACTGCGATGTGGCGATCGGCATCTGTCGGACGTTCGGCTATCGCATGTCGGAGGGGTTCTACCGGGTCTGGGCCAGTCCGAGCCTCTTGGAGTTCTGGCGGCGATGGAACATGACGATGGGGCTGTGGCTTCGGGACTACGTGTACATTCCGCTGGGCGGTTCGCGCTCGCACGTGTACCGGAACTACTGTCTGACGTTCACGGTGTGCGGTCTGTGGCACGTTCCGAACGGGACGATGGCGATCTGGGGGTTCTCGCTGGGTTTCGGGTTGGTGGTGAATCGGGCATGGCGGTTGCTACGGTCTCGGATGTCGTTCGGAGACGAGGCCTCTGCCGGTTGGAAGCCGTGTGTCAATCTGCTCAGACCGGTGGGGGTCGCTGTCAGCATCTTCGTGACGCTCAACGTGTTCTGTCTGCTGCTGCTCATATTCTACAGCAACATTCCAAGGGCTTGGCGTGTGCTACACTGTATGGTGGGAGGGGCCCTTAGGGCCTTGTGGTGAGCTGAGTTAGGGCCTCCGCAGGCAGGTCGAAACTTTTTTATCAGCCCATGCGTTTCTGGGGTTGACAAAACAAAGCCATGTGGTAAACTATTGTTCTGCAAGGTCGGTGCTGTTTCGGCACAGGTGTAGTCAAGTAAGCCCCAGGCCGAATAAGGAGAGCAGACCTTTTGCTAGACCAATTTAGAATCCATCACGGATTCAGATGCCAGCGACGGTGCTGACGACAGGTGGAATAGGCGGTAGAGTGCCAAAGCCACCGGCAGCAAAAGCTGGTGGTTTTTTTGTCGGAGGATTTTCGATCCACGACCAGGCGCGCGAAACAATGGGGCTCGTAGCTCAGTTGGTTAGAGCGCGTCCCTGATAAGGACGAGGTCAGTGGTTCGAATCCACTCGGGCCCATTCGGCTTCAAGAAGTGAGGCCAACCGAACAAGTAGTAGAGTCGTCAGGCAGTGGGCCAAGCGAAAAGTGAATAAAATGCATCGTCGGCTTCCGAGCCGGTCGGGGACGTAGCTCAATTGGGAGAGCGCCGGCTTTGCAAGCCGGAGGTTGCCGGTTCGATCCCGGTCGTCTCCACGAAGACCTCGATCGGGCCAGAGCGGAAAGACGGGTTTGTTCAGGACGTCCGCCCGGTCTTAGAAATAGAAGGTCGCCGGCCTTGAAGGGCAAGACTTACTACTGTCCGAACTGCGGTCATCGACTAGAGGCCGGAAGGATCGGGGGCGTAACGAACGTTTGGGATGTCTTGAAACTCGCGGTGCTGATCGCGGGGTTAATCGGAGTGATCTGGCTGATGACGAAATAAGTTTGAGGTCGCTTCAAGCATCCCCCCATCGAATGCCGATGGTTGGATGCCTGGAGCCACCGGGCGACAGGAGCTCTTTGACAAGTTTATAGGTAGGCGCGTGCGAGTTCTAACAGTCTGTAGAATTCGCACGAAAGTGGCGTATGAACCACAAGTTTGGATTTCTCGAACAACCATGAGGTTGCTCGAGCGCAAGGCGACTTGGCACACGGAATCCGACAGGGATTCATGAATGTGACCAAGCTACTAAGAGCACATGGTGGATGCCTTGGCGTCGAGAGGCGATGAAGGACGTGGTAGGCTGCGATAAGCCCCGGGGAGGTGTCAAACAACCCTTGATCCGGGGATTTCCGAATGGGGTAACCCGTCGTCACTGTGCAAGCAGATGGCGTCACCCACGGATGAATGCATAGTCCGTGTGGAGCGAACGCGGGGAACTGAAACATCTCAGTACCCGTAGGAGAAGAAATCAACCGAGACTCCGTTAGTAGCGGCGAGCGAAAGCGGATCTAGCCCAAACCGGGCTTCGGCCCGGGGTTGCGGGAGCCGAGAGGAGTTACAAAGGCACGACCAGCCGAAGTGCATGGAAAGGCACACCATAGAAGGTGACAGTCCTGTAGGCGGCGGTCGAAGCCCTCCGTTACCATCGGCTTACCAGAGTAGCACCATGCTCGTGGAACGTGGTGTGAAGCTGGGGGGCCCACCCTCCAAGGCTAAGTACTCCTCGACGACCGATAGCGTACAAGTAGGGCGATTGAAAGGTGAAAAGCACCCCTATTAGGGGAGTCAAAAGCACCTGAAACCATGTGCTTACAAGCTGTAGGAGCCCTATAGGTGGTTTCCTCGGAGACCATCGAAGGGTGACTGCGTGCCTTTTGCATAATGAACCGGCGAGTTATTGTCTGCGGCAAGGCTAATCCGTTCAGCGGAGCAGCCGGAGCGAAAGCGAGTCTGAATAGGGCGTTTGAGTCGCAGGCGATAGACCCGAAACCAAGTGATCTACCCATGGCCAGGATGAAGTGCCCGTAAAAGGGTGCGGAGGTCCGAACCCACTAACGTTGAAAAGTTAGGGGATGAGCTGTGGGGAGGAGTAAAAGTCTAATCAAACTTGGAGATATCTGGTTCTCCCCGAAATAGCTTTTGGGCTAGCCTCGGGACACTACACTGCGGGGGTAGAGCTACTGGATGGATCGCGGGGCCCACCAGGCTACCGCCTCTAACCAAACTCCGAATACCGCAGTGACTATCCCGGGAGTCAGACTACGGGGGATAACCTTCGTGGTCAAAAGGGAAACACCCCACATCGCCCGCTAAGGTCCCTAATGTCTGCTGAGTGCATAAGGAAGTCCAGTTTCTGAGACAGCCAGGATGTTGGCTTAGAAGCAGCCACCATTTAAAAAGTGCGTAATAGCTTACTGGTCGAGAGATTGGGCACCGATAATGAACGGGACTAAGCAGACTACCGAAGCGGCGGGTTTTCCGACGATCCACTCATGGTCTTCATGGTGAGGGTCATGAGTGGATCGTCGGTGAGCGGTAGGGGAGCGTTGATAGGGAGATACAAGCGGTACCGCAAGGAGCCGTGTCGGCCCTATCAAGTGATTATGCCGGTATGAGTAACGATAAAGCAGGTGAAAATCCTGCTCGCCGAAAGCCTGAGGTTTCCTGGGGAAGGTGAATCCGCCCAGGGTTAGGCGGCTCCTAAGGCGAGGCCGAAAGGCGTAGCCGATGGACAGCAGGTTAATATTCCTGCCCTCCGCGTCTAGGTTCGACCCTTACGTGACGACACTTCAAGCCGTAGCCCACGACAAGGCTCGAGGGTTCCCGAAAGGGCGAGGCCGATTGGTTGCCGAAGTACGGGGCGAGGTGCCCGAGAAAAGCCGTAAGGTTACAAAGCGCGGAACCGTACCACAAACTGACACAGGTAGGCGAGGAGAATATCCTAAGGCGCTCGAGAGAACGGTCCTTAAGGAACTAGGCAAATTGACCCCGTAACTCAGGGAAAAGGGGTCCCTCCAGAGACTAGGGTAACTTAGTCTGCTGAGGGCGCAGTGAAGTGGCTCTGGCGACTGTTTATCAAAAACACAGGTCTCTGCTAAGTCGTACAGACGACGTATAGAGACTGACGCCTGCTCGGTGCCGGAATGTTAAGGAAGTCGGTCAGCGGGGTTCGCCCTGTGAAGCTGGCAACCGAAGCACCGGTAAACGGCGGCCCTAACTATGAGGGTCCTAAGGTAGCGAAGTTCCTTGTCGGGTAAGTTCCGACGCGCATGAATGGCGAAACGACTGGAGCACTGTCTTGAGGACCGACTCGGTGAAATTGTACTTGTGGTGAAGATACCACATACCCGCAGCAAGACGGAGAGACCCCATGAACCTTTACTGTAAGGTGGTATTGGCCACAGGTATCACATGCGTAGGATAGGTGGGAGGCGTTGATCTGGCGGTTCCGGCCGTCAGGGAGCCATCCTTGAAATACCACCCTTGTGCTATTTGTTGCCTAACCTTGTCCCGTGAAGCCGGGCAAGGGACAGTGCTTCCCGGGCAGTTTGTCTGGGGCGGATTCCTCCCAAAAGATAACGGAGGAGTACAAAGGTCGGCTCAGCGCGGTTGGCAATCGCGCAGCGAGTGCAAGGGCATAAGCCGGCTTTACTGCGAGACAGACGTGTCGAGCAGTCACGAAAGTGGGTCCTAGTGATCCGGTGGTCCCGTGTGGAAGGGCCATCGCTCAACGGACAAAAGGTACTCTGGGGATAACAGGCTGATCTCCCCCGAGCGTCCATAGCGGCGGGGAGGTTTGGCACCTCGATGTCGGCCCATCGCATCCTGGGGGTGTAGGCGCTCCCAAGGGTTTGGCTGTTCGCCAATTAAAGCGGTACGCGAGCTGGGTTCAGACCGGCGTGAGCCAGGTCGGTCCCTATCTGCTGTGGGCGTACGAGACTTGAGGGGATATCTTCCTAGTACGAGAGGATTGGACGGTAGTTGCCTCTGGTGTACCTGTTGTCCCGCTCGGGGCACGGCAGGGTAGCCAAGCAGCGAAAGGATAACCGCTGAAAGCATCTAAGCGGGAAGCCCCCCCCAAGATCAGGTCTCGATGTCTCTTCGGAGACTGAAGGCCCCTGGTAGACCACCAGGTGGATAGGCCGGGAGTGTAAGGGCAGAAATGTCTTCAGCTTACCGGTACTAACGGCCGAACGCTTGGTCATATTCATGAATCGTTGTTGATTCACAAGCCGCCTTGTTTTCCAACTTGTGTTCTTATGCCACAACGCCTAACCTATGAACGTTCGTCGGTGTGGGCGGAAACGTCCGCACCGGCTGTGTCGGTGATACGCATGCGGGGAAGCACCTGATCCCATTCCGAACTCAGTCGTGAAGTCCGCATGACCCATGGTAGTCCTTAGGGGCGAGAGTAGGGATCGCCGACTTTTATCAAAAGGCCCGCCAAAAAGGCGGGCCTTTTGTTTGCGCACTACGGTTTCAGCTCTATCAGATGTCCTGGCACAGATACCGCGGTTCATATCCCAGCAGTTTCCTGGCCTTGGAGATGTTGAATGCCGGCGCTCGGGGGTTCAGCCGAAAGTACTCGGGTGGCCGGATCGGAGGCATCTGCTCGCCGAAGGCGTTTCGCAGGGCGGTGAGCGTGGGGCTGACGTAGAGCGGTTCGCCCGCGAGGATGTAGAACGCCTCGAAGGGTAGTTCGGGGTGGGGCAGCTTGCAGGTCAATGCCAGCCGGACGGCCTGGGCGACATCCTCGGCAAAGACATAGGCGCCGAGCAACCGCTGCATCTCGTGTTCGGCCCTCTTAGCTACCACTTTGAGCAACTCGTCACGGTGTTCGCGGAACCAGACCCAGCCATAGCGGAGTGAGACGACCTCCATCCGATCGGCCCGGGCGTACTCCCGGCACATGACCTCCCCGAAGTACTTCGAGAAGCTATACGTCTCGTGAGGCCAACAGGGGTGCTCCTCGTCGATCGGTACGTAGAGAGGCAGATGCTCGACGCGGTGAATGCCGAAGCCGCTGGCCGATTCACTGCAACCATAGACGATTCGGCGGATACGGTTTTCGCGGACGGCCTCGATGACGTTGTAAGTCGTCATCATGTTGATGCCCATAACGCGTTCACCGGGGTCTTTGAATGGGTTGGGGATGGCGGCCAGGTGAACGACGATATCGGCGTCACGAAGGGCAGCCTTTGTCCCGGCCGCGTCGGTCAGATCCACTTGGCGGAAGGGGACCTGTGGGTGTTGGGCCGACGGTTGCAGGTCGACGTTGATCACTTGGACGTTGTGTTCGAGGAGTTCTCGGATGACGTATCGGCCGACGAGTCCTGATCCACCGGTGATGATGACGTTCATGAGGGGCCTCGCGCATTGATTTCGATTTCGGAATTTTACATAATGATCAGACGTAAGCTTGACGTCAACCGGAAATGGGTGGGAACCCTAGAAGCCGCGAAAGACCAGCCGTGAATATGAATCTCCCCTTTGCACGGAAGAGATGGGTTACGGAATGAGCATGAGAGTTCTGGCTGCTGTTGGGTGTATGGGGGTGATACTCTGCACTGTCTCGGGGTGTGTTCTGGGCAATCGGCCGAATTTCGTCCATGCCGGAACCGAGCAGAATCAGAAGACGTTCTACCTGGACGGTGCGGGGAACATGGGCTTCGGCAAGGAAACCGTCCCGTTGGGGTTGGCCGACGCCGGCTATCAGGGGCAGGTCGAACATTTCATCTGGACGACCTATCTGGGGCTGTATCACGATCAGGTCAGCATCGAGCACAATCGCACGAAGGGGCGGGAGCTTGCCAGGCGTATCGAGACCTTCCTGACCCTGCGACCGAATGCCGAGGTCAATATCATCGCGCTGAGCGCAGGAACAGGGGTGGCGGTCTTTGCGCTGGAAAACCTGGGTACGGGCTTCTACGTCCAGAGCGTGGTCATGCTGAGCTCCAGTCTGTCTTCGGACTACGATCTGACGCCGGCCCTGAAGAGGGTTAAGGGGGGCATGTACTTCTTCTGGTCTCCCGCCGACCCGATTCTGAAAGAGGTCATCCCCTGGATCGGCACGGTCGACGGCTCGGTGGACGGTCAGCGGGTGGCCGGCATCACGGGCGCTAAGGTGCCTTCGGTTGCCGGGAAGGAAAGCCAAAGGCTCTATTTCCAGAAGCTCAGGAACATCGAGTGGGAGCCGGTGGCTCTTTGGGGGCCCATCAAGCTTCGCCACGCGGGGAGCGCCGATCGAGCGGTGATCCGCGAAATGGTGGCGCCGATCATCGTGGGGAAGGCGGCCAACAAGAAGGAGGTTCTGTTCGACCCTTCCCGCGTCAGTACCGACACGAGCAGCCGGCCTCTCGATGAAAACTCCGGTGCCGGTCACTTCTAGCAGTTCACGTCGCTATCAGCGTTTGGAGATACACGGGTCCATTCGTTGTTGAACCGAACAAAAAGCCGCCCCCGGCCGCGCGAGTAGGCGACACGGTCGGAGGCGGTGGGGGGAGTCACTCGTCATTCGCAGACGCAGTTCCCGGCAAGACCGGGAGCCTTCTGCCTACTTGGAGTCCTTCAGGTCCTTGCCGATGATCTTCACGTTCGTCGACAGATAGACCTGGTTGGCGTTGCCCAGATCGAACAGCGCCTCTCCGAAAGCGGCTGCATAGCCGGTTTCAGGCATCGGTACGTCAAAGGTGAAGCCGCCGTCGGCTTCCTTCATCGGTTCGCTGCGCCACTTGGCCTCGCGGAAGTCTCGTGTCGGGGCTTCGGTCCGCCAGATCACCATCTGCTTGGGCGCCTTTTCGACACCGACATTCAATGTCAGCCCCTTCTCGCTCGTCTTGATGTCCCATGTGTACTTGGGGAAGGTGACCCTTCCGGCACCGAGCATCGTCATGGCTCCGCAATTGGAAAGCAGACGCGGAATGTCGATGCACGCATGCCCCTTGTTGGGAATGTAGAGCAGGTACTTCTCGCCCACCAGGTCGTTCCAGTAGATATTGCAGGCGTCCAGCGGCCAGTAGCGGTCGTTGGTGCCGAAGATCAGCATCTTGGGCATCTTCGCCCTCTGCTGATACGAGTAGGGATCGACGATCTTCAGCAGTTCCTTGCCGTGAGGCGTATCCATCTTGTCCTGGATCCCTCGCATCGTGTAATCGTTGATCATCTCGCTGTACTTGCCCCAGGTTGCGAGCTGATGCTTCATCTGCACGGACATGTTCAGCACGTCGATGACGGCCGGGGCACACGCGGAGACTCGCTTGTCCATCGATGCGGTCAGCCATGTGGTCCAGCCGCGCTTGCTGCCGCCGGCCACGATGAAGCCCTGGATCTGGGTCTTCCATTCCTTCTTGGCCAGCTCCTGAACGGCATCCATGCAGCGGACCGCGCTCTTGGTCATGGGCAGCAGGAGCGGCCAGTCGGGCTCGCCCGTCTCGACGAACTTCTCAAAGGTGTACGAGATGATCGCGTCTTCCGTCTTCCCGTCGAAGATCGGCTGCAGGGGCACGTTGTTGAGCACGATCGTCGGCATCCGGATCTTGTTGACCAGCATCGAGGCCATCGTGCCTTCGTCGAATTCCATGCTCTGCTTCGGTTTGCTCTCCGGCTGGCCGGCGGCCTTGCGGGCCTCTCGTTCCTTGCGCTCCTCGCGAAGCTTCGCCTCACGTTCCTTCTCTCGCTCGTCGTTCCAGTCTCCGCCCGAGATGAGCAGGAAGGCGTGGTGGACGTTTTCCATATTCTTGGGGTAATAGATGGTGACGCGATGATTCCACTTCAGATCCCGCCAGGTCTGACTGGTCAGAACCATCTCGATGTGTCCGACCAGCGGGGTGGCCATCTCCTTGTCGATGATCCGCCACTTGTAGCTCGCGTCCTTCTTGGCGAGGTAGTTGTCCATGTTGTCCAGCGGGGCGGCCCAGGACACGGACACCATGACGGCCAGAAGCAACGATACGCAAAGGATCCGTCTCATCACTACTCCTTTCCTGCTTGATCGGCGGCCGGCGGCCTGCGGGCATCGGCCCTGTTACATGTGCTGAGTTGCTCGGGGTAACGTCGCCCTCCCACCCCGACGTCGTTCCAGACTAAGAGCCAATGCTAGTATGGGCTAACGCCATGCGTCAACGCACGAGTTGCCGGGTCGGACAACTTCCGACAGGTTCGACAACTCCTGACAAGAGGCCGCTGCCCGATCTGCAGGTCTCCTTGAAGCGCCGATCGACTGCGGGTATGAAGTAGGCCTCGCTTATGAGGCGACGTAAAGACAGGAGATGCGCAATGTCCACAAGACTGGTGGGTACGGTAAGCATAGGTATCTTGGCGTTCTGCGCGGTGGCCAGCGGAGAGAACGCCGTCCCTCGCCCGGAGCATCCCCGGCCCGACGTCCAGCGGGCGGATTGGCTGAATCTGAACGGCACATGGCAGTTCGAAATCGACGCCAAGGGCGACGGTGAGCAGCGAGGCTTGGCCTCGGGTAAGGACCTGTCGGGCAAGATCGTGGTTCCGTTCTGTCCGGAGAGCAAACTCTCGGGTGTCGGACACACCGACTTCATGATCCATGTGTGGTATCGCCGGATGTTCGAGGTGCCGGCATCGATGCGCGGCAAGCGGCTGCTCCTGCACTTCGATGCGGTCGACTGGCACGCGCGTGTCTGGCTTAACGGTCGGTTCGTGGGCGAACATCGCGGCGGGTACTGTCCGTTTGCCCTGGAGATCACCGATGCAGTTCGCGAGGGGGCCAACGAACTGACCCTTCACGCCATCGACCACACGGTCTCGGGCATGCAGGCTACCGGCAAACAGAGCCAGAAACGCGAGAGTCACGGCTGCGTCTACACGCGGACCACGGGCATCTGGCAGACCGTCTGGCTCGAAGCGGTCGGGCCGGCCTATCTCAGAGAATTCTCGCTGACTCCGGACCTCGACGGGGGACGACTCTTCTTCCAGGGGTGGGTCGACGGGCCGAATCGCGGGGTCAAGGTTCGACTCAAGGCGATGATCGGCGAGAAGGTCGTCGGCGAGGAGGTCTGTGCCGCGGCGTGGCGGTGTACACAGGGGGTGATCAAGCTGTCGGAGGTCACGCCCTGGGAGCCGGGCAAGCCCTTCCTCTACGACCTGGTCATCGAGGTGGAACGCGACGGCAAGATGATCGATGCGGTGAGAAGCTACTTCGGGCTCCGCAAGATCTCGCTTGAGGGCAACCGCTTCCTCATCAACGACAAACCTGTCTTTCAGCGGCTCGTGTTGGATCAGGGCTTCTATCCGGACGGCATCTACACGGCTCCGACCGACGACGCCCTCCGCGGCGACGTCGAGTTGTCGATGAAGGCCGGTTTCAACGGGGCCCGCCTCCATCAGAAGGTGTTCGAACCTCGTCTGCTGTACTGGGCCGACAAGCTCGGCTATCTGGTCTGGGGCGAGTATCCCAACTGGGGGCTGAATCACGACAGTCTGGTGGCCGTCGGACATGCCGTCGACGAATGGCGAACGGTCCTCCGGCGCGACCGGAACCACCCGTCGATCATCGGCTGGTGTCCGCTCAATGAAACCGGCGGCGGCGAGGGCGTAGCGGCCTTCCAGCATCTGCTGGCCACCACCCAGAGCATCGATCCGACGCGACCCTTCCTGGACACCAGTGGTTACGTCCACCTGTATCGCGAGACGGATGTGTACGATTGCCATGATTACGATCAGAATCCCGCGAGCTTCGAGGGACGCTATGCCGGCTTCGCGATGACGGGTACCGATCCGTTCAACAACTTCCCACAGGACCCGCGAAGCGCCTATCTCGGGCAGCCCTACTTCGTCAGCGAATACGGCGGCATCCGGCTGAAGACCAACCGAGAGGTTGGGAAGGGATGGGGGTATGGTGAGGCGTCGCTCCAGGAGTTCCTGGATCGCTACAAAGGGCTCACCGACGTCCTGTTGGACAACACCAACATGTGCGGTTTCTGCTACACCCAGCTTACCGACATCGAGCAGGAACAGAACGGCATCTACTTCTACGATCGTCAGACCAAATACGATCCGGCCTTGGTCAAGAAGATCAATGAGCGTCCGGCGGCCTACGAGACCCAGCCACCCCGTGTGGCGAAGGTCAACTGGCGGGTCCTGATTCCCACCTCAAAGGCCGAGGCACAGACTTGGCGATACTCCATCGAGAAGCCGGCCGACGGCTGGATGAAACCAGGCTTTGACGATTCGGCATGGAAAGAGGGCAAGGGCGGTTTCGGCCGCAAGGACACCCCGGGTGCGGTGATCGGCACGACCTGGGAGGGCTCGGACATCTGGCTGCGGCGGACGGTCCGTCTGGATCGCAAGCCGGAGGCCGTCGTTGCGGCTCTGGACATTCATCACGATGAGGATGCCGAGGTCTTCATCAACGGCCAGAAGATTGCCCGCCTGAAGGGGTATAGCAGCGACTACGGCCGTCATCTCGCCACCGAGGCGATCCTCAAGGCCCTGGCAGCCGGTGAGAATACCCTGGCCGTGCATTGCCGGCAGACCGTAGGGGGGCAGTTCATCGATGTCGGGATCGTGGTGGGCGAGCCTCCGGCGGAATCGAAGTAGTCCGGTCGGAATCGGCTTCGACGAGGCTCGTCTGTTGCCTCGCCACGGAGGACGGATGCATGTTTTGGGCCCTCTGTCTGATCCTTACGAGCGGGTTGTCGGCCGCGGAGTCCTCTCAATCGTCATCCCGTTCTCGGTGGGTTCCGGATCGGGCGTGGGAGTGGTCCAAGGCCCATCCGTGGATGTGTGGCTTCAATTACGTGCCCAGCACGGCCGTCAACACGACGGAACTGTGGCAGGCCGAGACGTTTGACCCCGCGACCATCGATCGCGAATTGGGCTGGGCGGCGGGCCTGGGGTTCAATACGTGCCGCATCTTCGTTCAATACCTGGTCTGGACGCGCGATCCCGCCGGTTTGAAGGAACGCATGGACCGCTTCCTGAGCCTGGCCGACAAGCACCGGATCTCCGTAATGTTCTGTTTGTTTGATGACTGCGCCTTCTCGGGAAAGGAGCCGTTCCTGGGCAAGCAGGATGCGCCCGTGCCCGGTGTTCACAACTCGGCATGGACGTCCAGTCCGGGGCTCAAGCGTGTGGTCGATCGATCTTCATGGACCGACTTGCGGGCCTACGTTGCCGACGTGGTCGGGCGATTCGCCCGGGATCGGCGGGTGGTGGTGTGGGACCTCTACAATGAGCCCGGCAATTCGGACATGGGCAACAAGAGCCTGCCGCTGCTGGAGGCGACGTTCACCTGGTCGCGCGAAGCCGGTCCGACGCAGCCGCTGACCGTGGGCATCTGGACCGATGGGTTGAAGGAGATCAACCGCTGCTGCATCGAGCAGTCGGATGTGGTCAGCTTCCACCTCTACGCGAGCACGGAGGCCGTCAGCCGGAAGATCGCGGATCTGAAGAAGACGGGGCGTCCCATCCTCTGCACCGAGTGGATGGCGCGTCCGCTGGGCGGCAATTTCCGGACGGGGCTGCCCGCGTTCAAGAAGGAGGGGGTCTCCTGCTATTGTTGGGGGCTGGTCAACGGCAAGACACAGACACAGTTTCCCTGGGGGTCTCCGAAGGGTGCGCCGGAGCCCAAAGTCTGGTTTCACGATCTGTTCCGCAGGGACGGCACGGTCTACGATCCGAACGAGACGCAGTTCATTCGTGAATTTCTCCGATAACGTTGCGCGGCGGTATCTCAAGGCGCAGGCAGGGCGGCAGATCGTATCGAGTCGCGGCAGAGTGGGCGGTTCGGTGCGAGAGACGACGCCCTTGCGAATGCGGCTTGCCTTCCGATAGATTCACCGCATGCATCAAGATCTGGTGGCTGAGATCGATACCTGGGCGATCGGGCACAATATCGGGTTGATCCGAAAGGCCTGCGGGAGCGGCGTGCGCATCTGCGCTGCCCTGAAGGCGAACGCCTATGGCCATGGCGTGGATGTGGTGGCGCCTGCGTTGCTCCGGGCCGGAGTCGAGATGGCCGCCGTGGCCACCATCGGCGAGGCGATCGAGCTTCGGCAGTTGGGCTGGAATCGGTCGATCCTCTGCTTCGGTCCCACGTTCGCAGCCCCCAACGCCGCGATCCGCGCCGAACGGATTCGAGCGGCCGTCGAGTACGAGCTGACCCCGACCGTGGTCGACGGGTATGGGCTTCAGGATCTGGATGCCGAGGCGAGGCGGCAGAAGAAGCCGACCGAGTTCCATGTGAAGGTGGATACCGGTATGGGGCGGATGGGCATCGCTCCGCAGACGGCATTCGACCTGGTGCGTTGGGCCAGTCGATTCGAATTCGCCCGATTGGGGGGCGTATACACCCATCTGGCCACCGCGGACGATCGGGATATCGAATTCGCCTGCCGGCAGGTTTCAGAATTGCGGGCACTTATCGAGCGGCTGCGCGAGGCGGGCATTTCGGTTCCGTGTGTCCATGCGGCCAACAGCAGCGCGGTGTTTCGGATGCCGGAGTCGCACTTCGACATGGTGCGTCCCGGGCTGGCCGTCTACGGCTATCGGGCGAGCCCGGCGTTTCCAGAGGCGGTGGACCTCCGTCCGACGCTGCGGTTGCGTTCGCATCTGGTGCTGACCAAGCATGTGCCGGCCGGTCACGCCGTCGGCTATGGTCGGACGTTCATCACGTCGCGCCGCAGTGTGTTGGGAATCGTGCCGATCGGGTATAACGATGGATATTCACGCGGTCTGAGCAACCGCGGAATCGTGGGCGTTCGAGGGGGCGATGCGCCCGTGGTCGGCCGGGTGAGCATGGATCAGACGGTCGTGGACCTGACCGACGTGACCGAGGCTCGGGTGGGCGACGAGGTCGTGATCATCGACAATCGGCCGGGTCGTCCGAACACGGTCGAGTCGATGGCCGAGATGCTGGGTACCGTCCCCTATGAAGTGACCTGCCTGTTAGGCAATCGCGTCCGAAGGGTCGCGATGTATCATGGGGCGCCCCCAAGCCCCGAGGAGCGGACCGATGCTCAGGGAGTTGTTTCGGCTTCAGGGCGAGCTCAATCGCCGGATCGGGATGGACACGGCGGCATTGAAGAACGGCTTTGACCCCCGACTCGCCGGCAAATGGCTCAACGACTATCTGGCGGCGATGGGCAACGAGATCGAGGAACTGCGAGATTGCACGTACTGGAAGCACTGGTGCGCCGAGGCCCGTCAGGGCAGACGCTTCGAACTGCACGATCTTCAGAACGCCCGTGTCGAGGTGATCGACATGCTGTTTTTCTGGATCAGCCTGGCCCAGTGTGTGGGGCTCGATGCCGATGACGTCGTGGAACTCTACAAGAAGAAGCTCAACATCAATCATACTCGGCAGGACTCCAACTACTCGATGGAGGGCAAGACCGAGCACGACAACCGGACCGTCGTTCTGGATGGTGAGTGAGCAGGGCCGGCGGTTCGGCAGGTTCCGGATCCGGGAGGCATGCACGCGGGGCGGTGACGCGATGTCCGGGGCGGTAGCGCGGGGTGTGTCGTTTTGAGGAAAGGTCTGAAGACTCATGAGATGGATTGTGGATTGGCGAGAGGGATACACGCTACTGAGGTACGAGGGGGACTTGGTGGTTGGGGCCACTCAGTTCTTCGAAAACGGCGTGACATCATGGTTGTCCTTGCCGTTTGCGCCGATCGTTCTCGACCTGAGTGACCTGAAGATCATTGCCTCGGCCGGCTTGAGCTCCCTCATTCGTCTTCGAAATGCGGCCACCGAATCGGGCGTGTGCCTGATAGTGGTCAAGCCGTCCGTCGAGGCCTGGCAGGTGATCGAAATGACCCGGGTCGATCGACTGTTCAACTTCGTGGACACCGTCGAACACGCCATAGCGGCCATCGCCGGCCGTTCCTGCTGAGGTTGCATGGATGCCTTCGGGTGATCCGACTATGCCTGACTGGGGAGAAGATGCCACGGAATCCCCGCCTGCGCCGGCGGCGGTTCGCACCGATCCGTCCCGTCGATTGTGGGTGGCCGGCGGGTTGTTGCTGGTGTGCGTTTTAGCCGGCGCCACCATGATCCCTTCGGTGCGGAACGCCTTCCTGCCGGGTGATGATGAGTACTTCGTTCTGAATTTCAGTCTGGTCAACCGTCCGACGTTGTCCAACGTCCTTCGACTGTTTGGCGTGGTTCATCGCGATCTCTACCAGCCGATTCCGATGTTGTCCTACCTGCTCGATACCGCCGTCTATGGTCAGCGGGCGTGGGGCTTTCATCTGACCAACGTCCTGGTTCACATGCTCGTGACCGCCCTGGTGTGGACGTTGGTGTGGGTTCGATGGCATCGCTGGGGTTGGGCGACGATAGCCGCCGGGTTCATGGCGGTTCACCCGCTGGCCGTCGAGCCGGTGGCGATGGTCACGGGTCGCATCGTCCTGCTGGGTGTGGGCTTCTCGATGGCGGCGATCGTGTCGTTCCTGATCTGGTCGCATCGCCGGGAATCCGAGAGCGGCTGGCTCGCCTGCTCGGTACTCTGCACGATTCTGGCCATGATGAGCAAGGTTCAGCCGGGGCTGCCGATTCTGGCCTTCCTGGTGACCTATGGGGTATCCCGGAGAGACCGCAAGACCTGGTGGATCGTCTGGGCGGTTCTGTGCGTCATCACAGCGGCCTTCGGTGCCTTGGCCGTCTGGACGACGGTTCGGAGCGGGATGGCCGAAGCGGCGCAGTCGACTTTGTCGGGACCTCTGTGGGGTCGGGCGTTGATGGCGCTGGGCCTGTCGCTGACGCACTACGTCTGGCCGGCGCACCTGTCCACGTGGTACCTGCCTCCCGTCGTGTGGACGTGGTGGGATGCCCGACTGCTCGCCGGCATGATGGGGGCGGCGGTTCTGGTGGTGGTTTCGGCCCTCTGCTACAAGCGGAAATGGACGAACGTGGGCATGGGGCTCGTGTGGTATCTGGCCGCGATCCTCCCGTTCCTATGGGCCTCGGCGGCCCGAAACCTGGTGGCCGCCGATCGGTATACCTATTTTGCCAACGTCGGACTGCACTTGGTCGTCGGATGCGCCTTGATAGGGCTCTATGACCGCAGGGTCGCCGGCGCCGGCAGAGGCGTTGCGGCTCTCATGGCGGTGCCGGTTGCAGTGGTGATTGCGGTAATGGGCTGCCTCAGCGTGAAGCAAATCGCCTGCTATCGCACAGGCCTTGCCTACCATAGCCGCGTTGCCGAACTTCACCCCGACCGTCCCTGGGTGAACCTGAACGTGGGGTGGGAACTGGGGCGCATCGGCAAATTCGACGAGGCCGAGCGTGCCGCGCGGGCCGAATCAGCCATCCCTCGGGGGGACAAGGGGCGAGCAGAACAGCTTCTGGGATGGATCGCTCAGAGACGCGGGCAGTGGGATCAGGCGGAGAAGCACTATCGTGCAGCGGTGGCAATGTCGCCCAAGGATCCCATGGCGCACTATCGCCTGGGCCAATTCCTGGACAAGCGGGGCCGAAACGACGAGGCGATCGGCACATACTTGCTGGTGCTCAAGATTCATGCGGAGCATCTGCCGAGTCTGATCGGCCTGGCGGGGGTGTATGAGCGAACGGGGCGTCCTGAAGCCGCGGTGGCCGCCCTCAGACGGGCCCTGGAGATCAGCCCCGATTATGTCGAGGTACTGACGCAACTGGGGACGATCATGCTTCGGGGCGGTGCCCTGACTGAGGCCGAGCGGCTCTATCGGCGGGCCATCGCCGTCAACCCCGAGTGTATCGAGGCACGCACGAATCTGGCAGCCATTCTCGCACAGAGCTACCGACAAGCCGAGGCGATCGAACAGTATGACGAGGTGCTTCTGTTGGAACCCAATCACATTCCGGCACGTCTGAGCCGAGCGGGGCTCTACGACACGGCCGGCAAGCTTCAGTCGGCGGCGGACGACTACCGCGTGGTCCTGGCCCAGTCTCCGGGGTGTGTACCTGCCCTGGAGGGTATGCACGAACTCCTGCTTCGCGCCTTCCCCGAAGACGGGCCCGCGCGGTCGATCAACCTGTGGCAGAGGGCAATCGACATCGCGGGGGCCTCTCCTCGACTGCTGGCGGGGCTGGCGTGGTCTCAGGCATTGGCGGGTGTCGAGGATCAGGCGCTTATCAACGCCGAGAAGGCCCTGAAGCAGAAACCGGACGAAAGCCTCGCGCAACTGACGCGGGTGCTGTTGGCCTTGCACAAGGGCCAGGCCCAGGTGGCCATCGACACACTCGAATCGGTGTGCATGAACGTTCAGCGTCGCAGCGTCTCCGAGGACCTCGATCGGGCGGCCCGGGCCATTGGCATCGTGGGGACGACCCAGCCTCAGAATCCGCTGCCGTATTTTCTGGCCGGGCGGATCCTCTGGGCTCAGGGACATGGGGCGTTGGCCTCTCAGATGTTTCTGGAACTCGAACGTGTTGCCAAGGACAAGTCCTGGGCCGATCGGGTCCGGCGCCTGATGGAGAACCGGCCGCCATCGGCGACGCGTCCGGGGGGATCGACGCGGCCGACCACGACACCCCAGACTTCCGCCAGAGTTCCAACCACCGCATCGAGAATGGCCACCACGCGGGTCTCGAAGTAGCGTCTCAACAGGAGTGTCGCCGCCCCGGTGGGTCGCGAACCGTCAATCTTTCAGGTGTCTTGCGCGATCGGTGGCGGGCCTATGGTGTGACGGTGGAATCGCTCTTGGTGACAACCGCCGCATAGACCTGGACAGCACCGGCTTCTCGGAGCGTTCTGGCTGCCTCGGCCAGTGTGGCTCCGGTGGTGGTGACGTCGTCGATCAGGCACAGGGTCGTTTCCTTCAGGCGGGCACCCCGGATGACGGCAAACGCACCGCGCATGTTCTCCTGGCGTTGAGCGCGCGACAGGCCGACCTGTGGGCGCGAATAGCGCCTTCGCTTCAGGACTTCCGCAACGGGGATACCGACCATCGAGCCGGCCACGTTCGCCAGGGCCTGCGCGACGTGATGCCCCCGCGCGAATCGTCGCCGCCAGTGCATCGGGATCGGCACAAGTGCGTCCACGTGGGCCAGCCATGAGGTCCCTTGAAGTGAGGCGGCCAGCAGCCTTCCCAGCATCCGGTCGTGCGGGGCCCTGTGAAACTTGAACTCGACCAACGTCCGGCGGAGGACATCCTCGTGCGAGCCGACTCGTACCAGACCGGTGAGCGGACCGCGATGGCTCTGGCATTCCATGCACCGCCCCTCGCGCCGCTCATACGGACCGGTGTTGCGCCCGCACGACGAGCAGTACTCCCGGCCGACCGCTTCGAGGATCTGAAGGCGGCATCGCGGACACCACTCTTCCTCGGCGTGTCCGATCATGCCGGAGCCGCACGACGGGCAGGTCGGCGGCAGGAGGATGTCCAGACAGAGGCGACCCACTCGCCGGATGCCGGCCCCGGAGAAGAGTCGCTGTCTTATGCTGGGCGAATGGCGGGAAGCGGGTGCTGGCGGTTTGTGATCGTCCGGTGCGTTCATGGCGGTGATGGCCCCATGCGGGCTCGGGAGCCGGACTCGTCGACGGCCTTGGTTCACCTTCCCAGAATGCGGAACCCGTACAGTCGTTTCAGATGACGCAGGTAGTTCAACTGCTCTCGGAGGCTCAGTTTGCTGGTTCCCAGTCGCCGATCGGCAAAGTGGATCGGTATCTCACGGACCGTGCGACACCGGCACTTGATCAGAAGCTCCAGGGCGATCTTGTAGCCGATGGGATTGAGTTTGGAGGCGCGCTGATAGACGGCACGGGGCAGGGCGAAGAAGCCCGACATCGGGTCGTACAGACGGGTCAGTGGCCAGGCGAGCGTCATCGCCACCTTCGAATTGAGCCACCGGAACACCCCCCAGGTGGCGTCGGTGGTGCCGCCGGGGCAATATCGGCTTCCGATGACGAATTCTGTCTGCCCGTCGGTCAGCGAACGGACCATCTCCGGGATCGCCGACGGCGGATGGCTCAGGTCGGCATCCATGCACAAGAGGTTGTTCCCTTTGGACTCATCAAATCCGCGGATGACCGCAGTGCTCAGCCCTCGCTCGTCCTTGCGGACAATGATTCGGACAGGGCAGCCCTGTTCGGCAAGTCGCTCGATAGCCTGTTCACTGCCGTCACTGCTGTTGTCGTCGACGACGAGGATTTCGCCATGGAGGCCTCCGTCCTTGAGCGCCTGATGAATCGCAGGCACGACAAGGGGAAGGTTCTCGACCTCCTTGTACGTGGGGACCACTACGGAAACGTCGATGGGTTTCTCACTTGCATCGGACATGGTCAGAACCTCATAGCTGTCAGTATCGGACGAATCTCCGCTATTCATGAAGTCATGCTTGAAGCCCTCCCCCTGCCATTCTACGAAAGGCAGGTCCTCTGTCGAGGGCGAGTTGCTGGAACCAAGCCGCAAAGGCTGAGAGCGATATTGCAGGCAACGTTCTCCTGATGTCCGTTGGAGACCGCCGTGCTCCACCTGCCTCAGGCAACCAGGGGTCGGATTAATTCAGTGCAATGCCACAAACAAGTATCTTCATTGTGATGATGGTGTATAATACCAAACCAAGAGTTTGGATAGTACTAATACGGTGTTGTTGTGAGCCTCGTCGCATCGCAGTATTGGCAAACATGATCCAAGGTCTCAGAACAAAAGAAGTTATTGTTGCAAAGAGCCCCGCTCCCAATTTGACCGAGGCCAAGACACGATGTATACTTCCTCAATTCTGAGCGATAGGGACTGGCTTCTAGCACTGCTTAAGGCGCGCGTTCTTTAATCCAAGAAACACAAGAATCTAGGTTGTATTAGGTGACATACAGGCCTTGCAGGGAGGCATTGTGGTACGTGCGTTTCTTGAATCAGTGACTCGACAGATTCAGCAGTCTATAGATATTGTTGATCTTGTCGCCGAAAGCGTGAGTCTCAAGAAGCGCGGGCAAAACTGGATTGGCTTGTGTCCATTCCACTCGGAGAAGACCCCTTCCTTCAACGTCAGTCAGGCCAAGCAGATTTTCAAATGCTTTGGGTGCAACGCAGGTGGGGATGTCTTCACCTTCGTTCAGTTGCGGGAGAAGGTGGGGTTCGCCGAGTCCAGGCGGCTGTTGGCGGCCCGGGCGGGAATATCGCTGGACCACGAAGGCCACAATCACGGAGGGGATGAACAGACGGGCAAGTTGGCCCTATACAAGGCCAACGAATGGGCCCGGGACCTCTTCCGTAAATGGCTGCTCGACCCTCAGCTTGGCCAGAAGGCTCGGCAGTATGTGGACAAGCGGCGTCTCGACGCAGGGTTTTCTGAGTCCTTTGGTGTGGGCTACGCTCCCGCCAGTTGGGATGCCCTGTGTGCGGCGGGCGCCAAGTTGGGGCTTTCAACAAAGACCCTTCTGGCGGCCGGGTTGGTGCGTCCGCGATCTACCAGTGGTGGTTTTCGGGACACCTTCTATGATCGTCTGATGTTCCCGATACTGGACGTTGCGGGGCATGTGATCGCCTTCGGCGGAAGGACGCTCGGCGACGATCGTGCCAAGTATCTGAACACGCCCGAGACGGCGATCTTCGACAAGGGAAGCCACCTTTACGGCTTGTGGCAGGCCAAGGAGGCTATCACCCAGAAGAAGCGGGCGATTGTGGTTGAGGGCTACACAGATTGCATGATGGCCCATCAGCATGGGTTCTGCGAGACGGTGGCCACCCTCGGTACGGCTTTGACCCCCAACCACATCCGTCTTCTGAGGCGCTACACCGATAACGTGTACCTGGTCTTCGATTCAGACGAGGCGGGTACCCGGGCGGCCGAACGTGGGTTGGAGCTGTTTCTGACCCAGCAACTTGATGTGAAGCTGGTTCAGGTGGCTGAGGGTAAAGACCCCTGCGACTTTCTGATTGCCAGGGGGGCTGAAGCGTTCGAAGCGACGTTGAACGGAGCGATCAGCGCGCTAGAATTCAAATGGCGGGCCGTGAGCAGGCACTATACCGACGCCGAGTCCGGCCCCGCCCGGAGGCAGGCCGTCGAGGAGTTTCTCTCGCTCGTGGCGACGTCCGCTGTTTTCAGATCGACCAATGCGATTCAGCGAGGGTTGGTTCTGAATCAGTTGAGCAAGCTACTGGCCGTACCTTCGGTTGAGTTGTACAGGCAATTGACCCGGTACGTTCGCGGTGTCGGCGACCGGGTCAAGAGAGACGCTTCGCCCGATCGTGAGCCGACCGCAGCCGAGGCCCCGCCGGTTCGGGCAGGTGTCTCGGATGCCGGACAGCGGGCGATGAGGGAAATCCTGGAGGTTCTGATCAACGAGCCCGGGTACTTCGAGGGGCTGGGGACCCATTTCGATCCGAGTTGTTTCGAGGATCCGGACCTTCGGACGGTGGCGCAGACCCTCGTGAGGATGGCCGGTGAGTTCGGGGAGTTCACGGTCAGTGAGTTGATCGCTCAGATGGAAGAACCGAGATACGCCCGTCTGATTACCGACCTGCAGGAGGCGGGAGAGGCTCGGGGGAATTTCGGGGCCACCATCGAACTGTCCGTACGGCGATTGCAGGAGCTTGAGAACGAGCAGTTGTCCAAAGAGGCGGCACGGCGTCTGCAAAGCGGTGCCGCGGAGATGTCAAAGCAGGATCAGGATCCGCTCCTGACGGCCTTGGCGACACGAATCAAGCAGCGAAAAGGTCCGTTGCCGCTCAACATGATCTCCTCTTCGGGCAAGGGCTCGCAGGGGCAGGGCTCGATCGTGCAGTAGCGGCATGAGAGTTGTAAAGACGCGCAGCACGGAGCGGAATACGGAAGGTATCTTTTGGGTTTGGAGACAACGGTGAAACGACAGAGTCGCGGACAAGTTGAACAATCCAAGGCCGGCAAGAAGTTGCCTGCAAAGGGTGAGACTCACCCATCGCCGGATGCGGCGGGTCGGCGTCCGCCCACTCTTCCTGTTCCTCCGGCGCCGCCGAAGGCCGCGGATGGCACGTCGCCCCGTCTCGATCCGGTGGATGCCGCCGTGAGCGAACTCATCACCCGCGGCAAGGCTCGCGGTTGGCTCACATGGGAAGAGCTCAACGAAACCCTGCCCGACGAGGCGATTTCTCCGGATCGGCTGGAAGGCGTTCTGACTCAGATCGAAGACAACAAGATCAAGATGATCGATGCGGCCGAGGCCGACCGGGTGACCTTTGCCGAAGATGAACGTCGCAAGGCGGCCGGCAAAGAGGAACTCGACGAGGAAGAAGAAGACCTCAACCTTACCGAAGAACTGGCCGAGGCGTCCACGCGTCGTATCGACGATCCCGTCCGGATGTATCTGACGCAGATGGGCGAAATTCCGCTGCTGACGCGCGATCAGGAAATCGCACTGGCCAAGAAGATCGAACTGACGCGTACGGCGTTTCGTCGGAAGGTGCTGGAGAGCGACTACTGCATCGGCCAAGCGGTGGATATCCTTCAGCAGGTCGGCGACGGACAGTTGCCCTTCGACCGCACGATGCGGATCAGCACCAGTGAAAGCATGGCCAAGCAGACCATTACCAAGCGTCTGCCGGGCAACCTCGCCACCGTTCGCAAGCTCATGGCGCTGAACGAAGAGGACTGGGCCAAGATCGCCGACTCCAAGTCGTCGGCTCAGAACCGCGAGAAGTTCAAGAAGGAAATGAATAAGCGGCGCCGCAAGGCCGCGAAGCTGCTGGAAGAACTGAGCCTCCGTACGGCTCGGATTCAGGGCATGTTCAAGCGGCTCGACTCGCTGTCTCACAAGATGGTGGACCTGCGAGACGACATCACCGTGTGCGGCAAGAAGTCCAGCGTTCCGGCGGCGGACCTCCAGGATATGAAAGAGGAACTCGCCGGCATGTGCAGTCTCGTCATGGAGACGCCGGAGGAGGTTTCCTCTCGAACGCAGGACATCCGCCGCGTCTTCAGTGAATACGAAGATGCCAAGCGGAAGCTGTCGGGCGGCAACCTGCGACTGGTTGTTTCGATCGCCAAGAAGTACCGCAATCGGGGCCTGAGCTTCCTCGACATCATTCAGGAAGGCAACACGGGTCTGATGCGGGCGGTCGACAAGTATGAGTATCGCCGTGGCTACAAGTTCAGCACCTATGCCACATGGTGGATCCGCCAGGCCATCACCCGCGCCATTGCCGACCATGCCCGGACCATCCGCATTCCGGTTCATATGATCGAGACCATGAGCAAACTGCGGAACATCAGCAAGCAGTTGCTTCAGGACCTGGGGCGTGAGCCGGACATCGCCGAGATCGCCCGGGTGGCCCGGATGCCCGTCGGAGAGGCGCGGCGCGTCCTGAAGATCAGCCGCCACCCGATCAGCCTCGATCGTCCGGTCGGCGAGAGTGAGGACTCCTACTTCGGCGATTTCATCGAGGACGAATCCGTCGAGAGCCCGGTGCACACCGCCACCCAGGAGATGCTCAAGGATCGGATCGAGCAGGTTCTCAAGACCCTGACGTATCGCGAACGCGAGATCATCAAGCTGCGATATGGCATCGGCGACGGCTACACCTACACACTGGAAGAGGTGGGACGCATCTTCAAGGTCACGCGAGAGCGTGTCCGGCAGGTGGAAGCCAAGGCCATCCGCAAGCTTCAGCATCCCGTTCGGGCCCGCAAGCTTCAGGGCTTCCTGGATGGGTCACTGCCGAAGTAGTCGGAGGCCCGACCGGAATGAGGCAGGCTCACCTGACCTCGTCTCCTCATGTTCATCAAGAAAAGCCTGATCCGTTTCTCGGATCAGGCTTTTCTCATTTCGAGTCTGTTTCGCGTCAAGGCTACGCCACGTGCGACTGATCGGTCCGGCTGGCCCGGAGCGTCGGTCCGGGTTGCGACGCAAGCACCGGGGCTTGGGACCGCTGGTGATCCTTGAGCCGCGCACGGATGTTATCCAGGACGTTCATGAAGTTGATGTACGAATCGTACGGCGACTCATAGGGGTTGAAGTACTTGTGAACGTCTCCGTCGGAGAAGTACTTCGTGCACATGTAGTAGAAGTGATCCGAGGTCTGGAGCATGCGCCAGTCCTGGATCAACTGCGGATCGCGCGAGGCCTTAACCGCCCCTTCCAGGCGATAGAGCTCGTGGAGGGCGTTCGACTGCATCGCGTTGCCCAGCCAGGCCGAGAGATCGCGTTCGGTATCGGCCCAACTGATCATGTGGGGGGCGTCAAACTCACCCGAGACCTCGTATTTGTTGATCACCTCGCTCGGGGTGGCGAAGTCGTTGTCGGGGTGACGGAAGATCTCTTCGGGCAGCTTGCGCATGAACTCGAAGATCCCGGTGTCCGCCCACTGGTGTTCCCCGAAAGTCTCGTAGTCCATGAACAGATTGACCGTGAACCCGTTGCCGTTCACCTGGTTGACCCATTTCGTGAACTTCTCGGCGGTCAGGGGCCACTCGTTCCAGCCGCGATTGCCGAAGCGGAACGCGATGTCGTCGCTGAGGCGATAGTGCTTCAGCAGCAGGGCGATGTTGCGGCATTTCGGCGGATAGTACAGATAGGCCGGGCTGCGATATCCGAGGATCTGGTCGGCGCCTTCGGCCAGAATGCCGCGGAAGCCCATCTGCGAAATGAAGTGTGCCACGTCGTTGTTGTAGATCAGCTCGGTGTTGCGAAAGACCTGAGCTTCGCAGCCGAAGGTCTCTTTTAGCTTCTGGCACTGCATCTCGACCTGGGCGGCGAACTCATCGCGGCTGTAGAGAAACGCCAGCGAGTGGTAGTACGTCTCCGCTACGAATTCGACGCATCCCGTCTTGGCGAGTTCCTTGAAGCTGGCCAGCGCTTCGGGACAGTAGGCCGCCATCTGATCGAGGATCACGCCTGTGACCGAGAAGGCAACCTTGAATCGCCCCTGGTACTGACGGATCAGATCGAGCAGGAGTTGGTTGGCCGGAAGATAACACTTGTGGGCAACCTTATGGAGTATCTCTCGGTTCTTGTAATCCCAGAAGTAGTTCGTGTCGTAATCGAAGACACTGTACCGACGTAAGCGGAAGGGCTGATGAACGTGAAAGTAGAAGCAGACGGATGCCATATGTTTGTCGGTTCCTTCTACGATTCAAGAATGAGCGGACATTGTAAAGTGAATCAGCTAACCCCAACGTGGGCCGGCTGGAACAACGTTATCAGTGTAAGTAATCGGCAGGTCTATGGCAAGGAGATGACCCTTTGCGATGCCCGCGAATAGTTCTTCGCCAAGAGCGATCTCGCACATGTTCCGAGTCAGACGGTGGCAGCGAGCCGCTCGGCCTCCGCTATGGCAGACTTCAGCTTCTCGGAGGCCACCTCCGGACCGCCGGCCAGTGTGGGTTCAACGACGACCGATCCCGCGATGCCGATGCCCATGAATCCTAAGACGAGTTCGAGGTGTCGCCTCTGGAAGTCGAAGCTCATGGCGGCCTGAGGACTGGCGTATTCGCCACCTCGCGAATAGGCGACAAATGCCCGTTTGTCCGACAGGAGACCCTTGAAGCCGTCCGCCGGCGTGAAGGAGAACGTGTAGCCGGGCTGGACGATCAGATCGATGTACTGCTTCAGCCGATAGGGCAGACCGAAATTCCACATCGGGACGGCCATGACGTAGAGATCTGCCTGCTTGAACCGTTCGATGACCGTCTCGACACGCCGCCATGCCTCCCGTTCGACCGCCGTGTGCTCCTGACCGTGCAGGATCGTGTACTTCGCCTGGACGGCCAGGCCGTCAAAGGCGGGCAACTCGGTGCTGAAGACGTCGAGGGTATCGACGGTGGCAGAGGGCGTGCGTCGCTGATACGCGCGAAGGAAGGCCCCCGAGACCTTCGCAGCGTACGATCGCTCGCCTCTCGGTGAACAGATGACGTGAAGGATTCGGTTCATGTTCGTTTCTCCTTATGGCGAAGGACGAGTGGATCCCGTCTGCTCCGCGCCTCCGCCCAGGGCATGGTGTTTGTCCCGGATCGGGCGATAGCAGAAGGCGTTCATCATGGCGATGGCGCCGAGGTCGCCGTAGTCTTCCGCGACCTGGGCGTAGGCGCCGAGGGCTTCGCGGATGCTCCGGTCGGCGCGTTGGATGCATCGGAGGGCCTCGGGGCGGTTGCCGGCCTTCTCGGCCCTGCTGGTGGCACCAAAATCCTCGGCGGCATTGAGGTATTTCACCGCAAACGTGAGCCGCCCGATGTGGTAGTCGAGCAGGCGATGTCCTGCTGGACGGCTTCGCTGACGGGCCAGACGCATCTGCCCGAGGGCCTTGTCATAGCGGTCCCGGTCGGCCTTGATCTCCTTCGACAGACCTCCAGCGTGGTAGTGCTGGGTCATCATGCCGGGAACGGCGAATCCGAAGCCCAGACCATACTGGTCGAGTCCCTGCGTGATCTGCTCGATGGTCTGGAATGCCTGGACGGCCCTGGGAACGCTTTCGGTTCCGCAGACATTCTCGATCAGGTCGCGATATGCGGATTCGGGCGTCATCTCGGCATCCCAGCTCGCCCTGGCCAGGTAGTGAATCGTCGGGTCGAGATCGCCGATGGTCCAGTATCGGGTCAGAAACCCGCTCCAGCCGTTGGCTCGCAGGTCTTTCGTCAGTTCGTGGAGCGATTCGGTGGCCAGTTGCGGCAAGATGCCGACGTTGTCGTCGGCCAGCGTGAACGTGAGGTTCGCGCCCACATGGGTCGGTGGCCTCTGCTTCAGAAGGTCCCGCTGGCGGAGCTGACGGCTGGCCGTGTAGTCGATGAAGCTCAGGATCTCTCCCCCGGCTGGCATCATCTTTCCCATCAGAGGGAACAGTTCTTCGACAACGTTGGCATACACCAGTCGCACGTCACCCTGGCCCGGTCGGGCTAGGAGCCGCTTGTCGCGCACCAGTGAATCCATAAAGCTCAGGGCGGCAAGATCGCCCTTCAGCATGGTCTCGACCCGCTCTCCGCCGCCCGGAAAAGACGTGCGAGCACGAGCCCTGGCGCACAGCGATTCATAGGTCCCCAGGTCGCGCACGTCGTATCGTGCCTTGAGCGTCTCGAAGGCCTGCGGAGACTGGCCGATCCAGCCGCGGTGTTCCGGCATGCCGATCTGCAGGTAGTCCGCCTCGGGGTAGGTCTCGACATACGCCCGGATGATGGTGGCCACCATGTCGCGAAGGAGGGGGTCGTCCATCGGTTGGGCCTTGCCCGGACCGGCGGTCAATTCACCAAGCTGGTGAGCCGGTTCCGAGCCCGGCAGCACCTTCATGAATGCCCGTGGCCATTCAAACGGCTGGACGATCAGTCCCGTCTCCATGCCGAGGGACTTGGCCTCCTGAAGGATGCCGCGTGCCAGGGCGAGGGCCCGCTGGGTCAGCTCCTCCGGCGAGCGGGCGCCCGCGAACTCGGGGTTCGTGAATTCCGTCATGGTGCCGAACCGGTCCCGACCGACCATCCCGCTGTCGATGGGATACCTCATGCCAAAGAACAGCACGCCGGGCGGCTTGGGCATGCCGCGAAACGTGTAGTGGACGAAGGGTTGGCACGGCCAGAACGAGATGAACACTCGATTGAACTTCTGCTTGGCCATCTGTCGCAGGAACCGGCGGTTCTCCTCCATCGACCATGAGACCGGTCCCTCCGGCAGATCGTTGATCAGTCGCCAGCATCGGGTGCGAAGGGTGGGTTCGATAGCGAGGTTCCAGTCGGGAAGGCCGCTGAATGCGCGCCGGCTCGGATAGACGTCTTCCTTCGCGAGGTATCGAACCCCCAGGCGATGACCGAATTCGTAAACGGCCCACAGCGTAGCGACCGGACTGCCGCCACCGACGATCATCGTGGGACAATCCCTTGCAGCCCGGCGAAGCACGATGCCCTGGTTCGTGACGTTGGGCCAGCTCGTTCCTGCGGCCTCGGCTACGGCGGGGTGGGTCTTGGGGCTGCCCAGCAGGATGACGGAGGATACCTGGCCCGCATCGTCTCGCCCCACACACTGAACCTCAAAGAGGCGTTCGACGATCGTCTTCAGTTCTGTTCCGGCCAGTTGCTCCAGCGGAGAGGCGTTTGCGGCGACGACGATGCGTATTCTGGGAACCTGTTCCGCCCATGACCGGCACGCCATGGCGCTCAGAAGGACCCCGATGGCAATCGCTGTCATCCCTCGCGTCGGTCGAGACATAGGGAATCTCCGTTCCAGGTGTTCGTCTTCGGTCGGTACAGCACGGGACTATAAGAGAAGCTCACGCCGGCCGTTCGTCAAGTCGGCGGCTACGCCGATGGGCATCCGGCAGCCTTGGGGCAGGGGGGTGGCCTCTTGCGGGGCACCCTGTCTTCTCATCGGACAGCGTGTCAGGGCGCGGTGGCTGCGAAGCAGTAGATGCTTCCTCGATCGGTGCTGACAAAGAGTCGTCCATTGGCCACGGCCAATCCGTGAGCCTTGCCGTCGACGGGGGCCTGCCAGAGCGCCTTGCCGTCCTTGGCATCGAAGGCCGCGACCTCACCCGTGCCGCCGCAATAGAGCGTCTGGCCGGCGAGGATGATGGCGTGCGGGTGTTTGGCGGGCTGCTTCCAGAGGTAGCAGGTGCCCAGTTCCCGGCTCAATTTCGAGATTTGCAGGTTGGTTTCCTTGAGTTCCTCGGCCGGGTTTCGCACCTCGGCAGCCTTGCCACTCTTGAGCAGGTCCTTGATTTGCTTGTCCAGCTCCTCCCGGCGGTTCATCAGGGCCGTTCGGCGCCGCTCGATATCGAGGTAGCGCACCCTCTCGAAGGCGGCGAAGTCGGTGCGGCTCTGAAGATAGGCGATCCGATCGGTCAGAACCATGCAGGTCGCGCTGGGGAATGTGGCAATCTGATCCCGGTTGGCAGTGTCGAAGCTCCTCAGTTCCCCGAACGACCCATGGTTCTGTCCCAGGCCGTGGATGAACACGTCGTCGGGTGCCAGCACGCCGAAAACCCCGCCGTTGCCGCTTTTCCCGAAGCTGCCGATCAGTTCTCCGGTGGCACGGTTGAACTTCAAAGGCGTGCTGCGGCCCTGGCTGACGTACAGAGAGTTGTCCGAGGCCAGCATGACCCCCTGGGTGACCACCTCTGGGTGTACTCGCTTGTACAGACCGTCTCCTTTGTCGCCGCCGGTGCCGGCATCGATCGCACAGAGGTAGGAGACCGACCACGGAAGCAGCGAGGCGCCGAAGTACACCTTGCCGTCCTGGACCGTGACGCCGGTTCGGATCGGCCACTGGGACACGAGCTTGCCGTTGTTCAGCACACACCGCGGGTCGGTCGACGGGCGGTACTTCCAGGCGACCTTTCCACCGGCGGTGTCGAGGCAATAGACGTTTCCGTCGTCGGAACCAAAGTACACCTTGCCGTCGTGGTGGGCCGGCGGCAGCCGAACGGCGCCGTCGGTGAAGCAGGTCCATCGTTCCTGGCCGGTCTTGGCGTCGAGGCAATGCGCGGCATCATCGGCCGACGATCCGAACGTCACACGATCTCCGACGACGGTGACGAAGAAGACGGGGTCGAAGTTGCGCATCGATTCGATGTCTTTGATTTCGGCGTACGCATCCCACTTGGCGTGGCCCGGCCACGCCGGCTGCGGTGGCTGGGGCGACGAATAGACCCACGCCTTCGACAGCGGCGGCTTCAGTGATTCTGCGGTAATGCCGCTGCGCCGGTTATCGTGCTGGTAGGCAGGCCAGTCGGCGCCCAGGGCCTGTGGCAACCCGGCGGCCACGACCAGTGCAAGCACGCAGACCGCCGCAGGTGTCGGAAGGCATCGCCCGAGGCTGCCGTCGTTGGTTCGTATATGGCTCATGCGGAGCATATCCTTCAGCATCGCTTGTCCTACCATTTTTTGGGGAGGAAGCCCACGGAGGTCTCAAACCAGTTGCCGCAGGAGCATCCGCCGCCCCCCTCTGGCGCCAATACCATTCCGCCGGCCGGGATGCAGCTCAGCCAGCAACTGGGGCGGAGGTTGTTCCAGCCGGTGATGGAGCCTGTCTGGATGTCCCACAGAGAGATCCGCCTTGCATCGCCGCGATATAGCAGGGCTCCGCTGAGTCCGGCGTAGGTGGCGCAGCCATTATGACGGCCCATCTTGTCGCTCAGCTTTTGCCCGGTCTTCAGGTCGTAAACGCACGGTTCCTGATAGACGCGTCCACCCATGACCACGGGGTGCTGCATGTGTCCGCTGTGGTCGTTGCCGGTCCATGAGTGGTCCGCCTGCCATCGGGGGGTCCCGTCGGCCGCATTGAAGGCGTACAGGTGATACTTGGCCGGCCGAGAGGACATGATCACGATGGCATCGCCCGAGCAGATCATGAAGAACACCGTCACGCCGTCGGCGGTGTCAATCGCCTGCTGCCACCGTTTCGCTCCTGTGGTGGCATCGAGGGCGACCAGGTACTGATCGGACCAGAGCCTGGAAGAACCGATCCGGCCCGTTTTCGAGGCCTTGATCTCCGGGTGACGCGATTCGACGAAGTACATGCATCCGTCGCCGATCACGATCGTCGTGTTGATGATGGCCCCATCGGAGTAGGTCCACGTGTGTTTCCCCGTCTCCTTGTCGAGGGCGAAGATCGCGTCGCTACAGATCTTCTCGGCACCGGCTCCGTCGGCGGCATCGTACCACGCGACGTGGCCCCAGTATTCGGTGAAGATCGACCCCTTCTTGACCCGGCTTCCATACAGGCGGTTGCCGACCTGGGCCACATAGCCCCAGTCGTGCGTCGCGCTGTTCATGCCGTCCGCATTGATGCGGTACACCGATCGGCGGTTGCCTGTTGGTGCATCGAATCGCCAGCAGGCGTCCTCAATCGCCGCGTAGACACTGTCGGAGTCGGCGCACCAGTTCGACGCGTCACGCGGCATGTTGACGCGCCGCAATTCGGGAATCTCCAGCGACCACAGCACGGCACCGTTGCAGGCGTTCAGGGCGATCATGCGGTTCAGGCCCTGATGGAACAGACGCCCGCCTATGGCCAGGGGGGCCGGCATCCGAGGATTCCGGTCGATACCGAAATCGCCGCCCGGATGCCCGAGCCATTGCACCGCCAGATCGGTCGTTCGTGTCAGCCCGCAGAGCATCTCTCCGCCGGTCGCGGTGTTTCCGGGCTCCGCGTACTGGTGCGTCCACGTCCCCCGTCCGGGCAGGGCCGGACGCACGAATTGCACCCAGATACCGTCGTTGCCCTCACTGATCTTGCCGGCAATGCCTGTTCCCTCGAAGAGACGCTGCAGCGACTCCTTGGAGGGCTTGTTCCCTGTTCGGTTCGGACTGCCCAGAAACGCCGTGCCTCCTTCGGGACAGAGCACCCGATGGACCTCCGCACCACTGCCCGGCACCGTGCTCTCGCTGAGCAACCGTTCGCACACGATCAGGTTGGACGAACAGGAGGGGATCGGCAGCTTGGCCAGTGAGGCGACCTGACGCACCGTCACCCGCGTACCGTACGAGCCCGTCTTCGAAAGCCAGGCTCGCGCGGTCTGGACGCGTGAGTCGTCCTCATCATAGCCCATCACGATGAGATTGCTCTGACGGGCCAGTTCATACGCCAGCCTGCCCGACGTCAGTCCGTAGACCAGGCAGTACCCTTGCGTGATCCGGCTCTCGGCCAGGATGCACTCGGCAGCCTTCCGGTAGAGGCCGGCCTGGGCGTCACTGTCGAGTGACGCGGGAGGCGGAGGCACGGGGGGCACCACATAATTGAGGCTCGTATCGAGTGGGTAGATGCGGCTGAGCCGCTCAGCCCCGCCGGCACCGACCTTGATGCGGTACGAATATTCGGTGCGGGGTTCCAGCCCGCGAATCAGGGCGGCGTGCGAGCCCTTGGCGTCGGCCAGATCGACCTTCTGCGTCAGCTCCCCGCCTTTCTTGCCATAGGTCAGCACGGCGGCGGCCGGTTCCATCATGTCCCAGAGGATCTCGACGGCATCGCGCGAGACAAACCGGGCATAGGGCCCGGATCGCAGCCGCAGGCCCTCCGACGGCTGAGTCTTGGCCCCTCGGGGCGGCTCCTCCGCCGAGACCACGCTCGGTGCCATCAAACCAACGACGATCACCCATACGCGCAAGAATATGCGAGGTGCAGGCATTCCACACTCCAGGTTGGCACAAGGATTCCCACCCGATGCGTGCTTCGACGGCTCCGCCCCGCGAGGGAGAGTGCTCTCAGTGAATCCTTAGTAGCACATCCCCTTGCCGTCTGTCCAGTGTTGGTCCTCACGTTTAGGAATGCGGGCTGTGCTTTCGGTGGATCATCAATGGTAGAAGTATCTCATGAGCCGGTCGTTTCGGCGCATGAAAACGGACACTGCTTACTGTTGTGAAGATCGAATTCGGTAAGCGACCACGAATCGCAGGCTACAGCCTGAAATCACGTCCCCGTTGGGCGAACACGTGTTCACCCAGCCACCTGATGAAGTCCGCCCCGTATGTCAGGAGAAAGCTGCCCATGTCCATGGTCGATCGGCCCGGCAACGGGTCTCGCTCCGTCCCAACGTGACCGTCATAGTATGAACAGTTGCTCAGCTTAACCTTGGTCAGGTCGGCTGTGAATCTACCGCTAGTGTCACTTCCGTGATACTGACCGTACTCATCGGCGAACGGGAAAAACATGCAGTCGATCGCCGACCATCCGCCGCTTACGGTCCCTTCGCGTCCATACGGTGTGTGCTCACTCGGGTCAGCGCCGACATGCCGCAGCCACCATTCATCCATCAACATGGTAAATCGGCTTGGTGCGTAAACACTGCTGATCTTCACGATAGGGCCCGGTGCCCCGAAATCGCTCCCGCCCCAGTAATCGCCCTCATTCACTCCGCCATTGGCGAGCTTCCCATAGTCGCCGCCGAAGATCCACTTCCGTCCCAGAACGGTGCGTGTGTAGTTGAACTGGTTCTGCGCCTTGTTGCCGATACGCTGGAACTCCGGACATAGGTACAGCGTCTCGAACCGTGTGTAGTTGAACAGCGAGCCGCTCCGTGGGCCACAGCCGGTCAGCCACTGTTCCTCTGTCTTGTTCCACATCTGATCGAAGTACTTGCTCAGCCAGTCTTCCGCCAGGGCCCACCCCAATCGGCTCATCCTCGGTATGTCACCGGGGGCCGATGAGGTTTCCGAGATATTGGACGAGGGTTCGCTCGGTGACTTGATGTCCTCCCAGCCAATCCCCACAAACGGCGGGGTTTCTCCGAAATCCTCGGCATACATCAGGATAGATTTGGTCAATTGGCTGATTCGCGACGAACATACAGACGATCGCGCCTGGGCCCTCGCCTGTCCAAGAGATGGCAACAGAATCGAAATCAGCAGAGCAATGATCGCCACCACAACCAGCAGTTCGATCAACGTAAACCCATGTTCCCTAACATGTCTGGAATTTGTGGCAGTGGTCATGACAGATGCCTCCGGAAGGCCTAACAACACAACGCTCCAAAGCGGACGGACACACGAGAGGATGAAACTCGGACCGAACAGTCGAACCGTCCGGTGTTCTAATGTCTCTACTCCTGCCGCTTTGGAGATCAACGTGCCCGGGTAGAGAAGCGGATCAGTTATGTGACGTCTCTACAACAATCCTATGGGTCGAACAACTGGTTGACAAGTCCCGTCGCGCAAATCCCCTTGGGAGCGAATATTCTGTGAATCGCAGCGAGTCGAAATCGCAACAGTGTCCTCCAAGTCGGGCGATCTCCACCCGACGCCGTCTGCGCACGCGCAACTTTTCGGTTTCGCAGGAATACGTTCCGGTATCTCCGCTGCTATCGACAGGCGGCTGCCATTCCCCGGCGGTCCGGCGGCTCCCTCACGCCGCCTGCTCGGCGGATTCCTTCTTGCCCATCCAGGGGCATTCGTCTCGCTGCGGGCATTCTTTGCACCCCTCACCCGTCGAGACCATCGGAAGAACGACGAACGAATTGACGGCGAAGGCGGCCATCAGCACGATCATCATCCAAGAGAAGGACTTGATCACAACTGGGACGCCCACCAACAGCGGAATGAACCACAGCGGAACAATGAACAGGATGTGACGCTTGAACTTCCGCGCAAACAGCGATCGGTCGTCGGCCGCCCTTAATCGAGACGCTACGACGCCGTAACCGCACGGGCAGCTCCACCGTCCATAGCTCGGACAGTGGGGGCAGATGAACAGGATGATCCAGAACGCCCCGAGGACCCCATAGACGCCATATCCCACCGCCGCCGGCCACGCCCACCCGGCTAACGACATCTTCAGCACCGCCGCTCCCAGGAGCAGCATCACCAGGTACGGCACGTTGTGCAACAGAACCGATGCCACCGAGTACTCGTGGACCTTGCAGGACTCATCACAACTCATCGAACATAGCTCCCGAGGGCTGCCCTATGCCCATATCGACGACCGTGCTCCGACGTGGAGAGTCCAAGCCGGCAATTCGGCATGAGCAACCATACCCCCACATCTTTCCACCAACGGCCGCCGGCCACAAGCATGCCGGCTCAGGATCATCTCAAACCGATCCGGATCCCCACCACGCTGAACGGCGGTGAGTCAAACTCCATCGGCATGCGGGGCGATGGGGCGATCTGCGAGCGATTCAGATGGTAATCGAAGTAAGAACACTCGGCGGCCGCGGCCCGAAACTGCCGACACTCCGCCGGCTGGGTCGCATCGATCGAGCGGCCTCGCATATCCACCTGCACCCTGCGCCAGACGCCGCTGCGGTTCACGCACGTCGCATAGAGGCCCTTGCTGCTGTAACTGATGCACAGCCCACCCTCCCGCCAGAGAATCCGGCCTCCGGCATGGGGAATGACGATGCCGGCCGCCGCTCCTTCCGGGAACCAGTGGTACTTCCTCCCGGCCGGGTTGTCGGGATAGTAGTCCAGTCTCGCATAGAACGTCTCGTCGGGGTGTGTGCGAACCAGATCGTGAAAGAACAGTGCGGCCACATCCTGAAGGATGCCGCACACGGCCTCGGCCTCGCCCAAGGCCCGTCCCACCGAGTGCTCGATGTCACCGGCCGGGGCGTTGCACACGACATTAAACTCCGTCATCGCCATCCGGGTCTCGCCCAGGCCGGAGCTGCGGAACCGCTCCGGTCGGGCGACGAACAGGGGGCGAATGTTCCACCAGCATGATGCCGTTGAGTCGCTCAGTTCCTGTGGTGTGCTCCATCGGCGGGCGCGATACGTGTTGCCCACCGGCTCCCAGATCCCCTCCAGATAGAGGTGCTGGCTGCTGTAATCGATTCGTTTGACACCCACCCGTCCCAGCTCGCTCACCAGGGCATCCGCGAAGCTCCAGTCGCTCCAGCTATAGCTGTCGCCGCAGACGGCCACCCGTACCTTGGGGTCGAACCGGCGAAGCCCTTCGACGAAGGCACCGACCAGCCGGGCATACGTCGGCGCCGTGAAATAGCAGTAATCCTCGTTGCCGATCTCCCAGATCACCGGCACGCCGATGCCTTTGGCTAACTTGGCCAATTCGACCGTCTCTGCCATCGCCGCCGCAATCTCATCTCCCTTGAACGGGTCTTTGGCCTTGTCCATCGCGAGGGTCTTGCGGACCTGGCGGGTCTTGCGGTCGTACCAGAAGCCGGGGTTGATCTCGTACCATGCGGTCAGCCCCGCGTCGCGGCAGAACCGGAAGTACTGCTCCGCACTGGCCCACCCGAACCGGTTCAGCTCCCTCAGCCCATACGAGTACGTGTCCATCCCGGCCTTGACGAACACCGGTACCGCCTCCTCATACGGCGGATAGCCATAGGTCCACGATCCCCCCGGATAGCGGATCGAACCGGCCCCGAACTCCTTCAGCCTCGCGATGAGCTCATCCCGGGTCCCGGCCCGGGTCATGCCGTCGGTCAGGCCCCGATCGAACCAGTTGCACATGAACCCCGGAGCAATGTCGCACGCTGGTCGGCCCGCCTCCGACGGAACGGTCACCGCTCCCCGCACCACCTCCGGCGTGGCGTTCTCCGGCCGCGACGTCACTGGCATACGCGTCAGCACCCGTGTCTCGTTCCACGATGCACCCGCCGCCTCCCAGGTAACGGATATCTTGCCCGCGACACTGTTCGGAAGCCGAAGAGAATACCACCGCGTCCCCGCCTCCAGCGCGAGCGATCGCGGCATCACGTCGTCGCACCGGACGGTCACCTTGCCCTTGTTCTGCGTCTGAACGTGAAAGGACAGGGCGATGATCGCTTCGCCGGGATGGGGTCGAATCGTGTACGACCCGGCAGACACCGTAACTCCCGTCTCGGTCTTGGAATCGCACAACATCGGCAGGGGGCGCCTCTCGGGGCCGATCACCTCTATCGGCAGGTCCTTGCCCGACACTACGCCGAAGGCAGCAAATAGCAAGATGCATGACGCGGTCATCGGCTGACATTCTCCGGACGAGGGAGCCTATGCCGGTCGGCACCTCACGCGTCCGGCCTCCCGCTACTGAATCTCCACCTTCGCCGACACAACCTTGCCGACCTTGAACGGCCCCTCCGGCCACTCAGGTGTGATCGTGAACGTTCCGCTCACGTTTGATGGTACTCGCCACGAGTACCGGCATGTGAAACCTCAGCCAAACTCGAACTGGCCGCTGTGAACCGTCTTGCCCGAACTATCCACAATCTTGAACTTCGGAGGCACTGGCTTATCCATGCCCATCTTGCCCGACATGCTCGCGACCTCACGCCCCGCGCAATCGAAGGCTTCGAGCTGGATGTAGTGGGTCAGCGTCTTGCCCGGTTGCCGACGGAGTCTGGAAGAGGGCACCTCCGTTCGCAGTTCCAGCGGCGGGCCCGCGCTGAACGTGCCTTCCTGGTCTTCCCTGACTTCGAACTGGCTCTGGTGACTGCGATCGTAAACGAGGAGGTTGGCAAGTCCCTGACGGTACGTGAAACTCGAAACCACATACCGGCCCACCGGTAGCCTGATAGGTTCATTGTTTCCAGGGAGGACCATCGCGCATTCCGGGCCCATCAGATCGCCCGATACGATGCCCTGAGGCGGTTTCAAAGTGCCTGTCTTGGGCGTGGTCGGGGTCACACAAAGGGATGAACCGTCCGGTTGAACGGCGATGTCGTAGTAGTGGTTGCTGTAGCGTATCAGTCGCGTGAGCCAGCGGTGCTCCAACTCCATGGACGGACGAGGGCTCGATTGAAATCGACCGTCTCCGTCCACATCGACCAGGATTTGGCATGCGTAGACGGGCCAATACTTCATCGCGTTCTCGCCGCCGGCGGGCGGGAGTTCCACGCGACCGTCAAACCGTCCCTTGCAGCCGGCGTCATAGATGCCCACGAGGTGCGTCTTGTCCCCGAAGGCTGCCTTGCCCACCACCAGCGTGTCGCTTCGATAGGCCAGGCGGAGGTTCTGGATATACTGATAGAGGTCAACGGTGATCCAGTAGGGGATCTTCCGTTCGCCTTCCGACTGAACCAGTGCGATAGACTCGACTGTCAAGTGGCGATAGTTCTTCTGGTCTGTCTCCACCGTCACGGAACCGTTCGTCGAGCGGATGTCCCACGACTCGCCCTCGCCGAACGTGCCGTCGGCGTTGGCATCCACATACAGTCGGTCGCACCAGCGAATTCCCGCTTCCGATCGCACGATGATGACTCGATAGCGATTGGACTTCTCGCTGCCCAGCGTGATGTACCCATCCGCCGCCTGAAGCACCTTGCCTCGCGAACGGGTCCGGGCCTGGGAACTCGGGATTGGAACCACCACGAGCGGCGCCTCGCCCTCCGCCGCCTTGATACCCTCCGGAAGGTGTGCCGTGGGCGTCACGCTCACCCCACGTCGCATACAGGGTATCCGCAGCCCCTGCTTCGAGACGCTCTCTCGCTTCAGCTCGAACACCTTGCCCGGCTGCGAGGCCGGCGACGATGCAGATGTCGCCGGTTCGGCGCCCTGGCACAACGCGGCAAGACACAGAATGCACAGCCCACCCATGACCGGCCTCCGGCGCAGCACATCGCTGCGCGCACCATCCACCACACATCCCCAACGCACGCCGTTCCGGCTACACCTCGTCACGAATCACCCACGGCTCGCGATACGTCCGCTTGATCAGGGCGTTCGCCTCGTCGCAGTTCGTGAACACCTCTTTCTTCCCGTCCCAGAACAACCGCTTGCAGCCGACGCGGTACGCGATATTGCCCAGGTGGCACAGCACCGTCGACAGGTGGCCCCACTCGATGTCCGCGTTCGGACGCTCGCCCGTTCGGATGCACTTGATGAAGTTGTCCTGGTGCCACGGGTTGCCCTGCACGCCATGCGCAAAGCCGGATTCGACGGCCGCCGACACCTTGTACGTCTCCTTCCATTCCTTGCCCGTGCCGTCGCGCTTGATCACCGTCGCATCCTTCGCGCCGTTCTTGAAGGCCTGCCAGCCGCCGCCGTGCCGCGCCAGCATCATCATCTCCTTCGTGCCGTACACCTCCACCCGCGTCGAGTTGAACGGCCAGTCGGGGAAGTAATCGCCGTCGCGCAGACGGAAGTCGACCTTGTTCATATACGGCGTCCACAGGGCGTTCTCAAACGTCATGAGCATCTTGGGGAACTCATACGTCACCACCTGCGTGTCCGGCGCGTCCATCGGATCATTGACGGCCAGCTTGCCGCCCTGGCAATAGACGCCCGTGGGCGACTGATGGCCGATCACCCAGTTCGCCAGGTCCATCTGGTGGACGCCGTCGTTGATGATGTCGCCGCCCGAGTAGTCCCACCACCAATTCCAGCTACCGACCCGCTGCGGGTTGTAGGGACGCATCGGCGCCGGCCCCAGCCACTTCTCGTAGTCGAACCCCTTGGGGGCTTCGCAATCGGGCACGGCCTTCAAGTCGGTTCGCTTGGGCAGGAAGTTGTACACCTTGACCAGGTGAATCTTCCCCAGCTTGCCGGCCTGGATGTAGTCAATGCACTTCCGCATGTACTCGCTGCTGCGGGTCTGCGTGCCGAGCTGAACCACCTTCTTGTACTTGCGAGAGGCCTCGACCATCTTGCGGCCTTCCCAGATGCTGTGCGAGGCGGGCTTCTCCACATACGAGTGCTTGCCGGCCTGTGCCCCCCAAACCACCGGCAGCGAATGCCAATGGTCGGGCGTCGCGATGATCAGGGCATCCACGCCCTTGTCGTCGAGGATCTTTCGGAAATCGTCGACGGCCTTGGGCTCCTTGCCCTGGTTCTTCTTCACGATCGCGGCCGCGGCCGACAGATTGACCTTGCGCACATCGCACACATAGGCGATCTCGCAGTCCTTCTGCTTGGCGGCACGCCTGGAGAAGGCGTCCACGAGATATTGCCCACGTCCGCCGATACCGATGCACCCGAGGATCACCTTGTCGTTGGCGGGCGTCCCTTGGGCGGCCCGTGCACGCGCGGCGGTGCCGGCGGCCAGCCCCACTGAGGCCACGGCCGAGTTCTGAAGAAAACGCCGACGGTTCATCGGTTGCCTGGTCATCGTCTGGTTCTCCGGTTATGAGGTGTTGAATCACTGTGCCCGTCAGGGGCGATGGCATTGTAGCACGAATGCCAGACCGCGAAAGTGCCATCCCCGACCGCCCCCCGCAGACGCGACGTCCCCTCGCGTGCTCGACGCCTCTCCGTATTACTGAGAGCGGCCCCGTCCGAGCCGTCGTCCCCGACCCGGATACCAGGAAAGAAAGGGGACATTCCAAAAGACCCCCACCTCCTGGCCACGAGTCCCTGTCCAGGCAGCGTGACGGCGACGTGAATCGGCGGCCCTGCTACTTGGGAAGCACGTGCAGGAGCCGGGTCTCACCCAAGGGGGCGGAAACCGTCAGTTCGGCCACCCCCTCCTTCTGCCGGAACGGAACCGCCCGATCATCGGCCAGATCGACAATCCTGCCGATGGGAAAGTCCAGGTTCGCCAGCCGAACGGTCGTCTCGGGCGCCTTCGCCTCATGATTGATGACAAACAGAAATCCCTCGCGCCCGTTGGCGCGGATCGAGGCCTCGATGTCCGGGTTCGACGAATACACGTGCGGTCGAATGCCCGACATATCCGTCATCGCCCGCATCAGCCCCCGCAACTGGGCTCGCGACGCCGGGTTCTCGTCCTTCCAGCTCTTGAAGTACGTATCCTGAACGCAGAAGCCAAGAAGGAAGGCCCGACCCTTGCCGGCCTTTCGATGAATCACCCCCGGCTGACCCGAAGCCGTCCCGATCAGGGCCTCGGCCGTCGTGACCGTGCAGGGCCGCGGACTGACGAGGGTCAGATCAAGCGATTGGCCCAACGCGCTGCCCTTCAGCGTGTCCGTAGTGAACGCGGATTCGTCCGGAGGGTTCGCCGGCCGATTGTCCCAGTACGGCTCCCCCTTCACACGCGGCACCCAGTGACCCGTGCGTCGGATCCGTCCTGTCTTGGCCGACGTCACGCCGAACAGCGTCTCCATCGTCGACATCGGCCGCTTGTATTCATCCAGGTGGGGCACGCAATCGGCAATCACGACGCCCCCTTTCCCCACGAACGACGCGATCCGCTCGGCCACCGCCTTCGGAACCAGTCTGACGTCGAACAGCACCAGCATCTCGTAGCCGTCCAGGGCATCATCCGTGATCTGCTCTTCATGAAGGATATCCAACTCGCCGAAGGCGCGCAGAAACAGCTCAAAGGACAGCCCGACGTTGAAATACTCCTCCTGGAGCTGGATGTAGTGCGTGCGCGGGAACAGCATACACGCCTTTGCCTTCACCTTCGGGGCCCCGAGCAGCCGTCCGCCCGCCTTCTGGATCAGGCGGAGTCCCTGTCCGAACGAGTCCCAGTGCCGGGCATCGACGGGGATCCTGTAGCCCGTCAGAACGAAGTCCGCGCCCTGGGCCACGGCCGTCGTGCTCATCTCGCGTTCCGACCAATACGTCGCCTGAAGCTGCGGTCCCATATAGCTGTCGAACCAGGCAGGGTTGTACGTGCCCACCCAGAAACCCAGCTCCTTCTTGTACGCCCGCGTCAGGTTTCGCATCTGAGCGAACGAATAGTGGGTCTGGCTGATACGCGGCTTGGGGAATTTCGATGCCTCTCCGAAGCGGAAATCGAACATCATGTACGGATAGATGTCGAAGACGAACATGTCGGCGAAGTCGCCGCCCCAGTGGAAGACGTCGTCAATCGCGAGTTCCGAATGCGAACTGTATCCGGCGCCGAACGTGTTATGGCTGTCGTGTGTCAGTACCGTCTTGAAGTTCGGGTTGATGTCCTTGATGATCCGGTACACCTGGCGCCAGCCGTCCGGGAAATAGTCCGACCGGAAGTTGATCACATCGAGCCATTTCTTCGGGTCGTCCCTGACAGCCTCCAGATTGGCCGGCAGGTCATAACCGTAGCGTTTCTTGAACTCCGCCTTCACTTCGGGGTTATAGCCGAAGGACTTTGGCCCCCAGTGAAACGGCTCATCCTGATAGGGAAACACGTTGTACAGTCGCTGGATGTTCTTGAGCGGCGCCAACGCCTGCTCGGCACCGCGGCGGACGGCCTTGGCGTACTCCGCCGAGTACACGCACGTTTGGGGCGGCGCGTCCCGGCCGAACAGCTCCAGGCTGCCGGCATGGTGCGTGATGAACATCCCCCGCCCCTGCGCGTATTTCAGAATGAACGCCGCCTCCGCCTCCGGCCGGTGGGTGTCCGCCTCCAACCCGGTGAAGCCGTGTCCGATGATGTCATCCACGGTCTCGCGCAGCACGCCCTCGCTCAGGGCGCCTTGTTGACCCGTCCAGCCCTTGCCGGACGGAACGGGCGAAAACTGCGTGCAGACAGGAAAGAACTCCGGCCCCTGGGTCGTTCCGGCCACCCTCGATGCCGTTGACCCGCCGATCTGAGATGACGTGGCCTGGGATGATGGTGATCCCTTCGAATCCTGCGCGAACACCACGTGCGCAGCCGTCAACGGGACCAGTAAACAGCAAACGATCGCTCGAAGATTCATGCGTTCACCTCACACCAACACGGCCTGGCCGGAAGCATTGCCGGACGGAGGATACAGGTGCCCGTCGGCGGCCACAAGGGACGCTGCACACGGGGTCTGGCTCCCTTGCCGCGAAGCGGCCCGCAGGGTGCTCCGCACAACGGTGCCTGACCCCTTTTCTTCGGGAGACGGGAGGGCGGAAGAACCGGCACACCCTCAATTCTGTTCGGCACTCAGATTGCGAGTGCGGATGCACCGGCCGTGGGTCCCGTAGGCACGACCGGAAGCGTGTAGGGTGTGTCCAGGCGTGCATCGCACGCCGCAGACGCACCACGTTGACTCACGAACGCAAAGAAGGTGCTTCGCGACGGACCCTGCGTTTCTTGCACTCGGCAGACCGAGCGTTGTTGGGAGGGCGAGCGTACGCGCGAGCCGCGAACGGAGGCACGATTCTGCCCGCTCTGTCCCGCAGCCATCACGCCTGCCGCCATTCAGGCCGAAGCCCTGCAACAGAACCAGCCGGGCGGCGAGCGAAGCGACGCCCCCGGGAATTGCCCCAAAGGAAACCCAAGACCGAAGGTCTTGCACCCTCCCGCCCCTCCGCCCCAACCCCCTATTCCCCAGTCTCTAACCCCTAGCCCCAATACCCAGCCCCTCGCTATTGACCTGCGTCCCCTCTGGATTACACTACGCCTCTCAGATCGATATGCCGTCTTCGATGCCCCGTAGGAGTCCGACATCCATGGTGACCCATGTCTGACCGGTTCGAATACGACGTCTTCCTGAGCCACAGCTCGAAGGACAAGGCCATCGATCTGGGTGGCGCCAGACGGCGCTCACGGCAAGATTCGCCTCATCGTATGAGAAACCATGGATCTAGACTTGTTCGCGGTCCATCGGATCAGCTCCTTCAAGGTTCGGAGCTGCTGCGAGGAAGAAAGGGGGCATCCTGCTTCTCCCGAAGGGTAGAATGTTCGTTTTTCTCCTTGCGACCTTCAAGAGCAGCGTCCTCGGCCGCTGCCGCGGCTACGGCGGGTTCTTCATCCGTTGGGCGCGCGAGGCACTCAATTGCAGCACTGAGACACGCTAACAGCGGGGGTACACGATGAGCTCTTTCTACTGTGATGCGTCGAGCAGCGAGACGGCGATCATAGTTGACGTCACGGACGGCCCGAGCTTCGTCGCCTTGCTAAGGAGGCATCTCCACGCCACCTACCAGTACCGTACCGGTGCCCAGGTCGCCACGACGGTCCCGACTGGCAAGTCATATCTGATTGGTGATGGCTTGCTCGGCTCGATCTCCGAGTTCTGCGTCTACGTGATCCGTCGCGAGCAGGACGCCCTGAGCCACCCTTTCATTCATTGCTTTCGCGCTGCGGATCCCCTTGGCTCAGGCAATTTCCCGCTGGTAGACATCAGCTCCTTTCACCCCGAGATGGAACCAGCGAGGGACCGGCTGTATCTACAAGAGGTTAAAGCGACGCGAGAAAGTCCGGCGTATTTCGGAAGATGCGAGGACGACTTCGAGGAGCTTTTCGCGAAGGGCCGCCTGGCATCGACGGCGGAGCACCTGAAATGGAACCTACAGCGGTTCGGGTACGATCGCTATGTGCCGCGCGTTAATGACTGCCTGGGCACCTGTCCGGAGGATTCGACGAAGGTGATGCTCGTGCCGACCGGTGTTTCCGGCGACGGTCCGAAGAAAGACGCATGCGTCAGAAGAATTGAGACAATCGTCGGTAACCTGAAGGGGAAAGGTTGGTCGTCGGTCAGCGGCATGTACTTGCGCGTGCCCGCCATCGAACAGACCTTCATGGACTTCGCATGCGGAAGGGGGTGTTCCCGATGAGCGAGCCCCTCGGCCGCATCCTTGACCGCGAAAAGCAATATCAACTGGTGGGACGCGAACGATCCCTGGTCATCAGTTACTACCGCTCGTTCCTCTATGACAGCGTCGAGCCTCCCAAGCGCGAGGCGTTGCTTCAGCACGCCGCGGCAGCGCGCAATATCGCATCCATGTGGGCGGACTTGGCGAGGGAAACAGCGTCCACGGTGCCCGCCGACAACCGTTCTCCCATCGCACGGGCGGCCCGCGTCATGTTCTTCGTTGCGGAGCTGCTGCAAGACCCAATCCTCAAGGCACACTGGGCACGCGAAGCCAGCATTGCCTATCTGCAAAGCGGCAACCTTGCGGCTGCACGGATTGCGCTGTCACTCTCAAGACGGTATTCCCCCACGGCGGTTTCGGACGATGTGCTGCTCGATGCGGTCCTGGCGGTTCGACATTTGACTGAGCCAGAAAAGTCGGCCTTGCCGGTCGCCGTGACCGAGCCTTGGTTATGCGAGCGTGAACGAGTTGTTACGGATGGGCAGAATCGCCTTTTTGACATCTGTACCGACCCGTCCGTCAACCTGGACCTTGATAAGGCCTTGGGCTATCGGCTTTCACAGACCCTGCCCCTTCTGGGCTCGTTGAGCCTTCTGAGGGTCGTGCGAGAAGCCGATGCCATTCTACCAAAATGGTATCTCCAGGAGCTCGCCCACGCTCAACGTCTGGTGCTCTTGCCGAGTCAAGAGCCGGCGATCCGGGAATGGCTTTCAGCCAAGACCGGCAACGGCTTGCTCTGTACACCGACGAGCAGCGGAAAGACGTTCGTGGCGGAAGTCGTCAGCGTTCTCGCACTGGAAGCCGAAGGCTCGGGTATAGCTGTCTTGGTGGTCCCCTACCAGGCGATCGCTTACGGTATAGAAAGGACGTTGAGAGCCCGGCTGAAGAACTCGGACATCACTGTGGTTGGCGCTTACGGAGAGGACGAGGTCAACTTACGAGACCTTGAAAAAGGAAGGGCGTTGCTAGTTGCTACGCCGGAGAAGCTCGATTCGGTGTTGGTTACCAATCCATCGATATTGCAGCGAGCGTGCATAATTGTCTTTGATGAGCTGCACATGCTCTCGCAATCTGGACGGGGCGCGTCGTATGAATGCCTGATCGCACGTGTCTTGTTGGAGCAGGCAAGAACTGGGCATCCAGACCGCATTTTTGGCATGTCGGCAGTGGTTTCAAATACCGATGACCTTGCTAGATGGCTCAACGTTGGGAAGACCGCTTTGGTCGTCGGCAACTGGCGGCCCAATCCCCTGTTTCCAGCGTACTGGCATCCGGAGGACAAACTCTTCATCATCACCGATCTCGAACAGGTGTCCGATCAGAACATCACGGTACTTGAGAAGTTCTGTCCGCCAATGCCAAGCTGGCCTACGGCCTCGAATAAGCATGGTATTGCGCATCAACTTACCAATCCACTCGGCAGTCGAGTTGCGTGGTATGCTGAACGTTGGCACGAACGGTCAAACGGGCCGGTGGTTGTCTTCTGTTCGTCACGTAGGCAGACGCGCGAACTGGCAGTGATCGCCGCGAAGAGCCGTTCACCTGCCCTCATCGAGCCACACGTTGATCGGGTGGGCCAGATGATCGCGAAGAAGTACGCTTATCTCAGCTTACTCAACTATTGCTTGGAGCGAGGCGTCGCCTACCATAACGCGGCGCTGCCTACCGAAGTGCGCCGATTGCTGGAGGACGCGTTCCAAGCGGCGGCTGTTCCGATAGTGTATGCGACCACCACGCTTGCCGAAGGGTCGGACTTTCCATTTCGATCGGTAGTAATTGCGTCGCCCAGCCATTACGACTGGGAGGGGGAGACACAAGCCGCCATGTCGCCCCTATTGCTTCGCAACATTGCGGGGCGCGGGGGGCGGACATCGGGCCATCTGGTGGGCGACGTTGTTCAAATGTACACGCCGTATCAAATGACAGACGCGGACGGGAAGGCCATCGAATCGCACACCGTCTTCTCAGACTATCTGGTCGATCCCGCCAGATCGGTCGTCCGGTCTTCCCTGAGGAGCGAGCTGGCAAAACCGGGACGGACGCTTGCCGGATCACATCTCAATTCGTCGTTTAACAGGGTGCTGCAGCGTTGGCCCGGCACGGACCGCATTCTCGATGCCTACCGCGGCTGCATGTTCGATAACGCGCTCAAGAATGGATTAGGAGGCGACGCGCAAGCGAGCTACGAGGGATTGATGCTTAGCACGGAACACTTCGGCGAGCCGCTGGCGACGGCAAATAGTCCACTAACGCTAACGTCCCTGGGAGAGACTGTTGTCCGGACGTGCTACGAGGTGCGCACCGCTGCGGCGATCTGGGACCGGATGAAGTCGAGACGGTGGTTCGACAGCGTCACCATAACGACGGATGCCATTTTGGAGGTGTGCGCAGAATTGAGCGGAACCGTGCCGGAACTCCGCGCGTTGAGGACTAGCAATCATCGCCCGCTCAGGCCCAGCAACTTGCCTGCAGTTGTGCAATCCCTTCTTGACGGCGGGGACATCATCGCGGCTTATCGCGCCGCCGAGCAATCGGCATCAGCAGCGGTGCGCAAGAAAGCTGAAGATTTAATCGCCGGAAAAGCGCCGATGGATTCATCGGCACATGAGCGAATTGAGGTTTTCATCGACGACTTGAAGCAGAAAGTCGTTCGTGAACTTCCGCAGCTAATCGGCGCGATGATGCTGTTGCTGCGTTACAAGACACCAAACGCGAGCCTGCAAGCGTTTGAACAACTGCTGTCCGACTTGGTAAGAGCGCGACAAAGAATCGAATAAGCGTCGCTGGGTCGGACATGAGATAGTGCGTCCCGGCCGGTCTGAGCCGGGGCGTCCTCGCTCCGAAAACCGGACCGAGGATCGTCCAGCTCGGGTGTGTCAGAAATGGGCACGCGGCTGACAAGCAGACTGCCCTTCCCCGTTCTGGTCGTAGGTGCCGGGAGCCGCCCAAGCAAGGAGGAAACGAGCTGCGTCCCGTATTGGCTCCCGGGCAGTCCCCGACCTTGGGCGGGCAGCCGCGTCGTGATGGAACCGGACCCCATGGCAGATTGCGCCAATCAACACTATGTGCCGCAGTTCTACTTCCGGAACTTCTCCACTACCGGGAGGACGATTGGAACGCTACTGACACGTCGTGGCACGATCATCCCGTGCGCATCGATCAAGGGGCAATGCGCGCGGCAGAACTTCTATGGATCCAAGGACCTTGAACGGTTGTTCTCTCAAGTGGAACTTCAACAAAGCGCCGGCATTCGCGCGGCTCTCGAAGTGGCGTGGAAGAAGGGCGCCCCTTTCTTCTCTCCAGAGGAACTGGCATGGTTCTTCGAGGCTGTTGTGTTCCAACGGGGAAGAACCGCCCTTGAAATCGAGAAGACCTTTCCCGCAAGGGAGAAGTTCCTGCTTGAGTGTTTCAAGCACTATCTCAAGCATTCCCCCCGCGTCGAGAACGTTGACGAAATCGTTCGTGAAATCGAAGCAGGCAACGTCCGCCTCACCCAGAGACCTTCTGCGACAATTGCGCAAGTTCTCAGCATCGCTCTCGAGAGCCGACTGTTGATCACGGACATGTCTTTGTGCCTCCTCCGAAATCGGACTGATTATCCGTTCATCTTCAGCGATGCTCCTGTCGTCTTCTATAACACCTATTGCAGGAAGGTGCGTAACCGCGGCGTGCTGGGATTGCAGTGCCCAGGCCTGCAGATCTTCTATCCACTGAATTCGTGGACCACCGCCTTGCTGTTCGACGCTGACAAATATGAGTGCGGATTCAAAGACTTCCTTGCGTACGATGTCGTCGAGCGTTCTGATGTCTCACAGATGAACGCTCTTCAACTTCACCATTCCCTGAGCACCGCATACTTTGGTGATCCTCGGCATGAGGAATACGTCCAAGAGCTCTGGAACGCCCACCGGGCGTCCCTCTCTGTTCCGAGATACCAAAGCAGGATTCGACCGAATCTCCTCGTCGACGGTAGACCTCCCAAGGGAGATCTCCTCCAAGTACTCGAACCACAACTTCCTTTTGACCTGAATCTGTCGTTCGTCCACTGTAATCCAGTGAGCGAGCACGAGTATGTCTACCGCCCGAGAAGCCCGGAACTTCGCAAGGAGGTGCAAGACAGGTGTCTTTCGCCTCATGGCGTGCAGCCATCAAGCACCCGGGTGCCTGAATAGGGGACGCAGCTCTTCTGGGCCTGCCTCTTGTTGACGGGTGTATCCTATCAGGAGCATGAGATGAGAATCGTTCTCACCGTCGTTGGCCTCGCGATGGTCTTGTCTGTGTCGGCATGTGGAAGGAGCAAGTTGCGAGATGAAATCGACCCCGTGTCCAACCAGTACGACAAGGCCGAGATGGACAAGGCAATCGCCCAGACAGGGTTCTACCTGATACTGGCCGAGGCCCAAGGCGCCGAAGGATTGCCAAAGCCATCGCCGGATCAACAGATCGCTCGGTACGACCAGAAATACCTTCGTGAGGCCGAGAACCAGTCGCCGCGGTATCTACTGCTTCGCAAGAGGCCGGATATTGCCCTAAAGTTGGCAAAACCGCCGGAATCAGTCAAGGATTCCAGGGGGTTCACCGTTCTGACGATGGAGCTGACGAGAGACGCCGCGACCAACCTCGAGCAGTTCACACGCGGCAACCTCGGGAGGAAGGTGGCCTTTGTCATCGAGGGAGAAGTCGTCACAATCCACAAGGTAAGGAGTGTCATTACAGGTAATCAGTTTCAGCTCTCGCGCTGTACTGACAATGCCTGCGAATACATCCGTGCCCGCTTGACTCGGTAGCTACCGCCCGGGACTCCGTGGTGGCTGACGGCAAACGGCACGCAGCTCTTCTGAACGTCAAACCCTCCCCGCCCCGCTCATCCCGACCCGGAGCGTCTCGCTCCGGATGCCCGGGCGAACAACCGCCCGCCTCGCAACTCCGATCCCGCTCCAAACGGAGCCGCGTCGCGCAAGTGACCGCTCCTCTTCGCAACAATCGAACACGCCCCCGCTACGCTCGGACAACACCGTCACATCCGTAACCGGGTGCTTGCGCACCACGGCCCTGTTCCCACCGGTTGCCCGCCGATCACCGGCCCCCTTCTCCCAGGTAGACCAGGAGAACAGTCGGACCAAAGAGACCACCCATGAATACAGCACCGCCCAGCGCCACCCACGCCCTTCGAACATCCCCGCCAGGCCATCCCGCGCCGCCCCATCGAGTCACCACGCCCACCAGCCCGAACCTCTGCGTTCGCGCCGGGCACGCTTCCTCAAGGCGCCATTCCCTATGCCCCATGCCCGATACCCCGCAGCCCCACACGTGTGACATAGGTGTCGAAAGTGAGACATTCATCGACGTGTCGGATCGCAATCCAACTGAAGGACCCCGAGCCGTCACCGACTCTCAATCCCTCAACCCACGCCCTAGGCCCCACACCCCGCCTTCCCGAGTGTGTGATATCGTGGGACTCTCAACCCTTGTGCCTCTTCGCGGCCACTCTGACGGCCCCCAAATGTGTGACAGGATGGGACAAAGTGAGACATTCGCCGACGTCTCGTATCCCAATCTCAACAGAGAACCCAGAGGCAGCATTGAATCGCGATCAACCGTCCACTATTCACTGCGCCCTATGTCCGATACCCTGCCGTCCAAGATCTGTGACAATACGGGACAAAGTGAGACATTCGCCGACTCGCCCACTCCGAATACACCCGCCTCGCCCGCCCACCGACCGGCTACTGACCTGCAACTCCTGACTTCTAACTCCCAACTCCTAACTTCTACCTCCTTGCCCCGCCAAGCCCCCTCCCCGAAAACATATGAAATATGTGTCGAAAGTGAGACATTCATCGACGTGTCGGATCGCAATCCTCGGGAAGAACTCCGAGAAGGTGCAGAATCACGGTCCCCCAACGCTCGTTCCCCAGCCCCCGGTCTCTGGCCACACGCTGACGTCCTGCCAATGTGTGACATTGTGGGACTCTTGATTCTTGAGCCTCTTCGACGCCGCTCCGCCGGGCACCACCTCGCACGCCGCGTCGCATGCCACTATCATGTCGTTGCGGGGCCCGGGACACTCAGAAGAGAGCCGTCAGGGAATACGCAGCATGCCTAAACGACCTCCAGAGCGTGCGTTGTCGGCAGACCGGTCCACACTCGACACCGCCCAACGGGTGCTCGATGGCCGGCACAAGGGGTCATGGCTCGCGCGGATCATGCCGTTCATCGGTCCGGCGTTCATCGCCAGCGTTGCCTATATGGACCCCGGCAACTTCGCCACCAATATCGAGGGCGGCGCCAAGTTCGGGTACATGCTCCTCTGGGTTGTCGTTACCTGCAACCTCATGGCCATGCTGATCCAGCTCCTGGCGGCCAAGCTCGGTATCGCCTCAGGGCGAAACCTCGCCGAGGTGTGCCGCGACCGTTTTCCGAAACCCGTCATCTACTTCCTGTGGCTGCTGATGGAAGTCGTGGCCATAGCGACTGATCTGGCCGAATTCATCGGCGCGTCGCTGGGGTTCAACCTTCTGTTCGGCGTGCCCTTGTGGGTCGGTGGCGTGCTGACAGCCGTGGCGACCTTCGTTCTGCTCTCGCTGCAACGCTACGGTTTTCGTCCGCTCGAGGTGGCGATCACCATCTTCGTCGGCATTGTCGCGGGGTGCTATCTGGTTGAGACGATTCTGGATAAGCCGGATTGGGGCGTACTGCTCCACTCCGCCGTGGTCCCTCGCTTTGAAGGCGTCGAGAGTGTGCTGCTGGCCGCGGGGATCCTGGGGGCCACCGTGATGCCGCATGCGATCTTCCTGCACTCATCGCTGACCCAGGGGCGCATCCGCGTGCAGGACCCTCGATTGCGTCGGCGGCTCTTTCGCTTTCAGATTGTCGACGTCCTCATCGCCATGGGGGTTGCCGGTGCCGTCAACGCCGCGATGCTCGTCATGGCGGCCGCGACCTTCCATCGGGCCGGCCACGCCGACGTCGGATCGATTGAGCTGGCCCACCGCACGCTGGAACCCCTTCTCGGCCGGGCGGCCAGTTGGGTCTTTGCGATATCCCTGCTTGCCTCGGGATTGTCATCGGCGGCGGTCGGCACGATGTCGGGACAGGTCATGATGCAGGGATTCGTCCAGTTTCGCATTCCGCTGTGGTTGCGGCGGGCCGTCACGATCGTCCCGTCGATGATCGTCATCCTGGCGGGGTGTGATCCTACGCGATCCCTCGTGATCAGCCAGGTGGTGCTCAGCTTCGCCTTGCCCTTCGCGATCATTCCCCTGGTCGTGTTCACGAGCCGGCGGTCGATCATGGGAGACCTCGTGAATCGCAAGACAACGACGGTGACGGCCTCGCTGGTGGCGGCGTTGGTGGTTGCGTTGAACCTCTTTCTGCTGTCTCGCCTGGTAATGGGGAGGTGACCATGTTTCGGCGCATCCTGGTTCCGTTGGACGGGTCGAGACTGGCCGAGCGGGTTCTCCCGTTGGCCAGGGCCTTCGCTGAGCGGTTCGAGGCCGAGCTGGTGCTGGTTCATGTGCTCGAGCGGCGGGCGAAATCCACCGTGCATTCCGACCGTCATCTGACGACCGAACCCGAGGCCGAGGCCTATCTGGCTTCGACCGCGGCGCAGATGGGCCTGTCCGGAATGGTGTCATGGCACACGCACCAGGAGCCCGTGGACGACGTGGCCCGCAGCTTCGTCGAGCACATCGCCGAGGTCGGGGCCGATCTGATTGCCATGACGACGCATGGAACGGGCGGCTTCTCCCGTGCGATCTTCGGGAGCATCGCCCAGCAGACGCTGGCCCGATGCCGCATTCCGGTTCTGCTCTGTCCGGCTGGCTACGGCGAGTCCGGAGACGCGGGGCGGATTCGCCGCGTCCTGGCGCCCGTGGAGGTGTCACCCGAACACGGGCATGGGGTGGAACTGTCGGTGGAGATGGCGGTGGCCTTCAGTGCGGAACTCCATCTGCTGGCCGTCGTGCCGACCTACGCGAATCTCAAAGGGCAGCGGAGCAGTGCGGCCCAGATGCTGCCGTCGTCGACGACAGTCCTGCTGGATGTCGAGGCGCAGGAGGCGGGGGGCTTGATCGACGGCATTCGGCAACGGGCGGAGGGGCGAGGGGTTCGCGTGGCCGCCGAAGTCGTGCGCGGGGATCCGGCCGACGTACTGCTGGCGACGATCGAGCGATCGTCGCCGGACCTGGTCGTGTACGCCTCGCACGGCCGGCGGGGGATCGAGGCCCTCTTTGACGAGAGCGTCGGCGCCCAGTTGTGCAAACGCTCGACGGCCGCATCGCTGATTCAGCCGATCTGAATGGAGCCGGACGGCCTCTCAGCGAGCGTCGCTCCTTCGCACCGTCCAGCCCTGCGGCGCGGCGATCCGCAGTGGGCGGCCCTCTGGGGTGTAGTCTTTGATCTCGATGGTATTGCCCTGCACCGACACGTCCAGCACGTGATCGTGCAGGTGGATCCGCGTGATCGTCAGCGACGACCAGTCGCCCGGCAGGCGGGGGTGAGTCTCACATCCCTCGGCCGTCGGCTTGAACCCCAGGAAGCCGTAGAGCATGACCTGCGGCACGAGAATGGACTCGAAGAACTCCCTGTCCAGGCCAAGGCCGCCCGCCACGTTGCCGCCCTGCATGGTGCCCCGGGCCGGATCCTTGTAGTACTCGCGGTATCCGCCCGCCGCCTGTGTTTCGTCGAACCAGGTGCAGATTTGGCTGAGCCGCCGCGCTGCATCGTCGGGACCGACCGTCGTCAATCGCGCCATCAGGTCGTGATACGACCATCCCAGCACGCCGCCGCCGTCCTGAACCTGGGCACCGAATGGGATGGTCTCCGGGCCCGACCAGCCCCAGAAGTAGTAGTCGATGTTGCGCTTCGTGGTAGATCGCGGGCCGAACCGCCAGTGATAGATGTCCGGCCCCTTGGACGTGTCTTCTTCCACGATCCGCTCTCCCGCCATCCACGCATGGATGGCCTTCGCCTGCTCCGGCGTTACAAAGCCGTAGTAGACGGCCTCGTTGTTCAGGAAGGTGAAGCCGAAATCGTGCATGTTGCCGTCGAGATCCACGGTGCCGAACCGGCCGGTCCTGGCGTTCCAGAATCGCCGGGTGCCATAGTCCTTGACCTCCTGTGCGTGCCGCCGCAGGTCCGCCGGATCGAACGCGTCGGCACCGGTGGCAACGCACCACTGGGGATGGGCCGAGATCTGCTCCTCCAGGTCGGCCAGATCGAGAAGGGCATCGTAGTAGTAGATCGTGGCCAGCGAGTCCTCGCCGCCGAAGGGCAGGAGGTCCCAGTAGTTGCTACCGATGCCTTCCCCGCGAACGATCACCTTCTTGCCGTCGACGTATCGCACGCCGCTGCGCCCTTCGTGCCCGGGCCAGGTCGTGTAGACGCACTTGCGTTTGCGCGTGTCGAACTCTCGCATGATGAAGCGCATGGCGGTGCGGATCCGCCCGACCTGATCGCGCAGAAACGTGTAGTCTTGCGACCATGCGAAGTAGTCGTGGCACCCCCGGATGAAGTTCGAGTTGTTGATGTTGTGCCGCGTGTCACAGGCGGTATGGAACGACTTGATCACCAGTTTGGCCGGACCGGCGTTGTCGAACCCGATTCGCAGGCCCGTGATCGTTCCCTTCCATCCGGACAGGCGATAGACAGGGACCATGGTTCGCGTTTCACCGACGTCGGTGTTGAGCTTGCCGCCGCCGCCCCCCATGGGCATATACGCATGGGGCTGCCCGCCGCTTCCCGCCGGGCCGAAGTACGCCCGTCGCTCCGCCGAGAACTCCGGCTGATCTTTCGTCGTCCACTCCAGATAGCAGTTGGCGCCTTCCAGACCGCCGGCCCACCAGTTGAGCCGCAGCCACGGCGAGATGCGCGCCTCGATCGAGAATGCGGGCGTCTGCACCACGGCGCGGGGCTCGGTCAGTTCGACCTCCCATCCCTTCGGGCCGATGTTGCCGCCCCGGGCGCGGGCCAGGGTCCACCCGTCGGCCGTAACCAGCTTGGCGTCGTATCCGCCGATGCCCGTTCCCCGGAAGTGCCAGCCGATGCCGCCCGCCTGGGTCCAGAGTGGGAACGGCCAGCCCTCGGCGTGCGCCAGTCCGTCATGCTGGTGCGTGTGGACATATCCTTCGGCGTTCATCCCCCGGCTCGCCAGCGCCGCCGCCCACCGGACCCGCATGGCCTCCAAGTTGCGTCCGCTGCCCATGGCGGGCCAAAGGGTGGACATCGGCATCCACTCGTCCCAGAGCGGAATCAGCGGTCCGGCCGGCTGGTAGTGCAGCCAGAAGAGGCGGCGCAGGCTGTCCATCTCCTTCTCATGACCGGGGACGATGAACCGCGGGAACTCGTCGGGAACGGACGAGGCAGGCGTCGCGCCCGCGAACAGCCAGGCGTTTGGCAACACTGCAATCACGAACATCCACAGACGACCTGGACACATAGCATGACCCTCGAACAGACGTCAGGATTCACGAACGGCCGCGTTACTCTCGCCTCATCTGGTACCTTTTGCAACCCTCGCACGCGACGAAGGCACGCAACCCTTCCGGCCGCAAGACCATGGCGAGCACAGACGGGCGCTCGACTCGGGAGGCGAAACAGGCCAGGGGACAGAAATGGAGCGGGGCGACTCCGTGGGTTAAGAGCGGAAATCCGCATGAGCAGGGTCTGATAACAAAAGTGAGGCCCCGGAATTGCCGAGGATTGGGGCAGAGCGGGTAACGACCCCTGACGGCCCTCGGTGTGGCCGGGATGGGTTGGCAGCATCGAACTCTCAAGGTTGCCACGCGATAAGGACATCGACGTATGCGAACGCTCAGACTTGGGCTGGTCACAGACTCCATCGGGTTCCAAGAGGTCTACTCTCTGCCGATCATTTCCGCCATCGCCAAGCAGGGCGGGCACGTCGTGGAGCTCTTCGAGTTTCGTCCACACACGCACCGTGTCATCAAGCGGATCGCCGCCTTCAACCCGGACATCGTCGGATACTCCGTCTCGTCCAACGAGAACCAGAGGTACCTGACCATCAACAGCCAGCTCAAGGCGCGGCTGAAGTTCTTCTCGCTGTTCGGCGGGCCTCATCCCACGTTCTTCCCTCAGTACATCGAGAACGAGGGCGTGGATGCCGTCTGTTGTGGAGAGGCCGACCGGTGTCTGCCGGAGCTTCTGGAGCGGTTCGGAACCGACCGCATGTATGAGGTCAGCAACTTCTCCTTCAAGCTCCCCGATCGCACGATTCGCACGAATCCGGTGAGCGATCTGGTGGAGGATCTCGACAGCCTCCCGCTGGTGGACCGCGATCTGCTGTACTCCAGAAGCAGCTTTCTGGCCCGGACCCCCATCAAGGGCTTCTTCTCCGGGAGGGGATGTCCTTACAACTGCTCCTATTGCTTCAACCATGCGTACAGGGAACTCTATCGAGGAAAGGGCAAGCTCATCCGTCAGCGAAGCGTCGGCCACTTCCTCGGAGAGATCCAGCAGGTTCAGGCCAAGTGGCCTCTCAAGCTCGTGCGCATCATGGACGACACCTTCGGGCTGAACGCGGCCTGGCTCGATGAGTTCACCGATCGGTATCCCCGGGAGATCGGACTTCCCTTTACCTGCCAAGCCCGTCCCAATCTGCTCACGGATGACTACTGTCGACATCTGAAGAGGGGCGGTTGCCACTCGGTATTTCTGGCCGTCGAGTGCTCCAACGAGGAGCTTCGCAAGAGCGTCGCGAACCGCAACGTGACCAATCAGGAGATCGTTTCCGCTTGCCAGAACCTCAAAAGGCACGGCATCCGCATCGGCACCTACAACATGATTGGCCTGCCGGGCGAGACGGAGCAAGACATGCTCCAGACGGCTGAGATGAACCATCGGATGGGGGTCGACTACGCCGAGGTGTCCATCATGCAGCCCTACCCAGGGACGAAGATCAACGAGTACTGCCGCCAGGCGGGGTACCTGAGCGACGATGTGAAGACTTTCGGCGGTCAGTACTCCGACAGCGTTCTCAACTTCGGCGCAGGCTTCAAGCACATGATCTACGTCATCCACAAGCTCTTCCCGATGATCGTCGATCATCCCAGGCTGAGGGCCTTGCTGCCGTCGCTCTACAAGACGAGATCGCTCGACCGAGCCCTCGACCTGCTTTACCGCACGTACTATGGGATTCACATGCATCGGCGCCTCTACGGTTCGAAGATCCCCCTGGCGCTGCGTGCACGGCAGTCTTTCCGTTTCCTCTTCGCCCCCAGCCGGAGCTGAGGCCGAGCGGATGTGCGGCGAAGCACCTGTCATGAATGGCATGAAGATAACGTCGGTGGGCCGTCGAACAGCCCCCATGGCGGCAACAGAAGGTACCGTAGCGCTCAATCGCCCCTACGGGGCTCTGGGGTGTCAGGTCGCCCGATTTCCCAGGACTCACGTCCTGGGCTACTATCGATCGCCCCTGACGGGGCTGAAAACGCATCCGATCGTTAGTTCATGCCATCTACGACTGTTTGCCATTTCAGGTCTCACCCCTGATCGGGGGCACAATCCGTCATCTTCGCGATGTTCATCCGGCCCATGGCCCGCCCTGCGCGGGTTCGAGCGATTACGTCTTGACCAGCACCACGCGTTCCACACAGATGGCGTTCTTCGCGCCGGGCCTGGCGTGAGGGAAGGCCGGTCCCTCGAACTTGATTCGCGCCCAGATCTCGTATTTCTGGTCCGGGTGGACGGGGTCGATCACGCCGTCGATGTCCAGTTGGATGACCCAACTCCAGAAGAAGTAGATATAGCATGATGGTTGGATGGCGAACGTGCCCATCTTGTACCAGTGGTAGCCGGGACCTGCCACGTCGGATGTCAGGATGGTATGCAGGCCGACGTTCCGCTTGTTGACCGCATCGTACAGTCCCCAGGACATGGGCAGCTTGTATTTCTGGACGTCCTGATCGGACAGTTCGAGGCGGTTGGTCTGTCCTGATTCGGCTTCGGTATCGGCGACGCGCCGGGCCTGGTCCATCCAGTTGCGTGTTTCGTCGGCCGGGAAGTCGATGGCGGTGCCGAGGGGCAGGCCGGCGAATTTCGAGGGCATCGGGACCGCATCGCGTCGCCCCAGGGCGAACTTGAGTTCGCGGTCTGCTTCGAGTCGCTCGGCGGGTCGCTGAGCCTCGGGCAGCCGGAAATCGATCTGCTGATACCATTCTTCGCGGCATCGCAGTGCGATCGCCTTGCGATCCAGCGGGAAGGTCTTGGCGTCCTGGCCGCCGCCGGTCCAGTCTCGTACGAGCTGCGGATAGCGCAGGAGTGCGGCACGGTCGAGCGGCAGGCGGGCATGGCGAAGGCGTCGCATCAGCACGGCGTCTTTGCCGGCGGCCTGGTCGGCGCGATCGAACAGGGCGGTTGCCTCGCGGATGAACTGCAGGTCGAGGTATCGGTGCTTGACGGGCGAGGCATCCATACTGAGAAAGCTGGGGCGCAATTCGGAGGCTTTTTCGAGCGCAGTGAGATACTCTCGAACATACCGCCCGGCGGCCCCGTAGAAACCGTCGGTGAACTGCTTCAGCAGCTCGTCGTAGTTGCGGAACGGGTCTTCGAGCAGCTTGATCATCATCCAGATCTTCAGATCGCGCAGGTCGGCCAGGATCGTATACTCGTGTTCGGTGAAGACCCCCTCGACGTTGTGCTCGGCGTAGAATCGGTAGTCGATCGCATAGGTCTGGACGGTCGGAAGGGGCAGCCCATAGCCCTGTGCGTACGTCACGGCGTAGTCCCAGATCCGCAGGTTTCGGCTGATCTTCGACCAGCTCAGCAGGTGGTCATGAAACGCACGATTGTTGGCGTGGGTGATCGGTTGGGTGAAGTTGCTGGACGTGTCGCAGAGGCGGATGATCACGTTGTCTCTGGGGCGAATGCTCTTCGGTGCCTGTTGAGTCATCATGTAGGCCAGCGTATCGATGAAGACGTCCGGGTAGTCGGCCTTGATTGAATCGGCCATGGCATTGATGAAGTCGAGAAGGGGGCCGGCTTCGGACCCTTCGGCCTTGGTGATGGCCTGACAATCGGGGCACTGGCACATTCCCTCGCAGTCGTTCTGGGAGATGTCGAAGACCAGGGGGACCGGCCGGCCGGCCTTGGTGGCCGCCTCGTGGGACGAACGGATGTATTCCTTCAGTTTGGCGGCATACTCCTTCCGCAGGTCCTTGTTCGTCAGACAGAGCTGGGCATTTTCCGTGGTCCGCTTGCCGTTGATCAGCGAGAACCATTCCGGATGGGTCTGGAAGTAGGACTCCGGCGGTATGTACTTGTAGAAGTTGTGGACATGACAAGGGGGCCCGTAGTCCATTTCGCCGCCATATTCGGCGGCGATTGCTGAGTCGCCCTGTCTGTTGAGCCGATTGCGAACTGCGAAACGCCCGCTGTCATTCCCATAGAGCATGTAGACGTCGCGATATCGGAACGTCGGCTTGCCGCGACGGTTCAACGGATCGATGGTCAGCGTTGGTTTCCGGGGAACCGTTTCCTCCCACGGATTCCACCAGTGGACACCCACCGCGTCCTCCAGGAATCGGTGGACGGCATAGAGCGTCCCCCGCGGACGTCCGCCGAGGAGGAAGAGGTTGTTCCCGACGATTCGGATGATCCATTCCTCCGGGCCCAGGGCATCGGCCTTCAGCCCGTGGTGTTCGGCCTGGACGGTTGGCCCCACGTAGATGTTCGTCTTGGAGGTGGGGGCTTGCGGTTCAGTGAGGACAGAGAATGTCCCACCAGTGACCTGTGCGAGGTATTTCGCCAGTTCCTGGGCGGCGGTCTTCTCGGGTGAGGTGGCCGAAGCCCCAAGGACGATTGAGGAGGTTGCCTTCCCTCCTTCGGCCAGTTGCGCCGCGCTTGCGAGGGGGCAAAGCGTCAGACTTACCATCAGGATGGATGCTCGGTGGCGGATCATTGGCTGCTCCTTGTAGTGGTGCTGTGTTCAGGGCTCACATCATATGCCAAGGGGTCCGAAGCGTCTAAGGGCGTGGTGGCCGGTCGGTCGGCGGGCGAGGCGGGTGTATTCGGATTGGGCGAGTCGGCGAATGTCTCACTTTGTCCCGTATTGTCACATGTTCGGCGGGGTGTGGAGGTAGAAGCCAGGAGTTGGGAGTTAGAAGTCAGGAGTTGGGAGTCAGAAGCCGATCGGTGGGCGGGCGAGGCGGGTGTATTCGGAGTGGGCGAGTCGGCGAATGTCTCACTTTGTCCCGTATTGTCACAGATCTTGGACGGCAGGGTATCGGACATAGGGCGCAGTGAATAGTGGACGGTTGATCGCGATTCAATGCTGCCTCTGGGTTCTCTGTTGAGATTGGGATACGAGACGTCGGCGAATGTCTCACTTTGTCCCATCCTGTCACACATTTGGGGGCCGTCAGAGTGGCCGCGAAGAGGCACAAGGGTTGAGAGTCCCACGATATCACACATTCGAGAAGGCGGTGTGTGGGGCCTAGGGCGTGGGTTGAGGGATTGAGAGTCGGTGACGGCTCGGGTGCCTTCAGTTGGATTGCGATCCGACACGTCGATGAATGTCTCACTTTCGACACATATGTCACGTGTTTCGGGATGCTGGGGATCGGGGATGGGAGCGGACGGAGGACAGGTGACATGGTGGCCGGGATGCGGGTTGGTTCCGGTGGCTTGCGCGACACACGTCTGTTGGAGGCGGGGGCGGAAAGATGGGCGGGAGTTGCCGGACGGTTTGGGTATGGGGTTGGGCGCGGAGGTTGAACCGGGGTTTGGGGCTGACATGATCTGCTTCCTGGCGTAGGGCGTCTCTGCTTGTCCCTGTGTGAGAAGGGGGACAGGGGGTATCATGATGGGTCAGTAACAACAAGACGGCACGAAGTAGGTGATTGCCTCGAAAAGGCGTCGTAAGTTGTTGGGACACAGCAGGAGGTTCGTACGCGTTCTCATCATCTACGGCAGAGCCAACGGGTCATGAGAAACTGTCCCCTGTTATGTGCAAAGGGCACGGTTATCCGATAGGTAATCGGCAATGGGTGGCCAGTGGCCCTCCTGAGAGTCGTGTATGCTGAGAGGAACCAAGGCAGAATCTCGTTCGGACGTTGGACTCGTGCTCAGTGCATTCCTTCTCGTGCCGGTGGTATCGGCCTGCCACCCGTGTTCACGAGTTGCATGGGAGATTGCGCTCACAGATTGCGAGGGAGTCCTGAGTATCCTCCGTGTTTCACCCTCTGAGGTCTTCTCGATTGATGGATCAATAGGCCGGAGGGTGGTGACTTGCGCCACGAAGTTTCCGTGTTACGGGGGATGGGTCGATGCGGCTTCCGGGTTGATGAGCACCGTTGAGGATGAGAAGGAGAAGACCACCGTCAGGGTCTATGACAGCAAGATGAGGGTCATTGGCGAGGAGCCAATGCAAGGTCGCCACGGATCGGTTCCTGTCCTTTCGCCTGGAGGGAAGCGGCTGGCTTTTGTGAACAGCCAAGGCGCCGTCTTCCTCGGGCAGATGCCCCCCGAGGGCGGGGTTCGAATACGACAGGTGTGTCAACTGAAGGCAGGGTGCGACGTGCGGTCAACCCTGGTGTGGGTCGATGGGGGTACCGTTGCCTTTGACTACTTGGGAGACATCTATCGTGCGGACATCGACTCGGCAGGATGGATTGGCCTGGGAATCGCCGATCTTCTGGGCGCCCAGCGTGGGGCGCTCATTGTTACGCCTCCGGGAGGGCCTGATTCGCCGCTGGCGAGATCGCTCGCGGGTGTGTATGTGGGCGAGATGGATCTCCAGGGACATGTGACGCCTCTGCGTGGGATGCGGGTTCGGACAGCCATCCTGGAGAGTGGTTATCCAGGGAACCGCGTCCATAGAATCTCTCCTGACGGCCAGTTCTTGGCCTACGACACGCGAATCCTTGGACGGAGGGACCCGTTTCTGGCCTTCATGCATCTGCCGTCCGGACGGAAGGCTCACCTTCGGTGTCCCAACGGAATCCGAAGCATGGGATCGTGGAATGAAGTTCGCCCAACGGCATCCCAGGCTACGGCAGTGCCATTCGTGACTGTCCCCTATCATAATGGGAGGACTGTGTGTCGGAACTAGAGACGGCTCCCGGTACACAGCGTGAGACCCTCACCTCACTCTGCGGCGGCCCTGACTCAAGTGGCTCGAATCCTTCTCCCAGGCCAGGGAGGATTGCGGGCATTCTTCAGAGAGCGAAAGGCGCTGCATTCACCGTGGTTGTGCTATGGATATGCGGCGTCCCATGCAATTGTTTGTTCGATGCGCCGGCGTTGGGATACACCGATCCGGCGCTACGAACACTGAACGCTATCATCTTCTTCATCGTTCTCTGGGGGCCTCAGGTCCTCTTCAATGCCGGATACTGCGCGAAGACCGGCGCGACGATCGGTATGGGAATCGCGGGTTTGACGTTCTCTGCCGATCCGCCTGGACCGATCGGCGCCTTCCAGTGTTTCCGGCGGTCGCTGATGGGTGTGGTCTGTGTTCCTCTGCTTCCCCTTTCCCTTGCCATCATGCTGACGGATAGGCACAGCCGATCTCTTCCCGACATCATCTGCCGCACGACGGTGCGAGTGCTCCGAAGAGACACTGCCAGAGACCCGGCAAAGAAATCTTCGGGGGACAGATCATCGAACGACCTCCCATGCTGCGAGAATTGCGGATACAGCCTCAAGGGGCTTGTTAGCTCCCGGTGTCCGGAGTGTGGCCAACCCTTTGCTCGCGTGGGGACAAGTGGAAGAGCAGGCAGGGAATAGGACAGTCAATATTCTGGAGAACTTGAGCGAGGGAAACGATGTGCAAGGACGGTGGGGGCATGGGCTGAACCGACGCACGCCGAGCGGCAAACGCACGAGCGACTGAAACGTACGGATCGACCTGACAAGCCCCTGTCTGGACAGAGATCGTCGAACAACACCCCGTCAGTCGTACGGGGCAGAGAAGCCCGTTGAAACGGGCTGAGATGGGGGTGAAGGAAATGGAATACGCGCTGCTGTCTGACCAGCCCTCAAAGAGGCTGGCCTATCAGCCCGACTGCGGCGGGGAAGCCCGCTGAAGCGGGCACAGGCCTCTTCAAGCAAATCGGAGGTGTATAGAATAACGACTCGGGGACGACCGGGCTCGGGGATTGGGACGGTTCGGATCCGGGGGCGCGGGTTTGCCAGTAAAGGCGAAGGGTGGTTTGAGTGTACTGTCGGAAATGCTCATACTGTCTCCAAGGACTGACCGTAAGCCGGTGTCCGGAGTGTGGCACAACGTTCGATCTTCGGGACTGCGCGACCTTCCGAAAGGTGCCGATGTCATCCAGGGACAGGGTTTCGGGTGTTGTGTTCCTGCTGACCGCGAGCGTCAACGTTGCCAACGGAGCCGTCTTTCTTCTCTGCTTTCTCAAGGCACAGGCTCAGATCGAGCTTTCACCACCGTTTGAATTCCTCACGGAGGATATGGCTAATCTGTCCGTTCTAGGTTTGGCGGTTACGTGGATAGTTGCGGTGATAGCCGGTGTAACGCATCTCCTGTGCGGTGCGTCGCGGCTCAGATGCGTGTTGGTGTGGCTCATTCTCAGTGTTGTGGCAAATGTCCTGTTCCTGTCTGGTCCACTAGGTGTCCTTTTCCCGTAACGACGGGCGAGGGGCTCAGGGGTTATCTGACTTGTCACACGGCACCCACCTACGCGCCGGCCAGGTCGATCAGATCCTCCGCGGGACCACCGCGATGGTTGAGTACGACTGCTTCGGGCCGGTCGTTTATCGACGGCGGATGTACTCGGCGATCGCTCCCAACGTCTTCCAAGCCCCTACAGGGCGGAAGTGTTGGTCATAAGCTTCAGGTCCGCCGTGTCGAGGTTCGGCTCGCGGGTACGCTCGCCCTCCCGGAGTTGGTGCGTCACGACGCACCCTATGTGGCTCGCGCTCCACGGATCTGTTCTGGTCGCGCATGGGGGAGAAACCAGATGCGCCCGCTGGGCGTGGTCTCTTGGATCATCCCATTACCGGTTGACAGGCATTATAATCCTGCACGTTGTCTTCTCAGGCTGCGCTGTTGGACGGGGTGCTTTGGGGCAGGATGGTTCCGTACGGGCCACGCAGGTGAACACGAGCCCTTGTGTGTAGGTCTATGGACGCAGAGGAATCACGGACGACGGATGAGGGGCACGGACGTGCCTTGTTCCCGGGGGCTGCGCTGCTGGCCGTGATGGGGGTGTTGGGTGCCGTCGGCCTGACCCTCTGGAAGTGCTACGCCGATCCTTCCATACCCTTTCTTTGGAACAGGTCGCCCGCCGAATGGATCGTCGATCCGAACGTCCTGAAGATCAGCGGGGAGATCCGCGCTGAGCGGAAGGTGCGGTTTCGCACGGAGTTCGACCTGCCGGGGGTTCCGGCTACGGGGAGGTTGGAGCACAGGGCCTTTGGCCAGTGCATCTTGTGGATCAATGGGCGCCCACTCGCTGGGGGGGGCGGGGCCGGTCGGGATTGGAAGAAGTCTCATACCCAGGACGTGGCCGCGTTGCTTCGATCGGGACGGAACACGCTGGAGGCGGACTGCCGCAATCTCGACGGTTTGCCCGCCCTGTGGCTTGTGCTGAAGGCGGGGGCATTGACGATCCAGACGGATCGCCAATGGAAGGCCATCTATCCGGACGGTCGGTCGAATGCCGTTCGGCTCGCGACGGACCTGCAGGGCTTTGGCACAGAAGCCACGTTTCCGACCGTTTGGCAGGGATGGCGAACGGCATGGCCGGTGGTTGTGGTTTGGGGGTTGATCGCGTGCGTCGTCGCATGGGTCGGTCGACGGTTGATCCGTGGGAAGGGCATGACAGTCGCCGGCCAAGACGGGGCAACGGCCGGTCTGAGCCGCCGTCTGACGGTGGGGTTGGGGGTGGGGGTTGCGATTCTCTGGATCGGCCTGTGTGTGAACAATACCTATTGGTTTCCACTGCCGATCGGCTTCGACGTGGAGGCCCATCTCAAGTACGTCGATGTGCTTCGCACCACCCATCGGTTGCCGCTGGCGAACGAGGGCTGGGAGGCGTATCAGCCGCCCCTCTACTATCTGATCAGCGCCCTGCTGGTGGGGCTGGGACACCTATTTCATCTGAGCCGCGCGGATGTGGTTGTCCCGAGACTGGTGAACATGGCGTGCGGGATCATCAACGTTCTGCTGGTATGGTCGGTGGTAAGGCTGCTGTTCCCTGAGAATCGGCGTGGCCAGATCGCGGGGCTGATTCTGGCTGCGGGCATGCCGATGAACCTGTACATGTCGCACTACCCTTCGAACGAGATCATGTGTGCCACGTTTGTGAATGGGGCCGTATTGCTGGCACTCAGGAACTTGCGGGATCGGACGGTCAGCGTGGGGCGATATGCCGGGCTTGGCGTGGTGCTTGGCCTGGCGATGCTCAGCAAGTACACGGCGTTTCTGGCGGTTGTGGCGGTAGGGGTCGTGGTCGGTGTGGTTTTGATCCGGCGACACGGGGTTCGGGTGCGGCTGTTGGCTTCGACGCTGGGCGTCTGTCTGGCGAGTCTGTTGATCGTTTCGGGGTGGTTCTATCTGCGGAACATCGTCCACTTTCGAAATCCCTTCGTGGGGAACTGGGATGCCGTTACCCGCAATTCGTGGTGGGCGGCACCCGGCTATGGGACCTCGGTCTACTATCTGCGTGTCGGACGATCGCTGACCCATCCATTTGAGGGTTGGACCCATTCCTATGCCGACAGCATCTACTCGACGGTGTGGGGCGACGGGATGTGCGGCGGCGATCCGACGCCGAATCGCCGTCCGCCCTGGTGCTTCAACCTGATGAGCGTGGGATACACACTGGCGTTGGTGCCGGTTGGCCTGATGGTTCTGGGCTTTCTCTCCGTGGTTCGACGTTGGGTGGTCCGTGCGGATGCATCATGGACGCTGCTGGTATTCCTTGGGCTTCTGATCGCATTCTCTGTCTTCTACATGACGCTCAAGCTGCCGTACTACTCTCAGGCGAAGGGGTTCTACGGTTTGTCGTGCATGGCCTGTCTGTGTGCGCTGGGTGCGTTGGGGTTCGATCGCCTCTGTTCGATGTGGGGGCGGTTGGGGGGATGTGCCGGGGTTCTGCTGGCGGTGTGGGGGATGAACGCATTTGCTTCTTACCTTGTTCTTCCGACCGACGCCGAAACGAATCGTCTGCTGGCGGCCCACTACGCCGAGAAAGACAAGACGAGGATGGGGGCGGGCAATCAGTTTCTGTTGCGAAGCCTGGAACTGGATGGCAGCCAGCCGGCCGTTCTGGTGCACTACATCGACGCGCTCTACAAGGAGAAGCGATACCAGGAGGTTCGCGATTTCCTGGAGGAAGCCTCGGCCCGCAGCCCCGATGATCACTGGCGACTGCGGTATTTGATCATCATACTGAGCGGGTGTCCGGACGATCGTATTCGAGACGGTCGTCGAGCCATGGAACTGGTGGGGAGGCTGCGTGGTCTTTTGAGGAGTGATGATCCGACCGGAGTCCATATTCTGTCCCTGGCTCAGGCCGAACTGGGGCTCTTCCCCCAGGCGATTGAATCCATCTCGCGTGCAATGGCCCTGAGTGAGGCGCAGGGGAAGACCGATTGTCTTGAGGACATGCGCAAACAGCTTGATTTGTACAAGGCAGGGCGTCCGTTCCGCCTGGAGGACTGAGTTGACGTCGAGAATGAGTCCTCTCACTTTTCGACAGGGCTTGTGGCTGCTCCTTCTGGCGGTTCTGTGCGCCTCGGTGAACCTGACCAAGCCGGTTCACATCGACGATGCGGGACATGTGGACATCTCGTTGGCCGCGTTGCGAAATCCCTGGAAGGTGATGTCGTATGAGGTGAACTGGGAGAACACGCTGACGCGCATTTCGACCTACGGGCGCCCGCCGCTGCTGTTCTACATGTTTGCCCTGGTGATGGCGGTTTTCGGAAAGTCGCTGCTGGCGCTTCATGCCTTCATTGCCGTTCTGAGTGCGGTGTGCATGGTCTTCTTCCATCGTCTGGCGGTGCGATTCGTGCCGGATCGGGCGATGTTGTATACGGCGATACTGTTTCTCGGTCCGGCATTTCTGCCGGGGCAGGGGCTGATGACGGATGTGCCGATGCTTCTGTTCTGGCTGATCGCGTTCTGGTCGATGGTGTCGGCCACGGAGGCGCGGAGTCACGTTCGGGCCGCGGCCGGTGCGATCGCGATCGGCCTGGCGTGCCTGGTCAAGTACACGAGCCTGGCGCTGATTCCGGTGCTGTGCCTGGTTCTGGTGCTGCGTCGTCAGTGGGCGTGCCTGTGGGTTGTGGTTCTTCCGGCGGCGATCCTGGTCGGCTGGTCGGTGCTGAACTACTACGATTACGGTGGGGTCCACCTGCTGCAGAGTCCGTATCTGCCGCTCAGCGGGTTGAAGGTTGCCTTCTGGGCCGTCGACTGGATTTCGGGGCTGGGTTCGGTTTCGGTCTGCACGCTGATGTTCCTGAACACCGAATGCCGGGCACGCATGGGGCATAAGGCGTGGGGAATCAGTCTGTTCGGAGGAGGCGTGATCTACGCCCTCTGTCGCGTGGGCTACCGCACGGACGGCCTGACGTCGGGGCTCTGGGGTGCGTTCTTCGCCAACGGGGTACTGACACTGTGGGTGTTCTTCACGGCGCTGACGGATCAGGTTCGCCAGGACTGGCGGCAGAGGGACTATCCGTCGCTGGAGCGAACGGGGGTGCTCCTGCTGTGGCTGGGCGGCGCGACGGTGTTCGTCGTGCTCTTTGCCCCCATGATGGCGATCCGTCACATTCTGCTGGCGTTGCCTCCGATCGTGCTGGTCATCGGACGCCGCTTCGGACAGACGGTGGGTCGCCGGGCGGAATACGCCGGCCTTGGTCTGACGGCGCTTCTGGGTTTCCTGCTGGCGGTGTCCGACTATGTCTACGCGGGGGTCTATCGGGAGTATGCTCATCGCATTGCGGCCGATATGCCGCGAGGGGCTCGCGTCTGGTACGGCGGACATTGGGGATGGCAGTGGTACGCCGAGCGCGAAGGGATGATGCAGTACGACACGCTGCGAACGGTCTTTGCCGACGGAGACTATCTGGTGGTGCCCTCGCTGGTCAGTCAGCAGGAGATGCCGCCGGCGCACAAGGCCTTGCTCAGGAAGGTCCGCGATATCACCGTGGAGTCGTCAGCGGCCACATGGTTTCGGACGATGTGTCTTAAGCCCTGGGGGGGGTACTACGCGTATTCGCTTCATCGCCAGGGGCCGCCATGGACCCTGTCTTGCGCTCCGCTGGACGTGATCCAGGTGTACGTGATTTCCGGAGCACCGCATTTGGGGGGGGCTGTTCGATAGACGCGGCAAGTCTGTTCGTGCCGCCGGATTCAGAAGGGGATGTCCTCATCTGCGTCCGCGCCGTGATCGGGCGAATCGTCGCGGGGGGCCTCCGGATGACGTCGGGGGGCTTCCGCATCTTCTGAGACTTCGCAGAGCAGCACGCTTCTCTCCGGCGCGAGTCGGCTCGCATCAAATCGGAAATCGCTGATCTGCTGGAGGTACTTGCTTGAGCCGCAGCCGGGGACCTCGCATCCGGCTGCATGCTTCGGGCACTTGGCATACAGGCAGAGACCTCCGAGGTAGCGGTTCGTGGCGGTGTCCATGATGAAGACTTCGACCTGATGATGGGCTACGTGGAAATCGCGGTCGACGGCCAAGGCGTGGAGGGCCCGGTTTCTTGCCTTCTGGAGCGCCCGAAGGTTTCTCAGATCGCCGACCCAGACGGCAAGGTCTACGTCCTTGCACTCATGCCAGAGGGCGATTCCCTCTTTTCGGAACTGGCGGAATCTTGGGACCTCTTTCTTCAGGGGGCAGGCCACCGAGCCGAAGAGGATGACCTTGGAGACGAAGGGCACCTCTGCCAGGGCGTTGGCGACGTACTCCGCGGCGATTCGGAACCGGTGTTGCCGGTCGAGCATCCTCAGATTCTCCCGCTCGATGTCTTCCTGACACGGCGGTTCCTCGTCGAATTCCCAGTCGTCGTCCAGTTCATCGAAGACGGGAGACTCCGGTTCGTCCCACTCATCGTCGTCGGTCCAGGAGCAGGCGTCACCCAACGCGTTCGATTTAGCGTTTCGGTTCGGGGATCCGCTGTTGATCGGGATGCTCCGCAGGTCATCGGTCGGGTGGGGAGGCTGTTTGAGGGCGGCCTCATTGGCCCGCTGGACGGCAATGTCATGGAACCTCAGGATTCGAGGCTCAGAGGAATCTGGATCGGCAGGGGGGGGCTCTGTGGTGTTCTCGGTTTGTTTCTCAGCTGTCTTTCGCCGGCGTTCCTCGTACAGATCGTGAATCCATTCGTGGACCGGTGCCTTCCAGGGCTGGCTCGGACTCGGGATGTTCTCGATCAGGGTTCTGGGTGAGAGGCCGAGTTCCTTGGCCATGCGCATCGTCTCGTCGCTCAGCCCGCATAGGGTTTGGGCTTCGGCCCACTCCTTCTGTGACTTGGTCTTCTTCTTGGACATCTTGTTTCCCAGGCGCCGGGCGAACTCTCCTGTGGCGCAGCCTCGCATTCGGCCATGCGGCATCGTCATTGTGTTCGGGCACGCGTTGGGCTTATCCGTGGAGCCCACTCATCCGCTGAGGAGCAGTCGTGTGCCGCTCATGAATTGTGCCTGGTCGAGACACTTGCCCAGGGAGCCCCGAAGCCGCCCCATTGCGACACCATGATAACTCCATTTGAGGCAGATGACGACTATCCTCAGAGGTTCACGAGATCGCGTTCATGGGATGGGGAGCCTGTCAGACGTCCGGTGTGTGTTCAGGAGGAGTTGCCCAGAGTAAGATGCGGGCCATCGGGGATTCATGTCGTACCGGCCGGACGTCCGTGCGGACGTCGGCGTCGGGATCAAGCTGAAAGGAGGATACCTCCCATGCTGAACAGAGCGACCTTCTTCGTGATCTGCGTGTCGGTTCTGCTCGGGCTGACTTTCGGTGCTGCATCACCGGCAGAGCAAACCACTCCGCCTCCGGTCTCGGCATCGGAGGCCGGTGGACAGGTTGTGCAGGCCCACGCGATTCTGACGGTTTCTGAGGGCAAGCGGCTTATCGCCAAGGCCATTCCACAGATACCCGTGGTGAAGAATGCCTTGGCCAACGGCATGGTCATCGTCTGCAAGGGGACGACCAACACGTATGTGGCCGAGGAATTGCTCGGGCAGAAGATCCCCCACGGTGCCATGGTCATCGGAAACGTGACACCGCAGAAGGGGGCTCGCCGGCTGCCCGAGGTCAAGGCCGTATCAGAAGTCGTTCTGGTCAAGGGCAAGCACCGGCCGGACCTGTCGCTCGACGCGGCTCTGAAGCTTCTGACGCCGGAAGACGTCGTCATGAAGGGGGGGAACGCGTTGGACTATGCCAATCAGAAGGTGGGTGTGTGGATCGGCGGCAAGAGCGGCGGCACGACCGGCAAGATCACACCCTATGCTACGGCCGGTAAGGTGCATCTGATCATTCCCATCGGTCTGGAGAAGGTCGTGTCGGGGCGCGTGGAGGACATCGCTCGCCGGGTCAACGAGACGGCCACGAACCTCACCGAGCTTCCTAACATGCGGATACTGCCCGGCCAGATCGTCACAGAGATCGAGGCCCTGAAGATCCTGGCGGGGGTGGACACTTTCCAGGCTTCGTCCGGGGGCATCGGCGGGGCCGAAGGCGCGGTTTGGCTGATCTGGCGGGGCAAGCGCGAGGATGTGGAGAAGGCCCGGCAGATTGTCACGGGCATTCAGGGTGAGGAGCCGTTCGTCCCCTGAGGCGCTGCCAGCAATCGGTTGCCCTGACCTCGAACACTCGGCTGCGCGGCGTCAGCGAGTGTTTCCGCCTCGTGGACGGGGTCCCATTTTACTCAGATCGATGGGCTTGAATCCAAGTTTGAGGGCTGGCGACTCGGGTTTGAGTGTGAAGTCGTCTTTGGCCGGGTCGACGAAGAGGGGGTCGGTGACCAGAGAATGGTTGTCCAGCCCCTTCTTCTTCCATTCGTCGAACGTGAATCGCGTGAACTTCGGCGGCTTGCCGGAAGCGTCGAAGTAGAGGTTGTAGTCCATGATGATGTCATAGTTGACCCAGTCGTCCCGTTCGAAGAGGGGAGCGTCTTTCCAGTAGAAGATGTTTCGATAGAAGACGCCGGTCTGATGGATCATTGCGAGATTCGAGGGGATGTCGCCGATTCGGTACATCTGCGATTTTCCGGCCAGGGCGAAGATGTTGTTCTGCACGATGTTGCCCAGATCGTTGTGGTTGCCCAGAAGCGAGGCGAACTCGGCGTGGTGAACGATGTTGTGTTCGACCACGACGGCGACACTTCCATTATCGAGCACGATACCACTGCCGCCTCCTGCGATGTGGTGGACGTGGTTGTGCCTTACGGCCGTTCCCGGCTGAACGCCCAGGCAGTAGATGGCCCCATGGGTTCCCAGATCACCGGCTCCCAGATGGTGGACGTGGTTGTACTCGACGATGTTGTCGCGGGCGCGATTGGGCGGCATGTAGCCCCAGTTCCAACCCACGGAGACGGCCCACTGGAACGCGCCGTGGACCTCGTTGTGCGATATCTGGTTACCGCTGCTCTGGCCGATCCAGATGGCGGGGGCTCCGAGATAGACGTTGTCGCCGTCGTGGATTCGGTTGTCGCTGATGATCGTTCGGCATGACTCGATGTCGTCATTCAGGGCGATGTCGGGGCTGCCGATGCGGATGGCGCCGGCGCCCAGATCGTACATGTGGTTTCCGACGATCCGGTTGTCCTGGCAGGCGATAGACAGGTTGATACCCCACGCCCCCGTGTGGGCGAATTCGTTGTCCTCCAGGCGGATGTGGTGGGCCGCTTCGGCATGGATGCCGGCGGGGACCTCGATCTGCGACTGCGGCTTGCTGGCGCCTTCGTCGATCTGCCATCCCACGAACTGCGGCTGTGACGGGGTCAGCTCGATGGCCGCCTGGGGGTAGCTGTAGCCCAGCCTGGCGTCGAGGCTCCAGTCGGAATGCTGGAAGGTGAGGCCTCGAAATGCGATGTGTTCGACCCGCTTGCCGGTCTTGGCGTCTCCCTCAAGGCGGATCCAGTGGCGGATAGCGGGTGCAACGATCTCGGCGGTGGTCAGGTCTTCGCCGGGAAGTGACCGGTATGTCAGGACTCCGGTCTTTCGGTCGAGATACCATTGTCCCGGTTGCGCGGGGACTGTGGGGGCGTTTTCGACGTACCACCCTTTGGACCAGCTCAGCGGACGGAAGGCGTCGCCGGTGAACTTGACGGTCTGGCCGGCTGTATCCACGGATTCGATGCGGAGCCTTGCTTCGGTCCAGAACTGAAGGACGACCACCTCCACATCGTCGCGGTTGTTCCAGTTGGGGTCGATCTCGCCCGGCTTGAACTTGAATGCCCTCATGGCGGGCTCCGCCTGTCCGGCCACCTGGTAGGTGCCTTTGGCGGGCAGCCTCGTCCGGGGTCTGCGGTGTCCTTGGACGAAGAGCTGGCGGAAGTACCACTTGCCGGATTTGACCTCGGGGATCTCAACCGACCAGAGATCGTCTTGCAGACGCTGCCAACCGGTGATCCTCTTTCCGCCGCTGAGCAGGGGCTTCTCGCCTGGGGCGGCGGCGTAGGTGATGGGACACTCCTCTGTTCCGGAGTCCTGGGGGCCTAGCACCAGGGGTTCGGTCAGCCAATACGTGCCTCCACCGATCCAGACGGTGAGGGGGGCGTCGTGCCTGGCATTGGCCTTGCGAATGGCGTCACGGGCCCGGGTCAGTGTGGCGAACGGTCGTTCCTTCGTTCCGGGGTTGTCATTGTTCCCGGAGGGGGAGACGTAGAAGTCCATGCCCGATGTCAGGGAGGCGGCAGACAGGACCAACGCGAGGATCGTGTGGATGTTCGTGTTCATGGGTGTTCTCTCATTTGTTTGCTTCGGCGGTCAGCCATTGCAGGGCCACCTTCTGCTGGGGCGCCTGAAACTGGTTGATGCCGTCGGGGGTCTGAAACACGAGGCTCTGTGGGACTCCCCTGGCGGTCCAGGCGGATCGAGTCAGGGTGACACATCGGTTGATGTCGGACGAATCGGCAAGGCGATCCTGCTTGGGTGCGACGATCAGACAGGGGCGGGGGGCGACCAATGCCAGGACGTCATCTATGTCGTAGGGGATGTCGCCTTCGTGGCCGTTGAAGAGCCCGAGCCGAGGTTGAAGGGCATGCCATTCCCAGAGGCGTCGGATGCCGCCGGTGGGTTTGGCGTCTGTGTCGGTCCGCAAGGGGGTGAAGCCACAGAAGGAGGCAACGCCTGCGATGCGGTTGTCGAGGGCGGTGGCATACAGGCCAACCATACCGCCCATTGAGTAGCCCAGGACGTACACGCGATCCTTGCGGATTGCGGGCATGCTTCCTTTGGCCTTGCCCTTGCCATCGACGAGGAAATCCACCGCTGCCTTGACGTCGGCGATCATACGGCCGAGGCGTGACTCGGTGGGATGCTGCTGGCAGAAGTCGCGGCCCTCCAACAGCCGAAGGCCGAAACCAAGTTGATCGTAACACAGCACGACGAAACCCGCACGGGCCAGGCGGTGGTAGATCGTCGTGTCGATCACGCCATAGCCTTCGTTGTATCCGCTACCGTAGGAATAGGGGTGCAGCCAGATGACGGCGGCGGCTGCCTTGCTTGTCGAGGGGTTGTAGTAGAGGTTGCCTCGGACGTTGTTGCCGAAGGAGATGGGCATTCGCGCTGTATCGTTGACCTTCCAGCGGTCGTGCGACATCTGCTCGGATTCGGCATCGGTGAGGAAGGTGTGCTGGGGGGGCGATTGGGTTGGGGCGTCGTCCATGCGACCGAGCGACCACAGGATCCTCGCCCGCCGGTCCACCGGATCGCCGGTCGATCGATTCGTTGTGAACGGGACTCTCAGGTCTTCGGCAGTCTGCCGCGACTTCCATGCGTTCCAGTCGAAGGCGTGGATAAACTCCTCGGGGAAATCCGTCTGGCGAGTCTGACCCCGGCCGAAGGCGAGATCGAACCAGTCGAGATTCACCCGGCGGTGTTCATCCGTGATGGGATCGTGTCCTCCGGAGCGGTAGACCAAGCGGAGGTTCTCTGCGTGCCCGAGAAGTTGGTAGACCTTTCGGCCTTCGAGATACGTTCGTTCGACGCCGAAAGTCGGATCGCCGTCATCGGTATGGGCGGTGTGGATCATGCAGCGACGGGGTGCGATCAGCGCCAGCCATCCGTGGGAGTCCATAGGCAGTTCGTGCTCGCGTCCGGTGTATGAACGGAGACTGTGGAGGAACCACTCGTCGGGCCAGTCGTCCGGGGCTTCGGCGAAGCACGGGCGGGAGGCGAACCGATAGACGCACGAGGCGGGGGTTCCGGGGCTTCGGGCGATGACGCACGTGATCCGCGGATCGAAGGCGGCTGCGATCATCGACTGTTTGCCGTAGCGGGAGTGGCCGATGATGCCGACCTGTCCTGCGGCGACGCGGTATCCGAACGATGGATTCAGGAGATAGTCGACGACCCGGCTGGCGATCCAGCTCTTGGTGGAGATCTCGGTCCAGGTTGCCTCGGGGTACTCGGCGCGAAGACCCTTCCAAAAGCTCTCGAAGCCGGGATAGTTAGGCTCATTGTGATGGCTGTCTATGCCGGGGTAGAGTCCGACCATGTAGCCGCGCGTCAGGGCTGCCTCGGCCCAGGGGACCTGGTAGAAGCGTGGTGCGGTCAGCAGGAGCGGGAAGGGACCGTCACCCTTGGGAACCCAGACGTCGAGGGGCATGGTGATTCGGTTCTTGGTGCCCAGGGTCAGCTCGATTCGGCGTCGGATCGAGCCGTCGGCGTACCGTTGTTCTCGACGGAGATCGGCCTTGAGGATCGGTGGGGTGTCCTTGGGGAAGTCGCCGATGAAATGCTGACACATGAGGCGGGCGACCTCGGCACGGCGATCTGGCCAGTCCTGTGGTCTTTGTACGCTGTGCCCGTCGATGAACCGCAGCAGGGGTGGCAGGTCGGCCTTCGAGGGCGGCGGCTCTTGGGCGGCTGCGCCTATTGCGAGACTGAAGAGAACCGCCGGCGAGATCAGGCAGGGGTGAGTCTTTCGACGCGTCATCATGGTCTCCAGTTGCTGGTGACTCCCACGGGCGGCCTCACTATACATGCCGACAAGAGGCGGTGAAAAGGGGGCGGTGTCGCGGTATCCTGGGTCCGCATGAGTACGACAGCCTCCGGCAGACTGCGTCAGGGTCTTTGCTTGCCAGCGGACTGCGGCCTGGCTGCCATTTGCTTCGCTCGGGGCAAAGGAGCGTTCTCCATAGACATCCGGGGAGCGGTTCATGTGTTGCTCGTGGCAGCGGTCATGTGGCTGTCGGGCTGTGCGCCTCGGCAGAAGGGCATGACGGGGGCGAGTGGCGACCATGGTTCCGCCACAGAATGGAAACCCGTGTGGCGCGACATTGGCACATCTGTTGAGGGGCGTCCGATCCGGGCGGCGACGTATGAGAACGGTCCGGGATGTGCCAGGGTGTTGATTTTCGCCGGGATCCACGGCGACGAATGGCAGGGGGTCGACATCGCCCAGCGATTTCTGGATGTGGTCCGACGTTGGGACCGCACACGCGTCAAGGTTGTGCTGGCCGTCATTCCGATTGCGAATCCGGATGGTGTATTCAGGAGACGCCGCACAAATGCCCATGGGGTGGATCTGAACCGCAATTTCCCTGCGTCCAACTGGACCCAGAGGAGGCCTTCGTCGGCGTTTTTCGGCGGTACTGAGCCGGCCGGCGAGCCGGAGACCCAGGCGATGATAGCGTGGGTTGAGGGGTTTAGGCCCGATCGGATCCTTTCGCTTCATGTGATGAACAACTCGTCGTACTGCAACAATTATGACGGCCCGGCCGGACCTTTGGCTCAGGCAATGGCTCACCGGAACGGCTATAGAGTCAAGGCCGACATCGGCTATCCGACGCCGGGCAGCTTCGGCACGTGGGCCGGTCGAGAGCGTGCGATACCTACGGTGACGTTGGAGCTGCCGGCCCATACCGACATCGAACACCTCTGGGAAGTGAACCGCGAGGCCCTTACGGCCTTTGTTCGTGGTACGCTTGAATGACAGGGCTGAGCACGGCCAAGGGGGACTGGCGGTGCGGACGGTTGTCTCCGTATGGGTGCTTCGCTTACGCTTCAGACTCAGAGGTGCGAATGCGCATTCGTGCCTCGCTGTCATCATCGGACACCTGAGATGCCCTTTGGGAGAACGCCAAGACATCTGCTGACCTGTGCGGTAGTGGTTCTCTCTGTCGAGGGGGTTTGGGCTCAGGACCGTTCGACCCCCATTCCTTCACGGCGCGTTCAGCTTGTCTATGCTACGTGCGTGACGCTGCCCGAGGTTTATGAGCGGGGTGAGGGTCGCGTGATCGCCCGATTCATGGCCGAGAACCCGGAGATCGAGGTTGTGGCTCGGCAGATTCCGTTTGAGAGTTACGACACCCAGGTGCTCCTGTCGTGTCGAGGGGGCCATCCGCCGGACGTGGCTCGGGTGAACCACTGCACGCTGAGGATGTGGGCCGGGGCGGGGTATCTGCTGGCGTTGGATGATTTCATAGGGCGGTCGAAGTGGATTGAGCCGGCGGACTACTGGAAAGGCTTCTGGGATATCTGCAAGGTTTCCGGACACCAATACGCCGTGCCACTGGGCACGGACTGCCGCGTGATGATCTATCACCTGGGGCTCTTTCGGAATGCGGGCGTGTCGGTGCCCAAGACGTGGGCGGAGTTGGTTGATGTGGCTCGTCGGATCCACCGGCCGGAGCAGGGGGTGTACGGCCTGGCATTTCCGGCGAGTGACGAGTGGGCGGCCGCATACGATGCGATCGGCAACTTCCTGGTGGCCAACGGAGGTTACATCCTGCATCCGGACGGAACGCGTGGGACCGCGGCGAACGATCCTGCGGCGGTGGAGGCCTTCCGTTTTGCCTGTGATCTGGTGACGGTTCACAAGGTGTGCCCGCCCGGCATGGCCAACCTTTCCGGAAATGTCATCGAGGCCCTGTTTGTCGATGGACGCCTTGGCATGTTGTTCTCCGGACCGTGGGTGAGGGTGAGTTTTCGACGACTCCGTCCCGATTTTCAGTGGAAGGTCGACTACGACATGGCGCTGGTTCCTGCGGGGCCCTCTACGGGGCGTTCCGGCAGTTCGCAAGGGGGATGGCTGATCGCGGCCTTCTCGGGCAGTCGGCACGCGCCCGAGGCCTTGCGTCTGTTGGAATACTTCTCCCGTCCGGAGTCGTTGGCGATCATTGGAGCGATCGAGAATCTGCCTCCGCGTCGTGCGGCCATGGCGCTGGGTCCGTTTGCCGATCCGTTCTACCGGGTGTTCTTCGAGCAGCTTCCCACTTCGAGGCCGCCGCTGGCGGTGGTGCCCCAGTTGCCGAACGTTGCCCGGGCCGTTCAGAGGGCCTATCAGCGGGTGGTGGCCGGCGGTGCGACGGTCGATGAGGCGACTCGGTGGCTGGAAGACAAAGTGACACATGATCTGCTACGATAACCCCTCATGAAAGCCGCTGCGCCAGACGCCCGAGAAGCCCGCACCGGTGTGCTGTTGTTTCTGCCGGCTCTGGTTGTGGTGGTCATGCTGTTTGTCCTGCCGGTCGCTTATGAATTGGTGATCAGCCTCTTTCGCTCGCGCGTCTACGAGACAAGCAATCCCTGGGTCGGGTCGGAGAACTACCGCCGTCTTTTCAGCCAGGGGGACATGGGTGAGGCGTTAGGCAACACCCTGATCTGGACGGTGGGGTCTCTGATCGGGCAGGGGGTGATCGGCATACTGCTGGCCGTCGTGTTGATGCAGGACCTTCCGGGGCGGGCGCTGTTTCGCACGCTGTTGTTGTGCACGTGGGTGATGCCCGGCGTCGTGGTGGGATTGATCTGGCGATGGATGTTCGATCCGATCGTGGGGGTTCTGAACTCGGTACTGGTGGTCATGGGTCTGCCGGTGTGCGACTTCCTGGGCCAGATGAGCACGGCTCTGCCGAGCGGCATCGCGGCCAATATCTGGCGGGGGATTCCGTTCTGGATGCTGATGGTTTCGGCCCGACTTCAGGCGGTGCCGCCGGAGCTCTACGACGCGGCCGCGGTGGACGGCGCGGGAGTGTGGCATCGCTTCCGTCATATCACGGTGCCCCAGATTCGCGATACGGTCCTGCTGTGTGCTGTGCTGGCGTTCATATGGACGTTCAACTCGTTCGATCTCCTCTACGCATTGACACGGGGCGGACCCGATCTGGCGACGACGACGGTTCCGCTGCTGATCTACGACATCGGCATTCGCAACGGTCATTTCGGCGAGGCGGCGGCCTCGTCGATTCTGTTCCTGGTGCTTATGACCGTGGCGATCGGGGCGTTCGTCCGAAGTACGCTGATGCGGCGGGAGGGGCGCTCATGATGCGGAAGATCGCGCGTTCCGTTCTGGGCTTCTATCTGCCGCTTCTGGTGATCGGCGTGCCGCTTCTGTTTCCGTTGTATTGGCTGTTGATCAGCGCGATCAAGTCGCCTGGTGAGGTCTTCGCGATTCCTCCGACCTGGTATCCGCACCGGCCGACCCTGGACGGCTTTCGCGGCGTTTTTGCCGGTGGGGCGTTTGCCTCGGCGCTTCGCACGAGTCTGCTGGTGGCGAGCGTGACCTCGGGCCTCTCGATCGTCCTGGCGATTTGCGGCGGCTACGCGCTGGCCCGGATGCGATTTCCCTTTCGACGTGTCGGGGGGACGGCGTTGCTGTTCACCCAGCTCTTTCCTGCGGCCGCGATTCTCATTCCGCTCTATCTGTTCTGGTCGAACATCGGGCTTCACAGTTCGTACTCGGCTCTCATGATCACGTATCTGGGGCAGGCGGTGCCGGTCAGCACGTGGTTGATGAAGGGGTACTTCGAGACGATTCCCATCGAGATGGAACAGCAGGCCTGGATCGACGGGGCGAGCCGGTTTCGGGCGATCGTTCACGTGGTTCTGCCGCTGGCGGCGCCGGCGATCGGGGCCACGGCGATGATGGCATTCGTCGGGGTGTGGAACGAGTATGTCTTTGCGCTGACGCTCACGGGCACCGATCCCGCGAAGAAGACATTGCCCGTGGCGATGGTGGACTTCATGGGCCAGCACGGTGTGGAGTGGGACAAGCTGCTCTCGGCGGCGGCGATCGCCACGATTCCTCCGGTGATTCTGTTCTTCGCGGCGAGGCGGTTCTTCGTTCACGGACTGACGGCCGGGGCGGTCAAGGAGTAACCGCACCTGTCGCCGGCGCGTCGCCACCATTCCTTCCCCGTTTACCGGTGTTGAACTCCGGTGCTACAGGTCCTCCTTCCGGTGAGATCGGAACAACTGAAGCACGAGCAGGCCGAACAGGATGGCCGGGAGCGGCGTGAACCCCAGGCAGCCGAGGCCGGTGGCGCGTTGAGGCGTTCCGGGGTTGTCGGGGTTGGCCTTGTTGGGGTCCTGCGAGATTGCGCTGACCTGCACGGTGATCGTCTTGTCGGCATTCAGGGTGACGGTGTGGAGAGCCGCGGTGGAGGCGTCGTTGTCGGTGCCTTGCCACGACGCAATCTGGTATCCGTCGTCAATTGTGGCGCTCAGATCGATCACGGTGTCCTCGGGATAGGTTCCGTTGGAGGGGGTTACCGTGGCGTGTCCGCCGCTCACGGTGACGGTCAGGGCGTAGGTTCGCTGTATGGGCTGGGGTTGGAAGGTGGCGGTGAGCGTCTTGTTACCGTCGATTGTGACGATGGTGGACGGGGCATTCGCATCGGCCAGGCTTGAGGTGTCGCCCGTCCATCGATCGAACCGCTGGCCGGCGGGGACCGACGCCTGCATCGTGACGAGCTTTCCTGCCTGATAGGTTCCGCTGCCGGTACCGTTGACCACGGAGAGCGTGTAGATGACCTGGGCGAACACCGGTTTGATCGTCAGATCGGACCTCAACATTCCGGTCAGTGGATTGGTCGGCGTGACGCTATGGTTGTTGATGAGCCACTGGTCGAGCCGCCAGCCGGTGGCCGGGGTGGCCTGGATGGAGTAGGTGTCGCCATGGGTCTTGACGTAGTTGCCCGGGGTGGGCGAGGAGGAGCCCTCACCGTCGGGCATCTGGATGGTCAGGGTGTGCGACGGTGTTGCGTATTCGGCCACCACTTCGCAAGCGGCGGTCATGTCGACCTGGAGGGTCTGTGTCGAGCCGGCGTCGCTGCCGTCTTTGAGCCATCGAACGAACGTTTTTTCATTGGCACTGGAGGGCACGGTGAGAGAGACCTTTGTTCCCACGTTATAGGTTCGCGTGAAGTTAGTGATTCCTTCGCTTTTCCCTTCGGTGTCTGTCGGACTCAGGGCGGCTTTGACTCCCTGGCTGGGATCGGTTCGAACGCTCAGGACATACGTGATGTGTTTGAAGACCGCATGGATGGCGATCCCCGGGAGGACCTGGCCGGTCAGCGGATTCACCGAGCCGCCGTCCTGGTTGCTGATCACCCAGTGGTCGAACCGCCAACCATCGGCCGGGGTGGCCTGGACGGAATAGGAGTCTCCTTGATTCATCCGGTGCGTCCCGGTGCCGGGCGTCGTCGAGCCTTGTCCTTCGGGATCGTGGATGATCAGTGCGTGTGTGATTCGAGTGAAGACTGCCTGGATTGTGGCATTGGTGTTGGTGCTGCCCTGGTAGGGGTTCTTTGAGCCGGCTGCCGTTCCGTTGACGACCCAGTGGTCGAAGACCCAGTTTTCGGCGGCGAAGGCCTGCACCTGGAATTGTTCGGCTTCATTGACCGTGTGGGCACCCGGGGCGGGCGTTGTCGTGCCTTCTCCACTGGGGGGCTGGACCGTGAGTGTGCGGATGATTTTCGAGAAGACGGCCTGAACGGTCATGTTGGTCGTCATGCTTCCGGACAGGGGGTTTGTGGAACCGGCTTCGGCTCCGTTGACGATCCAGTGGTTGAAGGTCCAGTGATTGGCCGGCGCCGCCAGGATTGAGTAGAGGTCGCCCTGGTTCTTCCGGGTGCTGCCCGTTCCGGGGGCTGTGGTGCCGGCACCGTTGGGTTCCTGTATGGTCAGCGTGTAGGTGATCCGCGCGAACACGGCCTGGATAGTCAGGTCGGAATCGATGATGCCGGTGAGTGGATTGGCAGCGCCTGCGTTCTGCTTATTGACGGTCCAGTGGTCGAGGTACCAGCCGTTGGCCGGGGTGGCCTGCACTGAGTACGATTCGGCCGGTGTGAGCTTGTACGTGCCGGTGGCCGGGGACGTTGTGCCCAGACCGTCGGGGGTCTGGATGGTCATTGCGTAATGCGTGCGTATGAATACCGCCTGCACCTTGACGTCGGCGTCCATCCTTCCGGTGAGGGGGTTGGTCGAGCCGGCGTCCTGGCCGTTGAGGATCCAGCGATCAAATGCCCAGTCGGTGGCCGCGGTCGCCTGGATGGAGTAAGAGTCACCTTCGTTGCGGGTATAGGTGCCCGTGGGGGGCTTGGTCGATCCTTGTCCGTTGGGTTTTTCGATCGTCAGCGTGTGCGTGATGCGTGCGAACACGGCTTTGACGGTGAGGTCGGCGGTCATGGCACCCGTCAGGGGGTTGGCGGTTCCGCCGCTCGTGCCGTTGACGACCCAATGGTCGAAGAACCAGTTCTGGGCAGGCGTTGCCTGGATGGAGTAGGGGTCGCCTTCGTTGATGCGGAGTGTTCCTGCGTTGGGTTCCGTGGCGCCTTGTCCTTCAGATGGCTGTATGGTGAGGGCATAGGTGATGGGTGTGAAGACGGCGCGAACGGTGAGGTCGCCGTTCATGGTGCCCTTGAGTGGGTTGGTGTTTCCGGCGGCCACGCCATTGAGCAGCCAGTGGTCGAGCTTCCAGCCTTTGGCGGGGGTTGCCAGGATGGAATAGGTCTGGGCCTCGTAGAGGCTCGATTGCCCCGGTTCGGGTGTGGTTGCTCCCTGTCCCTCGGCGGGCTCGATCGTGAGGATGTACAGGTTGGGGTCGGCTTTGACCGATACCTGGTCGACCCATGCGGCGTCGGAGCCGGAGGCGTTGTAGCGGCTCTTGGTGTAGGTCCATCGCACCGTCTGGAGGCCTTGGGGGACGAAGAAGGTCTTCTGCTGCCAATCGACCTCTCCGGAGATCCCTACTGCATCCGACAGAGAGCCCTCGATGGTGACGCTGAGCACGTCCTGGTTGGGTTCGGAGGAGACCTTCCACCAGAAGGAGAGAGCTGCGGGGCCGGCGATCTGGGCCGACATGTGAGCGGACTGGTTGTCCGGCAGGGCTCCGCTCTGCGCAGCGTCCTGACCATCGTGGGAGGTTCCAGTCTGTCCGAACCATGGCATATCACCGCTGGTTGTCCAGTTAAGGGCGGGGCAATCGAGCGCGTCGTCCAGGGGGATTGTTGCAGCGCCTCGAACGCTGAAACGAGCGGTCATGGTGGAGCCAGGTGTGCTGATGCTGTCTACCGCGACACCGGTGGGGGCGGGGGCGTAGCTGTTACTGTTGGGGACGGTGTTGGGATCGAAGCGGAGCGGCGATTTGTAGAAATCTCCGGAGTTGGCTCTCATGTTCTGCTCGATTTGTTCGAGGCCGTCTGCTTCCATCAGACGTACGAGTTTGTGCATCGCATAGGAGTTGTCGTACTTGAAGTCATATCCAATGCTGTCGAGCGTGCCATCGATGTGCCAGATAAGCAGACCATCGGTCGGATAGTTGGCGGGGTCGTTGCCCGTGGTTCGCTTTCGATACTGGACCATGAAGAATTCGGCGAAGGGGTCTGCTGGCTTTGCGCCGGGCATGATCAGGACGCAGTCGGTGGAAGTACCGGATGGGTTGAGAGAGAGACGGTAGCTGCCGCTGACGATGGTGGTGGGTTCGAGCCATTCCAGGAGGAACTTTGAGAAGCAGTTGTGGTCGCCCCAGTTCCCATCCATCATGTCGAGCTCACCGACTCCTCCTTCGGGGCCTCGGCCCGACAGATAGTCGTAGAGGTCGGGCAGGCCGATGAGATGCCCCGTTTCGTGGATGTCGACGAGCGGGTCGTAGTTGCCGGTGGTGGGCGAGTAGGCGTACCAGGACCACACATAGGATCCCATGGCCTTTCCATTGACTCGGTAGGTGGGATTGGAGTGCCACCCCCACTGATAGGCCCACCAGAAGGATGCCCAGTTGCCCACGGGGGCGGTCCACTTGATGTACAGGGCGTCGATGACGCCGTTGTTATCGTTGTCGTATTGGGAGAAATCGTGGCCCTGATTTCTGAAGTGCTCGATCGCCTCCATCATGAGGGCTTCCTGGCCGGGACCGTCGCCGAGACTCTCGTAGTAATCCGGATTGTGCTGAGCCGTGTACCAGCCGAGGACGTTGCCTTGGAGTGTGAGTTGCCCGTAGGAGGATCGCTGATAGAAGTTGCGAATGCTCTCGTAGGGCTTGGCGCCGGAGTTGCCGTCGCCGAAGAACTTGTTGGCGACGTCCTGGCTGGTCTGGTTGGCGCTATGGGGGTAGCTGGGAAAATCGACGAGCAAGACGATGGTCTTGGGATTTCCCTTGGCGGGCAACCCGCCCTGATAGGCCGGTGGGGGTGCGTTGACAGCCTGCTCGTCGATCTGCCATTCGGGCAGCCCCATGGCCTTGAGCCGGGCACTCTCCATGCGTCTCTGGAAGTTCCAGACCAGCCATTGGGCGGTTCGGTGGTTGCCGCGTTGCAGCGCTTGCTGGACTCGGAGCGCCAGCGAACCATCTTTGCGATATTGTTCGATTTGTTCGGCGGTGGGTGGCTGGAGGGCGTTTGCGATGGACAGCGTGCCGGCCGTCGCGAGTGCTGCAAGCAGCCACGTCGTCCGAAGCCCTTTGGATTGTCGGGTGATGTTGGTGATCATGGTTGACTCCTCCGGGTTGTCTTGAGCGATCAGGACCGTTTCCCCTTTGTGCGGCACCTCTGATTCTTACAACACGACCGCGGGATACTGAGAACGGGTGCACACACCCTCCGCGCATAGAGTATCTTGTGTAGTATGGCGCGGACTTTTCGTATATGACGGGTACTCTGTTCGTCGCCCACCCCTTGGCGGGTCATGCCCCATCGCGAATGGGGAAGAACACTCAGTGCATCCGGCATTCGCGGCCAGGCGTCAACTGTCGAACATGGCTTATCCCAAAGTGTACTGTCTTCGATGGGATAATCAATACCCAGGATTAGCGGGGAGTGTGATTCTGGTGCGTACGGTTCCCGATGGGAGCTTGGGGCGTCTGCTTCTCGTGTGCGATAGATAGGAGCGGGTTGGGTTTAGGGGTGGGGGGCGGTTGCATGCGCGGAGAGTTGGAATCAGCGAATGTCTGACTTTCGACGCATATGTCATGCGTTTCGTGAGTGGGATGGGGATGGAGCGTCGGAGTATATTCGAGTTATAAGTAGTGGATCACATGATGGGGGTTAGTAGTCTGAATTTAGTAGAGTGCTCCCTTGGGTGTTCTTCTGGCCCTGGTATCTCGTCTGACTCATATGGGAGAAGGGGGTTCGAGGGGTCGTGGGGGGCTGGGAATGGGACGTGCAACTTCGGTGGCCGGCTTGGCTGTCGGTGGGGGCGGAACATGGTTCGGGTTGCACATTTTGGTTCAGCGGTGAAATGATCGGGTTCGCCCGACGAACACCATGGATGTCCGGACGTAGGAAAGGTGAACACCAGCCAGCATCCGGTGAGCCGAGCCGTGTCTCCGAAGGCAGTTGGACAGACGCGACTCATTCATCACCGTTCCAGCAACGAAGCCAGATTATGTGGGTGAGGTTGTGTGCGCGGTAGAGGGGTTTGGCAGAGACGGAGGTGAGTCTTGCTGACTGCACTGTGGGTGGTGAGCGTTGCGGGTGGTTTGTTCGCCTCGGGCCGCGACGGTTCGACCTCGCAAGTGGCCGAGAGACGGCAGCTCAATGATCTCAGGGGGTACCTTGGCCCCGTGCCGACGTATCTGGTTTCGGGGGTGTTCGATGAGAGGCGACGGACTCCGACGGATGATTCATATACCGTGGACGACGTCGGATTTGGCCCAATGCGGATTCGGGGCTTGGCCAGAGGGAGCGACGATGCGGCTCGCTCGTGGCTAGAACCCACGCTTGTGAAGTCTTTGGCGCCACCGAAGGATGCGGAGTTTCGAGCCTATCGGCGTCTCTATCGGCGTGAGGGCGACGCAGACGACAAACACTCGGAGTGCGAAGGATACGACACCGTGGTGGTTGACTACTCATGCGGCGACGATCAGATCCAGATTGCCCAGACGATCTGCATTCTCGCACTGACCATCGAGGGGCCGAATACACGGTCGGACTTGGACGGGTCACTTGATAATCTGAGCCAGCAGGCGAAGACGCTTATGGGGCGGTACCTGATCTTGCGGGATCAGCCAGTCTTCGAGAGTCCCCGGCGATTCTCCGGGTGCGTGGCCGCAAGAAGGGCCAAAGACCGACCGACATCGCGGCCAGAGGATCCGAGGCGGGCGTGGTCGGCTACGTCTCAGAATGTGAACGGCGGCGTCATTCTGCCGCGCTATCTTGGATGGTGGTGTGATGGCAATCGGTTTGGCTTCTTGTGCTTTAAGCCATCCCACCCTCTCTCCGAGCGTGGGGCAGGAGTGGATCCCTGCTTCAACCGGTGTTGGTTCAACAGGCGCCTGGGTTTGGATGCCGCACGACGCATGGCCGCGGAGTACCGCGCCTCGACGATGCCGGCGCAGAAGCGAGATTGATGCGTTGGTGGTCGGGGATGGGTGAGGGTCGAGGCGTGACATTGTGTCAGGGATGCTGAGCTGTGGGAGATGAGCCTGAGGGGGACGGGGCTCTGTGAGAAGCCCGCTAAACGGGCTCTGGAGTCTGCGGAGAGAAGTGTATTGGGTGGGGGCACGCGTCCGCAAACTGGGGCGAAGCGGGCAACAAGAGGATGCGTGCGCCGGAATCGGGTTTCTCTTTCTTGTTGGAACATGCGGACCGCATGCCACCCGAGGAGGGCTGCGTTGGATTCATTCGCCCCTTCGGGGACTCTGGGGGACGGATCGATGTGCGGAGACCGGGGCCGGGGATTCGTGCAGAATAACGCGGCGTGAAGGCTGGGGTTCGGGCAGGCTTGGGGTTGGGTCGGTGCGGTTTCGGCTCTCGGGGGCGCTCGGCCTTCCGCTTCCGGTGCCGCTATTCCCAAGCGGGAAATGCTCTATGGTTTGGGGCGGTGGGTCTTCATGGCCTCCAGAGTGACCTTGGGGGCGTCGGAGGCGAAGGACTGGACGCCGAGATCCATCAGGCGGTGATAGACCGCGGGGTCGGAACAGTCCCAGGGAAGGGTCTGGAAGAGGATTCCTCGTGGGCGGAGTTCGTTTGCCACCGATCTGAGAAAGGCGGAGCTGGGTTGGAGGGGGTCCTGGGCTTTGGGGTCGCCGGCTCGCACGTGGATCTGGAGTTGCGTCACGCCTTTGAAGTCGACGGCTCGCAGGGCGGTCAGGCGTTCGGCCAGACTGGCCTCGGGGCCGCCCATCCAGAGCAGGGTTTCGGAGTTCGGCAGGAGTTCCTTCCAGCGACAGATGAGGGGATAGACGGTCGATGCCAGGATAACCTGCCGCTCGACGCGATACTGTCGGACCAAGTCGGCAAGTTGCTCGATCGGCACCTTCTTGATGTCGAGATAGATACGTCGCTCGGGCCGGTCCTGCATGGCGGCGAAGGCATCGGCGATTCGGGGGATGTGCTGACCGGCGAAGGTGCGGCCTTTCCAGGCGCCGACATCGAGCTTCTTCAGTTCGTCCCATGCGAGCTGGCCGACGCCCTTGGATCGCAGATCGGCCGGCGCGCCCTTGACCAGACGCTTGAAATTGTCGTCATGAAAGGCCACGAGGACCCCATCCTTGGTGGTGCGGACGTCGGCTTCAGGGATGACGCCCAGTTGCCAGGCCAGTTCGAAGGTCGGGAGCGTGTTTTCGGGGGCGAGGGTTCCGGCTCCACGATGCGCCTGGATGACGAAGGCGGGCCGGCTGGCCGGTGGAGAGGTTGCAGCTTCGCCTGCTGCGAGGGCTGCGGTTGCACTGACTGCCAGGGACCAGGCCGTCATCGGGATCCATTGGGTGCGGCAGCGACGATATGGCGTCGGTCGAATCATTGTGCTTCTCCGTTGTCAGATGCGTCGGTGTGGCTCGGAGGCCACGGCCGCGTGCGAGTGGGTACGCAGCCGGGTTCGTGCGCGATTGTCGGGTGCGGCGAGGCATCCGGCGACGGTGAAGGCACCCGATTCCTCTCGCTCAGATTTCGCCTTCCTGCTTGGCCAGCCAGGCCGCACCTGCTGCGCCGATGAACCCCGCGTCGTTTCCCAAGGTGGCAAAGAGGATTTCGGGCAGATCGTCGGCGGCATTCCAGGTCATCTCGGCCGAATACTTGCGGAGCGGGTCGAGCAGGACATTGCACGCGCCGATCAGCCCGCCGGCCAGAAGGATTCGCTCCGGGTTGGTGGCGTGCTGCATGTTGACGCAGGCGACGGCGAGGTAGTAGCAGGTCTCGTCCCAGATCCTGGCGGCGAGCGGATCGCCTGCCGCAGCGGCTTTGGCGACGTCTTCGGAGGTGACCTGGCCGGTCTTCTTGAGCGTCTCGCTGAGAGTCGAGGGTTCGCCGGCCTCGACGGCTTCTTTGGCCCTTAGCCCGGTGTAGTGTGCGGAGGAGTAGGCTTCGAGGCAGCCCTTCTGGCCGCATCCGCAGAGACGTCCGCCCGGTTGAACGATCATGTGGCCGAGTTCGGCTCCGTTGTCGAAGTGGCCTCGAAGGAGACGTCCGTCGGTGATGATACCGCCGCCGACACCTGTTCCGAGCGTGAACATGACCATGTGGCGAGTTCCGCGTCCTGCACCGGCCCAGAATTCGCCCCAGGCGGCGGCATTGGCGTCGTTTTCGAGGGTGGTGGGCAGGCCGGTCAGCTCCTTGACTCGATCTCTCAGAGGCACGTTCACCCAGCCGGGCAGATTGGGCGGACGGATGATGATGCCCTGTGTGTGGCTCATGGAGCCTGGGGAACCGATTCCGACGCCCACGATTTCACTGCGCTGTACACGGGCCTCGGTGATGACACGTTCGACGAGTCCGGCTATCAGGGTGATGACATGGTCGGGGCCGTTCCATGCTTTCGTGGGTATGGAGACACGTGAGAGGACCTGTCGTTCCTCGGTGACGACGCCCCCCTTGATATTGGTTCCGCCCAGGTCGATGCCGACATAACAGCGCCTAGCCATTGAAGTTCTCCATGAGTCGTTTCAGTTGCTCCGGTCAGATCGGGGGCAACTGGGGGCATCATGGTATAGTGGCTTGAACCCGCTCGCAAGACGAGAGGAATGCGCGTTTGAAGGGTGGCATCGAACGCGCCGGAGGTCCGCGGGTGCCGGGGGGATGGGCCGTGAATGGAGACGAGCCGGGCGGTTTCGATCAGAGAGACTGCGAGGCTTTCAGGGAGGCTTTTGGCGGCTCCATAGTCGGTGCAGAGAACATTCTTCGTGCTTGTATTCCAGATTAACCGCGAGCCGAACAGATCACTGGGGTTGGGCAAGCAATGACTACCGAAAAATGTGAAACCTGATGACTTTCCTAGTGACCACAAAGCACGGCTTATTTCCCTGGAGAACACAATCCCTAGTGGGAGACTTGTGTGCAAACGCACCTTGTGGTGCCCTTCGGATCCTTCCGGAAGGCATGAGACTGAGGGCCCTATAATACCCGCGTCATTCTTGAGGAAACTCGCTTGCCGCCAGACAACGATGTGATATACTCCCATCTGAGGGAACTCGATGGATAGGCCGAAACACAGTTCGGAAAAGCCTTCCAAATGCACGGCTGCGTCGACCACGGAGGGTCGTGAGACCAGGTTTGTAGTGGGCGCGCAGTGATGCCCTTTCTGAAGTAGCGCGGGCGAGCGGGTAACGCGAATCAAAGCCCTGTCAAGCTCGCCGGGGAATGTACAAACAACTGAATAGAAGCGTCGGCACAGGCGGAGATACTGTTGGCCGGCGACCAGGATTCGCAGGTGCGAATTCCGATTCGATGCCGTAGAGCATCGTGGACCCGCTTATCAGTGGGGACGCAGACTATGTCGATTCGTTACTACGATTCCGGAATGGCAGGCGTGGTGGCCAAGGAAGGCCAGAGCGGTATGCACCCGACCGGGTGGGGGACTGAGGGTCGCGCAGTAAGGCCCGGTTACTCAGACACCATGGGCGGGGCGGAGCGCACAACAAACCAGACCGTGCAGCTGCCGCGTGACTGCAGTCTGTGCCTGCATCCGGTCAGGTCACCAGAGGTGGCACGGTCGGAAAGTCGGACCAGGTCATCTCGGACAGACCAGCAACGATGAAGAACGGATGCTTCATCGTTGCGCCATTTTTTTGAGATGGACCCTTAAGGGTGGGTTCCAAGGATGCAGTCTTTACCACCAAGCGTTAAGGCGTTTTGGACCGCAGACCGTGCTTGATGGTTCCCTCGCTCGAATCCTTTCCTTGGACTCTTCCAGGGGACCCACCCTTTTTTGATTCGTCGGCAGGATGCGGACGGATCGGCTTGTGGTATCCGACCTTCTTCCTTTTTGGGGATGGAGCCCCATGCACGTGGATCCAGCTGACAAGTCTATCGTGAAGTGGGCCGTGGATCGCGGCCTTGTCTTCGGGTATGAGCGTGACAAGGGGTTGCCGGGGACCCACCTCCGATTACACATCGGTTTTCTAACGGCGTTCTTCCGGCGTGGCAAGCTGGTTCATCTGGCCGCCGCCGCCGACGGACGCCATATCGATCAACTTATGTGGGAGCTGTCCGAACTCTTCGGACTGTGCGCCCAAAACGGCGGCTACTCCGATCAGGATTCCGTCAGTCAACTCCGCCTGGATCGCCTCGGCGCGACCGAGTGATTCCGTGTCGCATGATGCCGAGGGGCAGCCAATCCATCCGATGGGTCTCAGACTCGCATCGCCAGAGGACCGGCGTCGAGTCTGAGATCCACCCTCCCGTTTCCTTCAGCACACTCCATTCTCCTCCAGACACCGAACCCAAGCGGACGAACGGCTGCTTGATGCCGTTTGAGGGTTGTGATAGGGTGTAATAGTATTGGGCGAGCGCCCGTCCCACCGTTTCTCTGCACGTCGATACTGTAGGTGAGGAGGACGGCCATGTTTCACGGGATCGGATTTAACCTGAGGCTCAAGGTATTTACACTTATTGCATGGTTGACGCATGGGGGGTTCGTTGCCTATGCGGTGGAGCGGCATGTCCCTGGTGAGTATGCGACCATCCAGGCGGCGATCGACGCCAGCAGCATAACGGATACGGTCATTGTCGCGCCTGGGGTTTACACGGGCACAGGCAACCGCGACATCCAATTCCGCGGGAAGGTGATCACGGTTCGATCGGTGGACCCGTGGGACCCGAATATCGTTGCGGGAACGGTCATCGATTGCCAGGGTTCTCCGTCGGAGACGCATCGCGGGTTCTACTTCTGCGGCAGCGAGGGTCCTCTGTCGATCGTGGAGGGTTTGACGATCACGAATGGGTGCGCCGACCACTGGGGCGGCGGGGGGATCCTCTGCTATTCGGGATGCCGTCCGACGATTCGCCACTGTCGCATCATCGGCAACCGGTGCATCAAGACAGGGAGCTCGGCAACCGGTGGCGGCATCTGCGTGCTGTCGGCCGAGGGCATGACGATCGATCGTTGCGTGATCAGCGGCAACCAGACGACGGGGGTGTCTTCGTTCTGGTCGGGCGGCGGACTCTACCTGCGAGGCGAAGTGGTGATGACCGGCTGTGTCATTACGGGCAACATCTGCGGTGACAAGGACAATCCGTCGAGCGCCAATACGTGGGGGTCGGCCATCGCGATGGGGTGGGGGCTCCTGACTCTGAAGAACTGCCTCATCGCCGGTAACCAGGCGTACACGGCCGCTGGAGGCGTCACCCTGATGATGTCGGGCAACAACCTGACCATGATCAACTGCACCGTTGTGGACAACACCGACCTGGTCGGGGATGCCACGCTGCATTGCCAGGTGTATTCGGGCGTGACGATTCGGAACAGTATTCTGCGGAATAGCGGATTGCCGAAGGAACTGTACATCACGAACAACTATGATCCAAACAGGCTCACGCCTGCAACGTTCTTGTACAGCGATGTTCTGGGCGGCCCGAACGCCATTTCGACCTATGGCAACGTGACATTGACCTATGGGGCGGACAACATCGACGTCGATCCGCTTTTTGCCGACGCCGACGGTCCCGATGGGGACGCGAACACTTGGCAGGACAACGATTATCACTTGTCGCCGATCTCGCCGTGCATCGATGCAGGCGATCCGAACCTGGGATACAGCGGGCAGACGGATATCGACAACGAGGCGAGGGTCGCGGGTTCTCGGGCGGACATCGGGTCAGACGAATACACACCCATCTACAAGCTGACGACCGGAATTATCAACGATTTTCACGGACAGGTGGATGTGACTCCTGCGTCGCCTAACGGATTCTATGGGCGGGGGGCTTGTGTTACGCTCCATGCGATTTCCTCTGATGGGAAGACGTTCCGGGAGTGGGAGCTGTTCGATCCGAACCATCCCGACGACTCGAACTATTCGACGATCGATTCCAACAACCCGATCTGCGTCGTCATGAACTCGAACCGGAAGGTCAATGCCGTATTCAATTGCGGCAGTGGGGCGGTTGGGCTGCCGCTGGCCGGTGTGTTGGCGACGATGTGCCTGCTGGTTCTGCGGCTGCGTCATCGTTGTGGGGGTTGAGTCACTTCTCAGGCGCGGCCTGTGCGCCCGTCGGGGTCTCTGGGGGACGAGACATCAGGCATTTCGGCGGTGTCTTGGTGGTGCTTGGGTTTCCGGGGCACTTCGGTGGGTGAATCTGTCGGTCCGAGTGGTTTGAAGTGGTTTGATGGGGGAGGGGTTTCCACGAATATCTTCACTTCTTTTGATTTAGTGCGATTGTGCATTGGGTGGGGGGCTTTGGCCCATAAAACCACAATATATTGTGGGTAGCCGTCCCTTGCGGCGGCTCTGGTGGAAAAAAACGGGAAAAATTTCCTTGCTCGTGGTGGGATGAAGTGATACATTTACCCACAGAAGCCCACGAAATGGGAGCAAGGCCCTTGGAAACAACGTTACTGACAGGGGCGTTCGAGGCAACGGTCGATGCCAAGAATCGGATGTCAATTCCGTCCCAGATACGAAATCAACTGGATCCCCAAAGGGACGGCTCGAACTTCTACCTGGTTCCAGGGGCTCGTCAGGGTACGTTGTCACTCTATCCTGAGCGGACTTTTCGCCGGCGATACGAGAGCCGGCCGAGTCCGGAGATTCCACACGACGACCTGCTCACGTTCAATCAGGTCTTCTTCTCCATGGCATCGCTTCTGGAGGTGGACAAGCAAGGCAGGGTACTTCTCCCTGAGCGGCAGATCAAGTACGTGGGGATCGGTCGTGAGGTTTGTATCACGGGGGGTGGCGATCACCTCGACCTGTGGAACAAGGCGGACTACGAGCGGTTCGCGACCGACAACTGGTCCCGGTATTCGGAGTTGCAGCACAAGGTTCGCCGGTACTTTCCGGACAGTGGAGGGGGAGGCAGCGGGGTTCAGGATCAAGGCGGGTCCTGAATCGGCGTGCTGAAGCGGTCAGAGCGGTCCGGGTTGTTCCGGGAGTTGTATAACACATAACGGATTGAGAAGGGGAGTCGAGCGAGGGATTCCGGCGATTAGCACCGTTGGTGAAGCCGACGGTGCTATCGACCGGACCAGGGCCGGGTGCCAACCCGTTTGGGTGACGGGGCGGCGCAAGGCTTTCGGCAAGGCGAAAGGAATCGCAATGCTGACAGCCGTTCGGGAAGGCGAGATGCAGACGTATCAGGCGAAAGGCTGCGTACGCGCGGTCAGAGAGGCCCTCCGCCAAGTGGAGATGGGTGCCGACTTATGTGCGACCGCACAGGGGGTCCGGGCTCATCTGGAGGTTCTCGCGGAGCGGGCCCGCCGAGTCAAGCGGTACGGCGGGTTGCTCGCAGGCGTGCGGCTGTCGCCCTACGTCGAAGGCTTGCGGGCGGCATCGGAAGCCAACCCAGAGATGGACTAACCGTTGCCACGGAGGGCAATGGGTTAGTCCCGTCCCTGTATCCGGAGGGCGGCATCCCTTGGGGGCACAGATCGCCGTGGGGCGGCGGACGGTCGCGTGAATGAAGCGGTGAGCGGCATCAATCCTACTCACGTGCCGGTTCTCGTTGAGGCGGTGCTGGAACTCCTCGACCTGCGTCAGGGGCAGTCTGTCCTGGATTGTACGGTCGGGTTGGGTGGTCACTCGCTGCTGATGGGGGAGCGGATCGGTCCGACCGGTCGTCTCATCGGCATCGACCTCGATGAGGGCAATCTGGGCATCGCACGTCAGCGTCTCACGCCGCTGTCCTGTCCCTTCAACCTGGTGCAAGGCAACTTTGCGGACATCGACGAAATCCTTTTCAGTCAAGGACTCGAAAGAATTGACCGCATTCTGGTCGATCTAGGAGTTAGCTCGAATCAACTGGACGACCCAGAGCGAGGGTTCAGTTTCCTGAGCGACGGACCATTGGACATGCGGCTCGACCGGCAGCAGGAGTTGTCGGCAATCGAGGTGGTCAATCGTTTGAGCGAGCGTGAGCTGGCTGATGTGATCTACTTCAACAGCCAGGAGCGGCTCAGCCGGCGTATTGCCAAACGGATCTGTCAGGCGCGGCATCGAGCCCGGATCCGGTCGACGCGGCATCTGGCGGAGGTGGTGGCCTCGGCCATGGAGATCGATCCGGAATCGCGCAAGAGCAAGATCCATCCGGCCACTCGCACGTTTCAGGCGTTGCGGATGGCCGTCAACCAGGAGAAGGAGAACCTACAGACGTTTCTGGCGAAGGCGCCGCGGTTTCTCAACCCTGGTGGGCGGATCGGCGTGATAGCCTTCCACAGCGTGGAAGATCGCGAGGTGAAGCTGGATTTTCGCGCGCGGGTTCAACAGGGGCTGTACACGGTTGTGAACAAGCGACCGGTGATCGCCGGACCGGCGGAGCGCGAGGCGAACTCCCGTTCGAGAAGCGCCAAGCTTCGGGTGGCCGAGCGGACGGACCAGCCGATGGACGCCCGGATGGAAGTGTATTAGGGGCTCGCTGCGGATGTCGTGACGGGTGAGGCGGTTCGGAGCACCGAGAACCCATCTGTTCACGTCTGACAGAGCGTTGGCGGTTCAACCGGAACCCAACCGATGCCATGGATGGCTTCGGTACTCCGGCACGGAGGCAACCATGACCAATGGAACCAGCACCAGCATCGGTTTGGCGGTGGTGCTGCTCTTTGCGATTGTCTTCGGTCTGATTCTGACCCGACAATCGAGCCAGTACGGGGTTCCCCCGGCGACGGCATCTGCCGACGTGCAAACCGGCGTCGCCTCATCCGATGATCCGGTCCGGAAGGCTTCATTCACCGAACCGTCCGCCCTTCAACGAGAGCAGAAGAAGGCGGAGGGGACTGCAACGGCGAAGCTCACACCTGCCGAGCCGGTTGTCGTGGCTCCGGCCAAGACTCCTGAGGTCAAGAAGCCGAGCGAGCCGGCACCGGCCGCTCCGCCCAAGGCCGATCGCAGTGCGGCACCGCCTCCCAAGAGCGCACCGTTACCGCGTGAACCCGCGGCCGTTCAGATAACGCCTCCGAAGCTTCCGATGCCCGTTTCGGAACCGGTGGCACCGAAGCCGGAGAAGCGGCGAGCGACGCCCGCCATCCCTGCGGTTCCGTCGGAACCCGTCGAGGAGACCGATCGCGTGGCACGCGCCGACAAACCGACGGCCGACAACGTCAGTCTGGCCAGTGCTCCGGATCCCGCCCCTTCCGAGGGGAAGGTTTTCGTGGTTCGGCCGAGCGACACGCTTTCGAAGGTGGCCCGTGCGGTGTACGGAAGGTCGGATCGCGCGACAATCCAGGCGTTGTTCGAGGCCAATCGGGATCAGCTCAAGGACATCAACCGGGTCAAGGTGGGACAACGACTGCGGGTTCCGCCACTGACGGATCGGCCGGCCGCCAAGGCATCTTCGAAGTTCAGGGTGGTCGATGCGGCGCCTTCGGAGCCCTTGCCGTCTCCGGCACCGAGGCCTTCGGCACCGGTTCGGTCGGCATCGGGTTCGGCCAAGACGCGTCAGGTGGCGTATCGTAGCGAGTCCGGATCGCGTCCGAGCCGTACGAGTGGGGACTGGCGGTGGCACGTGGTGAAACGAAACGAGAGCCTTCGCGAAATTGCCCGGCGGCAGTTGGGCAACGGCGAGCGCTGGCGTGAGATCTATTCAATGAACAAGGATCGCATCCGGACGCCGAATCGCCTGATCGCCGGCATGCGTCTACGGGTGCCTTTGACGAGTCCCGCCGTCGGCAGCCTGGCGTTGCTGCTGGGAGAGGGCGAGGAGGCATGGGGAGGTGACTCATGACGCTTCCTCGGGCGATCGGGATGATTCTGCTGATTGCCGGTGTGGCGGGCACGGCGGTGTACGTGCGGGTTCAGCGCACGCGTACGGCGCATGAGATTCACAAGATGGCCCGTCAGGAGTCAGAGCTCCGACGGAAGATCGATCGGGCCAATGCGGACATCGCCGAGTTGAGGGCGCCGCAGCGGCTTCGGGATCGCGCTTCGCAAATGCAGTTGAGTGCCCTGCCCCCGGAGATTCGAGCGTTGCCGGAACCGGTGGCGAAAGTCACGGGGAAGACAGGGTTGGCATCCAAGCGAAAACGGTGACCTTCATGCGGTCTTTACGGCGTCCAGTTCTGGTCAAGGATATCACATGGGTGACCCTGATCCTGCTGCTTGCGCTGGCGGGCCGGCTCGTTTGGATTCACCAGCATGAACGAAGCCGGCTGCTGGCCTGGACCGACCATCAACGCCGTTCGACGCTGACGATTCCCGGCAGGCGGGGCCTGATCACGGACGCCTGCGGCCGGGTGATGGGTGCTACGAGTCAGCGTCCGAGCATCTTTGCCGATCCCAGCCTGATCCTGGACTATCGTGAAGTCGGCGAGGCGCTGGCAGGGGTTCTGAATCTGGATGGTCATATCCTTACCCAGGACATGGCCCTTCGGGCGGACAAGCAGTTCTTCTGGGTGAAGCGCAAGGTTGAGGACAGCGAGGCCGAACAGATCAAGAAGCTCAAGCTTCCCGGCGTCGGGATCCTGTACGAGGGATTTCGGCACTATCCGATGGAGGAGCGGTTCGCCCATGGGCTGGGCTTTCTGGGGACCGAAGGCGAGGCCATGGCGGGTTTGGAACTGGTGTACGACAAGCTTCTTCGCGGTGAGCCGGGCTACCACACCGTGGTGACCGATGCGCGTCGCCGGCCGATCTTCAGCGACGGTGAGGGCTACAAGCCACCCAAGGACGGTTCTCATCTGGTTTTGACGATTGATGTGTCGATCCAGGCGTTCGTCGAGCAGGAAATTGCGGCAATGGTAGAGAAGTTCGGTGCCCAGGCGGCGACGGCGATCGTCATGGCTCCGCGGACCGGCGAGGTTCTGGCGTTGGCGAACCTGCCGACGTTCAACCCGAACCACTATGGTGACTTCGCCGATTCGACGCGGTGCAACCTGGCGATCCAGGCGCCGGTGGAGCCGGGCAGCACGTTTAAGCCCTTTGTGGCCTCCGGTGCGGTGGAAGAGAAGCTGACCGCAGCCGGCGAGATGATCTTCTGTCACAACGGGTTGTACCTGGTGGGTCGGCGCCGACTGCATGACCATCACCCCTACGGGACGATTTCGTTCGAGGACATTCTGATCAAGAGCAGCAACATCGGGATGGCCATCCTGGGACAGCGTCTCGGAAACGAGAGGATGTATCAGTATCTGCGGCGGTTCGGATTCGGCGAGCCGACGGGGCTGGAGTTGCCCGGTGAGGATCACGGGATCCTTCAGCCGCTGCGGAAGTGGACCAGCTATTCGACCACATCGGTCCCCATGGGCCAGGAGGTGGCGGTCACGCCGCTTCAGATGGCAGTGGCCTTCTCGACGCTCATGAACGAGGGCGTCCGTCTGAAGCCGCGACTGGTTCGGGGGATCGTGCGTTCGGACGGGTCGGTTGAACAGGACCATTCGAAGCCGGTGGTGGTCGGGCGGGTGATCAGCCGAGAGGTGGCCAAGAGCCTGGTCGAGAACGTCCTGGTGCGGGTTGTGACAGAAGGTACGGGCAAGAAGGCCGCACTTCCCGGCTACACCGTAGCAGGGAAGACGGGAACCGCACAGATTCCGTACAAGAATCGACGCGGGTATGAGCCTGATGCCTATGTCTCGTCGTTCGTGGCGGCGGCACCGGTGGAGGATCCGCGGGTTTTGGTGTATGTGGCCATCATACGGCCGGTGAAGAAGATTGGTTATTACGGTGGGACGGTCGCGGCGCCGGCTGTTCGTGAGATTCTCTTAAAGAGCCTGGCGTACTTAGGGGTTCCGCCGTCGCAGGAGGTTGTGGAAGGTCCGGGGACGGTCCTGGTCGGCCGGACGATCGATATCTCGGACTAAAGGGCGCCGCAGACAGTGGTCGGTGCCTTAACAATGTTCCCAGCGTCGCCCGGGGTTTGCTTGCGTGCGGTGCGCAGACGGCCCCGGGTGGCGGAAAACGATCTGCCGGCCCATCGGGGCATGTCTTCGTGGGCCGGCAGTGCAGTTGATAGAATAGGGCTTTGTGGTTGGAGCAGGAATGGCCCAGGCGTCTGTACAGAAGATCCGGACGTGTGAAGCGCCCCTTCCCTTGGTCCGGCTGATCGCGGCAGCGATCGGGCAGGACTCGATTCCCAGCAGCGACTTACTGATCCATGGCGTGACGGACGATTCCCGTGAGGTGGGTCCGGGGTGGCTGTTCGTGGCCGTTGCGGGTCATGAGGCCGACGGGCACCTGTTCATTGACGACGCGGTCCGGCGGGGCGCGTCGGTGGTGGTCGCACAGCGTGTGGCGGCGGTTCCTCAGGGCGTTCAGTTGATTGTTGTGCCGGACACTCGCGTCGCGGCCGCTCGTCTGGCGGCCGTGTACTATGGCGTGGATGATCTGATGTCTCAGGGGGGCTTCCGGCTTGTGGCCGTTACGGGGACGAACGGCAAGTCGACGTTCTGCTATCTGACCCGGGCAGTGGCTCATGCCGGCGGCAGACCCTGTGCGTTGGTGGGGACGATCGAATACGACCTGTTGGCGCGGCGGATTCCCGCGGCGAACACGACGCCCGGTCCTGTTGTGCTGGCCCGGCTGATCGCGGAGGCTGCATCTGCGGGCGGCAAGATGCTTGTGATGGAGGCGTCGAGTCATGCCCTGGATCAGCATCGGACGGACGGCGTTGATTTCGACGTGGCCGTTTTTACGAACCTGACCGGCGATCACCTCGACTATCACGGCACGATGGAGAACTATCTGCAGGCCAAGAAACGGCTGTTCGACGGGTTGAGTGCCCGGTCGACGGCGGTTCTGAACCGGGACGATGCGGTGTGGTCCCGGATCGGGGCCGATACGCCCGCGCGGCGGCTGACCTATGGTCTGGATGCATCGGCGGACGTTCGGGCGCGGATACTCGATATGACGGCCGAGGGGACGCGGTATGAGTTGATCACGCCGGTGGGGACGACGGAAGTTCGCATCCATCTGGTGGGGCAGCACAATGTCGCGAACAATCTGGCCGCGGCGGCGGCGGCCCTGGCGATGGGGGCGGATCTGAAGACGATTCAGGCCGGGCTGGAATCGGTTGAGAGCGTAGCGGGCCGGCTGGAGCGCGTACCGTGCGAGGGAGCCGAGGATGCTCCGACGGTTCTGGTGGACTATGCGCACACCGACGACGCGATGCGGAATGTGCTGAGTGCATTGCGTCCTCTGACCCGCGGTCAACTGACGGTGGTCTTCGGCTGCGGCGGCGATCGGGATCGGACGAAGCGTCCGAGGATGGCCCGCGTGGCCGCCGAGTATGCCGATCGCATTGTGGTGACCAGCGACAATCCGCGGACGGAGAAGCCCGAATCGATCATCGAGGAGATACTGACGGGTTTTGACCGATCGGCGATGAATCGGGTGACGGTAGAAGCGGATCGGCGCGAGGCGATTGCGGACGCCATCGGCCGGGCGTGCCCGGACGACGTGGTGTTGATCGCCGGCAAGGGACACGAAGACTACCAGATTCTGGGCAAGCAACGGCTCCCGTTTGATGATCGGATTGTGGCAAGGGATTGCCTCGATCGGCGTTGTGTCCGAAGTTGACGGATTCCCAGGCATGAAGCCGCTGGAATTGGACGAGATTGTTGCGGTGCTTGCCGCCCAACCCATGGGGCCGGTGGGACGGCAGCTCGTCACGGGTGTCAGCACGGATTCGCGTCATGTTGCATCGGGCGATCTGTTCTTCGCGCTTTCCGGGGAGCGATTCGACGGACATCGGTTTGTCGGGGCGGCTCTCGATCAGGGGGCGATGGCAGCGGTGATTTCCGACGCGGGGCGGATCGAGCCCGACCTGCGCGAGATGGGTCTGCTGCTGCTGGTGGATGACGTGACGGCGGCGCTCGGGCGGCTGGCGGCCTATCACCGCCACAGGGTCCGGGCCGGCGTGATTGCGGTGACCGGGTCGAACGGCAAGACGACGACCAAGGAGATGATCCACCAGGTGCTCGGCGGGCGTTTTCGGGGGCGGGCGGCGATCAAGAGCTTCAACAACGCGGTGGGGGTGCCGCTGACTCTGCTTTCGGCAGAGCCTGCCGATGATTACGTGGTCGTGGAGATCGGCACGAATGCTCCGGGGGAGATCGCTCAACTGAGCGCTATTGCCGAGCCCGACATCGCCGTCATTACGAGTGTTTCCGAGACGCATCTGGAGAAGCTGAAGGACCTCAAGGGTGTTGCGTCGGAGAAGGCAACGATTGTCGAGTACGTTCGCGAGGGGGGGTGCGCGATCATCAACGGCGAGTCGGATCTACTGGTGTCGCAGGTTCGGCGGCGTCTCGAGCCGGGAGATCGCGTGATCCGCTACGGTCGCCGCGACGACGTCGATCTTCGGATCAGCGATGTGGTGACTCAGGCCGACCATGTGTCTTTCCGTGTCAACGACGATTTGAAGGTGAACCTGCCCATCCCGGGCAGTCACAATGCGCTGAATGCCCTGGCGGCGCTTGCGGTGGGGCGCGAGCTGGGTGTCTCGCCGGCGGAGGGGGTGGCCCGCCTGAGCGAGTTTCATCCGCCGGACATGCGGTTGGAGACTCATCGGTGGGGGACGATCACCTTCATCAATGACGCGTACAACGCCAACCCCGCGAGCATGGCCGCGGCGCTGGAGGTTCTGGCGGCGTGGCCGGGCGGATGCCGGCGTGTTTTCGTTGCCGGTCAGATGCGGGAACTCGGCGCGGCGAGTCTGGACAAGCATCAGGAACTGGGCCGTCGTGCGGGTGAATCCGGGGTTGAGGTGCTGATTGCGGTGGGGGAGTCGGCGGACGAGGTAGTATCGAACGCACGGCAGGTTAACAGTCTGATTCTGACCGAGAGCTGCGAGGATACGGATGACGCTTCGTTGCGGCTTCGGAGGCTGGTCGAGCCGGGTGACGTGATTCTGATCAAGGGTTCGCGTGCGGTGGGGTTGGAGGCCCTGGTGAGCACGATTCAGGGCATTGCTCAGGGCGTGGATGGGAAGCCATAGATCTGCAATCCGGCGCGTTTCACCGGATTGCGGGAGAGCGGACGTCAATGCTGTTTCACCTGATTGATTACCTGGTGGGGGATCCCCGGTATGCGTACGGGAGCGTGCTGTTTCGCGCGACCGTGGCGATTCTGATGTCCTTCGGGATTGTGTGGGTATCGGGGCCGAGGATCATTCGCTGGCTCATTCGGAAGAAGATCGGCGACCGTCCGGAATTCGACCATGCGGAGCTCAACAAGCTGACGATCGGAAAGAGCCACACGCCGACGATGGGCGGTGTGATCATCATGCTGGGGCTACTTATTCCGGTGCTGCTGCTGGCGAATCTGCGGAACTTCTACATTCACATGGCTCTGGTATGCATGGTGTGGCTGTCCGCACTGGGGGCGGTAGACGACTGGTTGAAGCTGACGATCGCACGTCGATCGGGAACGCGTGCCGGCCTGAAGACGCTGGAGAAGCTTCTGTTTCAGCTTGCCCTGGGCGTGCTGCTGGCCTTCTTCATCTATCGCTACGGCAGCCGCAACGTAACGACGGGAGATGTCGGGTACTTCAACGTGCTCAGTCTTCCGTTCTATCGCGGCGATCCGCATCTGAACTGGGGCATCAAGCTGGCGATGCCGCTTTTCGTGGTGATCACGGTTCTGGTGATTGCCTTCACGAGCAACGCGGTGAACCTGACCGACGGCATGGATGGTCTGGCCGCCGGATGCACGGGTATGGTCAGCTTTGTGTTCATGATTCTGGCGTTTCTGGCCGGTCACGACTGGCTGCCAGGGTATTTGAGGATTCCGCACATTCCCATGGCCGAGGAACTGTCGATTGTCTGCGGGGCCATGATGGGGGCCTGCCTGGGGTTCTTGTGGTACAACTGCCATCCGGCGCAGGTGTTCATGGGCGATACGGGATCGCTGCCGCTGGGGGGTCTGATCGGCTACGTTGCGATTGTCACTCGGCAGGAGCTGATGCTGTTCATCGTGGGGGGGATATTCGTGATCGAAGCGGTTTCGGTGATCCTTCAGGTCGGCTACTTCAAGCTGACCGGGGGGAAGCGGATATTCCGAGTGGCGCCGATACACCATCATTTTCACCTGGGGGGATGGACGGAGACCCAGGTAGTGACTCGATTCTGGCTTCTGGCTGCGATCTTCGCCGTATTTGCCCTGGCGACGGTGAAACTGCGTTGAGGGGCGCGAGGAGGGGTTCGAGGTGAAGGTCGTCATGGGTTCAGACCCGAGCTTGGGGTGAAGGGAATTCCCAGCGCAGGTCGATGACGTTTACTGGAGGGTGTTGAGGCACAGGATGGCGTTTCTAATAGGCAAGGATGCCGCGTCATGCAAGCACATCGCAATCCATTCAATCTGACGGCCCTGTCGATACTGGTCTTGATGGCAACGCTCATGGGGATCGGTGCCGTGATGATCTTCTCGGCCAGTGCAACCCTAGAGGGTACGTCGGCCGTTCGATCCTTCCTGCGTCAGAATCAGACTCGACAACTGGCATTTTCAGTACTGGGGTTTGTGGTGGCCCTGGCCAGTTCCACGATTCCCTATCGGTGGTTCCGGATCCGTGGGCTGGAGGAGCCTCGCCCATGGTTTCAGCCGACCCTGTACCTCCTGGTGCTTACCGTTGTGTTGCTGGTGGCGGTGTTGATCCCAGGGGTCGGGATCGAGCGAAACGGTTCACGGCGATGGTTGTCGTTCGGTCCTGCGAGCTATGGCATCGGCTTTCAGCCTTCAGAACTGGCCAAGCTTTCACTGGTATTGTTCCTTGCCGGATGGTACGGACGCAAGGAGGCCAAGCCGGGGTTGTTCTTCAGGGGGTTGCTGCCCGCGGCGCTGGTTGTGGCGCTGTGTGCGGGGCTGGTGGGGCTTGAGGATTTTGGCACTGCCGTGTTGCTGTTGACGGTGGGTGGGATGCTGCTTGTGGCCGCGGGGACTCGTCCGCTTCATCTGGCAATGATGACACTTCCGGCGGTGGCGGCGGTTGCTGCCATGCTGTACATGAAACCGTATCGGATCATCCGACTGACGGCACATCAGCACATCTGGGACGATCCGGGCGGTAAGGGTTACCACGCGGTGCAGTCGCTGTGTTCGATCGCGTCGGGGGGGTGGTGGGGCACCGGTCTTGGAGGGGGGCTTCAGAAGTACGGGTATCTTCCGGAGGCTCGAACGGACTTCATCTTTGCGATCATCTGCGAGGAGTTGGGTATTGTCGGGGGATTGGTGATCATCGGACTGTTCATGGTGTTCATCTGGCAGGGTCGCAAGGCGGCCATTGCGGCGCCGGACGTGTTTGGCCGGCTGGTGGCGCTGGGGGTGACGCTGACGATCGGCCTTCAGGCGGCCATGAACATCGCCGTGGTGACGGTGACGGTTCCGACGAAGGGCATTGCGTTGCCTCTGATTTCGGCGGGGGGTTCGGGGGCGTTGTTCCTGGGTGCGGCCATAGGACTTCTGGCTTCGGTTGCCCGAGCGGGTGCGGTGTGGCGTGACTGGTTGTCGATTCGATACGGCATCCTATCAGGCCAGGTAAGACCTTCGGTTTTGGCGGGACAGCATGGCTGATCAACCACTGATCGTCTTTGCGGGAGGCGGCACGGGTGGCCACCTCTTCCCGGCTCTGGCCGTTGCCGAGCAGATCCGTCGTCTTGGTCCCCAGGTGGACATCGAATTTCATGTGACCGATCGTGCGATCGATCGGCAGATTCTGGATCCCGGTGGCTGGCGTACGGTCGCTCAGGGTGTGAGGCCATTCAGCACCAGGCCCTGGGATTGGCCACGGTTCTGGATCGAGTGGCGGCGATCGGTGCGAGCGGCCACTGCACGGATGAAGGGCAGGCCTCCTCGTGTGGTGGTTGGCACGGGGGGTTATGGTGCGGGGCCTCCGATTCACGCGGCACACGACCTGGGCATTTCGACGGCACTGATCAACCCCGATCTCATTCCGGGGCGGGCGAACCGGCATCTCGGCAAGAAGGTTGAAGCCGTATTCTGTCAGTGGGAGGGCTCGGCCAGCCACTTTCCGCTGGTCTCGCATGTTATCGCCACCGGCTGCCCGGTTCGGCGGTCGTTCCTTGAGGTCGACAGGTCGGCGGCGTGGCAGGAGTTTGGCCTGGATCCGAATCGAAAGACGCTTCTGATCACGGGCGCTTCACAGGGAGCGCGAACGGTCAACCAGGCGGTCGTCGAACTGCTCGGGGGGCTCGCCAGTCGTCGCCAGCATTGGCAGGTGTTGCATCTGACCGGGGCATTGGATCACGCACGGGTTGTCGAGGCCTACAGGGGGCGTCTGGATGACGCGGTGGTCCTGCCGTTTACCGAGAAGATGGCGGAGGCGATTGCGGCCGCTGATCTGGTGATCTCTCGGGCCGGGGCTTCAACCCTGGCGGAGCTGACGGCGGTCGGTCGTCCATCGATTCTGTTCCCGTATCCGTATCATAAGGACATGCATCAGCGAGCGAATGCCCGTGTGTTGGCGGATGCGGGGGCCGCCGTGCTGTTGGATGATGCGATTGACGCCAAGGCGAATGCCGGTCGGTTGGGTCCCATATTGGAGGACCTGATGGGTTATCCGGAGAAGCTTGCTCGCATGGCAGAGGCGGCCAAGGCGATCGGCAGGCCCGACGCTGCTCAGACGGTCGCCAGATACCTTCTGGAAATGACTCAACTGATCTGATGAACTTCGGTCAATGCGGCTCGCAACTTCGGGCTTTGGATATCCGATAGGAATGGGACGGCGCGGGTCAGCGTTGCATCGCATCGGCGACCGGAAGCCATATCTTGCTGCTGAAGTCTCGGTGTCAAGGCCGGGGTGGACTTGCTGCGGGCGCCGCGTGATGTCGATGGCCCAGGTTCGACCGGTTGTATTGACAGCGTGCGGGGATGTGGGGAATATCCGAGTAGGAATGAAGTCATACGACAAGCGAGGATAAATCATGTCGGAATCAAATGAGCAGACCCATGGGGCTCAGGCCGCTGGACAACCTCAGGAGGATCAGGAAGAGGAGGAGGCTGGCTGGCCTGGGTGGCTGAGCTGGCTGCTGGTGATTGCCGCGTCGGTGTTCGGTGGATACTTGTTGGCGGGGTATCGTACCGGCGGGGCGGGAGACAATTCGGCGCAGCTTCTCAATATGCAGCGTCAGATGGAGGCGATGGCGGCGCAGTACAAGGCTCAGTTCATGGTGGGCTTGGAGACCAGCCAGCGACTGCACGATGAGCGGATGAGGTCCTTCTGCCGCGAGATGATTCTGCAGGGGTTGTTCCAGGAAGGCGTCAACAAGGGACTGGCGGACCTCAGCGGGAAGCTCGGCGAGGTTGCCGGGCTGATGGGTGACACGCAACGTAAGCCCGAGGATCGTCTTGTGCAGGCGGGGACCAAGATCAAGGAGATTCGGGACGGCATTGCCAGTATCACCGATCAGCACACTAAGAATAGGGAGGCCGTGGAGAAGGTCAGCGGGTTCGGAAGCGCCGATCAGAAGCTGATGGGGCTTCAGAAGAAGCTTGGCTATCTGTACTACGACCGGGCGAAGCAGTTGATGAAGGAGGTTGCGGCCGGGAACGCTGAGGTCTTGAGACAGGCAGTTGCGTGCCGGACAATTCTCTCGCAAATCGATGAAGGGCAGGCGGCTGAACTGGATAAGGCGTATCCACAACTGGCGGCTACGACGCGTCCGGCACCGGCACCGGCAGGATCACCAGTGCCGGCTGTCCCTCCGAAATAGGGGGCCTCTGGACAAGCAGTAGCCCTATCGATATGGGCATGTAATACCGCGTGCCACCGGACCCGAGTGTTGAGACCGGTGGCACGTTTTCTTGGGGTCGCTTCGACCGGTTCTGTCTGGTCAATGCCAAATGAATACCTGAGTGGCGGTCGGTTCTTGTCCACTCGGGAAGGTGGCTGAGACCCATCGGGCCTGCGTGGGTCCCGCCCTGGATTCGACTACGCCCACAGATCGACAATTCTTGAGATGTAGCGGAGCGTCGAATCTACTTCGCCGCCGCCATCGCCACAGCCGCAGCCGCTGCTTGACAGTGTCAGTCCACCCGTAGCGAGGTAGGTTGCCAGCCTGATCAGGTTGTTTCTCAGCGTCGTCATTGCCTTGCTCCCTTCTTCGTATTCAGTGCGGTCTACTCGCGGCATCAATTGTGTTGTACTAAGTATATAGCGCAAAGAAGAACAGTGCAAATAGGTCAACTATTTTTCTTGTGATAATATTATATTCTGTGGAATAGGTACGGTTTGTGTTTGGCTGTATAATATATACAATGAGGAGTAGGTATAACTTGACATCGCTATGAATTCATGGTACGAGGGGAGCATCCTTACTAGTGGGCGTGTCGACGGTCTTGACTGCTGTGGGTCCTCGGGGATCGCCCGAGTAGTGAGTCAGGGATTGAGTAGACACGCACATTAGAAGGCAGAACTGGATTCGCCTGAAGGAGTGATGATCATGACGCGTAGACAGATGGTATTGGGGGCATCGGCGGTTGTGGTGGTGGTTGGGCTTACTGTGATCTCTGACACTCGAGCTGATCCTTCGTCGGATAAGGCAGCGGTTGGCGGGTCTGCGCCGGATTTCCGGTTGAAGGATTTGTACGGAAAGGAATTCACGCTGGGTGAGTTCAAGGGCCGCGTCGTGGTGTTGGAGTGGGTCAACCTGGACTGTCCGTACGTGAGAGACCACCACGTCGAGAAAAAGACCACCCAGAAGCTGTACGCGAAGTATGCCTCGAAAGGTGTGGTATGGCTGGCCGTGGACAGCACGAGCAATCGCAAGCCCGAGGACAACCGGGTATGGGCTGCCGCGCATGGGATCGCCTATCCGATCCTGCATGATCCCACGGGGAAGGTGGGGCATCAGTTTGGTGCGAGGACGACCCCTCATCTGTTTGTCATCGACAAGGAGGGGGTTCTGGCCTATGCGGGTGCCATGGATGATCTGAAGGAGACCAACTACGTTGCGGCGGCGATCGACGCCTTGATCGACGGCAAGAGGCCCGAGAAGAGCGAGACGAAGTCGTACGGGTGCAGCGTGAAGTACGCGAAGTGAGGGATCGACTGAGGTGGTGCATGAATGGCACCGGTCGGGTCCGGGCCGGTGTTGCCGGAAGGCATGATCTTGACGATGATGAGATGACCATCAGAGACGGCACCCGATGCCGGCACGCGAGTGGCGAGGCCGGGTGACACTTCTTTGACCTCGGCTACAATCTTTCGTTGCGGCCGCCGCCGTCGGAGCGAGATCATGGCGTTCTTCGAATGGACGGATCAGTACAGCGTGGGCGTTCAGCAGATTGATCGGGAACACATGCAGCTCGTCGACATCCTGAACAGGTTGTACGAGTCTGTGTGTGCCGACGACGCTACGAAGACGCTCGATGTCATCCTCGTGGAACTGCTCGGCTATACTCGGACACACTTCGCTAACGAGGAGCAGCTTCTGAGGGTTCATGGCTATCCGGCACTGCCTGAGCACATGGAGGAACATCAGGAACTCACCTTTCAGGCCGCCCAGTTCTTCAGCGAGTTCCGCAAGGGCAACGCCGGTGTTCCTATGCGGATGGTGAGCTTTCTGAGGGATTGGCTGGCGAAGCACATCATGCGGAGCGACAAGGCCTATGGGGCCTATCTGAACGGCAAGGGGGTTCGATAGGACGCTGCGCCGCTTGACGGAAGGACGCCCAACGTCCGATTTACGGCTCTCGGGCGCGCCCTCTTATTTCCGGTGCTGCTCTACCCAAGAAGTGGAGTGTTTCAGCTACATTATGTGAGTTGACCTGAGAGGACAGTGCGGAGAAGATATTCGCGCGGTTCTTCAATGGTTACCGATCATCGGGTCGCTTGGACTGGGCAGGGAGGTTCATCCAGGTGTGCAAAGCACTTCAGAACGGTCGCGGCATCTGTCTTTGTCTGGCTCTGGTCGTTGGGGCGGGGTGTGAGGAAGCCCTGCGGAGCACTTCCGGTCCTCGGTGGCCGGCACCGGCGGAGCCTCAGACGTTTGTCTATCCCGAAGATCCGCCTGTGGGGACGGTTGCCTCTCTGGAGAATCTACTGAGTGGCTACCGTCGCCAGGGCAAGGTTGTGCTGCTGGACGTATGGGCAACCTGGTGCCAGCCCAGTTGCGATCGCTTTGGCGACGTGGTGGAACTCCACCGGAAGTGCCGGTCGGAGGGTTTTCAGTGCATCGCGGTGGCGTTCGACAACCCTGCCTTGTGGCGGGTCCAGATTGCTTCGTTCCTGAGGAGCATGCGATGCGGCTACCCGTGTGTGATCATTCCACCGTCGGGACAGAACGACGTGGTATCCAAGCTGGGGAGCGAGTGGAACGGGGCCGTGCCGGCGCGGCTCGTTTTCGATCGATCGGGTGGATTGGCAGCCGAATTGCTGGATGAGGCGTCGATCGGCAAGACGGAGTCTGTTGTCCGCGCTGTGTTGGGGGGTGAGCTGCGTGCGGCCAATCGTCCGAAGCGGTCGAATGAGCGTCAGGTTGTGGCGCGGGCCCGGATGGTGGATGTACAGGCCGACCGGACGCTGGCACAGCCGACTTCGCAGGCCTCATCGGTGACGTCCGTCGAGTCGATGGCCGAGACCATCGTCCGTCAGAGCGAGGGGAACATCGACTGGTCGAAGGCCCGGGTTGCGGTGCTGCCGTTCACGCTGGTGGGCACGTCGGATCGTGGGGAGACGGGGAGGGCACTGGCCGACGCCGTTGCCAAGATTCTGTCGACGCGGCATCCGGGTGCAGTGATCGACCGCCAGGAGGCCGACGCTCTTCTGGAACGGCATCACCTGACGCCAATGGGTGTGGAATACGATCCAACCGTTCTGTCCGGCAAGGCCGACTGGACGCACGTCATTACGGGTACGCTTCGGTGGCGGTAGGCAGCACGTTGAGAAGGATTTCAATGGTGTTGCTCTGCTGGTTGGTGGCCTCGTCTGGAGGGGGTTGAGTCACTTCGACCCGTGTGGAGAGTGTGGCCTTCAGCCGGTACGTGCCGGGCGACTTGAAGCGAACCGTCACTGCCAGAGAATCGTTTCGCGTGAGGGGGGCTTGCCGGTTCTCCGCGAGGCGGGCCTGTCCCAATACAGCCCACGTGGGATTCTGATCGCCTGTTGATGTGACCTCGTCGGAAGAGGCGGAGCTTTCGACGGTGAGTTCGAAATCGATCCTGCCGGACGTCTGATCCGACCATGATTCCTGGGTGAAGACATTCAGCACCAGGGGCTGATCGGCGGGGATGTCGAGCGAGTAGGGGTTTCGGGCCTGATTGTTCACCTCGGGGGACGACTTCGTTACGGACACGACGGGTTCGGCCAGCAGGGTTTCGACGATCGGCGGGACGGTGGCGGTCTTGTCGGCCGACGTCACGAGACCACCGACGGTCTGGTCGACCGCGAGCATGGGGGTGCATCCCCCGTCGGCGCGCATCATCAGCCAGAGGGGCAGCAACAGTATTCGCATCGTGGGTCGGTTGAGGGACACGCCGATTTGTTCTCAGAGACGTCCGTCCGGATTCCCAACGGGAATCTCTACAGGGGTTATCGGCTGGCGGAGGGGCAAACGTCAGGTGTTCGAGTTATCGGACGTGAGTATTGTGGTGGTGGCGGAAGAAATAACGTAGCGGTGTTTACCGGAGGCGGCGGGTTCAATGTGAGGTGTCTGGACGATTCGGATGGCCAGTCCGTGACCGAGCCGTTTTCGGAGTCCGGTTTCAATGTGTTGGCGGTCCTGGCCGGACAGGTCGGCATCGCTGACGATGCGGACCTCCACGTCGCGATTCGTCGACTGGACGATCTGGAATCGGCGGACGGACTCGACCTCTCGCAGGACGTAGATGACGGAGAGGGCGTGTTGAATCGTTCCGTCGGAGGCGACCACGAAATCGGTGCTGCGGCCTTCGACGACCTGCATGAGTTCAAGCCCTCGGCCGCAGGGGCAGGTTGCGGCGGCTCGGCGGCCGACGTCGCCTGTGGCATAGCGGATGAAGGGCATGCCGAAGGCTTCGAGGTGGGTTATGACGATCTGTCCGGGCTGCCCAACGGGCACGGGGCGGCCGCTGTCGTCGAGGATCTCGACGATGAGGTCCTCGGACGTGATGTGCATGGAGCCGTGGGGACACTCGTGGGCGATGAAACCGCCTTCGCGACTTCCGTAGCCGTTGGCTACGGGGACACGTAAGAAATCCGCGATAAGCCGACGGTCATGATCATCGAGGCGTTCGCCGGTGGCAAAGACGGCTTTCAGATGCGGTACGAACAGCCGGCGTCCCCTGCGCCGGGCGTGTTCGCACAGGAGGGCGAGGCTGCTGGGGTAACCGAAGAGGCTGACGGGGTTGTAGTGCTCGATTCGGTTGAGGTACAAGTCCATCCGTTCGGCGGACATGGCGAAGGCGTTCAGCAGGAGCTGGTTCGTCAGACGGTCTCGCAGCATCTTGAGCCGGTCTTGCCGGGTGATTTCGACCGGGGAGCCCCAGAGAAAGACCTCCGGGTCGCCGATGTCGGCGTCGAACCAGCGATGGGTCCGGATCCTGGCGGCCTGATCCGAGGCCTGTCGGTTCAGGTCGAAGTGGAAGATGAGGGGTTCGCCGGTGCTTCCGCCGGTGTTGTATGGGCGTAGACCGCCGGGGACGTTCGGCCAACACATGGTGTGGCCGTGGCGGCGGATATCGGCCTTGGTCAGCACGGGGAGCCGGCTGAGGTCGTCGAGGCCAGTCATTCGCCTGGGAGAGAGGTTGAGATCGGCCAGCACTTGGCGATAGAAGGGGCAGTGGTGCCAGGCGTGAACGAGCAATCGGCGGAGCTTACGGTGTTGGAGTTCGCGAAGTTCCTGCGGTGATTCCCACTGAGACGACTCGAGATCGGCGGCGCGCGAAAGGGTCGGCCGGCCGACGATGGCCTCGTGCAAGGGCAGGAGGATTCGCTTGACGATAGCGGGGTTCACGGGATCGGGCGTCCTTGATTCGAGCGTCGCGACAGCACTTCTTCAAAGAATGCCAGCGTTTCGGCGGCGACCTGCGACCAGGATCGTGCCGCCCCGACGGAGGCGATGGCCTGGCGGTCCCACTGTCGATGCAGGGATTGTATCAGGGCTTCGGTCAGGGCGGTGGGATGTCCGAACGGTACTAGGATTCCCAGTTCCTCGGATCGGATGATCTCACGGTTGCCGCCGACGTCTGTCGTCACGACAGGCACCCCTACCGCCAGGGCCTCTTGAATGGCGTTGCACCACCCTTCGCTGCGTGTGGCCAGTGCAAAGACATCGGCTGCGGCGAGGTATCGGCTGATCTCTTCCGGAGTCTTCGATCCGGCGAGAGTAACGATGTCGTTCAGGCCGGCACGATCGATGCATTGTCGAAGGGGGCGTTCGTAGGTGGTCTCGCCGGCACTCGGTCCGATCAGGATCAGACGCACGTCGCCGCATCGACGACGGACCTCCGGCAGGACGTCGACGAGTCGGTCGAACCCCTTGATTTCGCGGATCTGGCCGACGCTGACGATGTACCTCGGGGTGTCAGGAAGGCCGAGGGCGTGTCGGGCAGATGCGGGGTCAGCGGGTTTGAAGGTTTCGGTGTCGATGCCATTGGGGATCACCCGCGTATCCAGGTGTGATCCGGCAACCTGGGCGATCAGGTTCGTCAGGGACTGCGAGACGGCGACGCGACCATCCACGCTGCGAAGCATGTGCACGATTCGTCGCCGGCGGAGCGAGTAGTTGATTTGGGAGACCAGCTTGCCCCGGACGGTCACCACGACAGGGACCCCCAACTTCCAAGCGGCCAGAGAGGCTCCCACGCCATCAGGCCAGACAAAATGGGCGTCGATCAGATCGAAGGGATACGTCTTTCGCAGGGATTTCAGGCAGCGCTGAAGCGCCATCGCAAAGAAAGAGGCGTCCAGGGTCTTCAGCATTCCGGGGAGGTAGGGCATGCGAATGTAGTGTACGGGAACCTTGGCGTCGGGCAGGTCCGGGGGGATGCCGTCGGTGTAGCCCGGAAACCAGGGGATGGGACAGACGACGCGAACTTCCGCCCGTTGAGCCAGGGCTTCGAGGCGCCGGCGGATGAACACACCCTGCGTCGGTCGTGAGGGCGTGGGGTAACAGATCGTGGTGCTGAGTACCTTCATCCGTTTCCAGAATCAGAGGTCATGGTCGGGGATGCACAGGAAGGGGCATCTCCTCATAGACCGCTATTACTAACGTATCGGGTCGGCCACCGTTGTCAACGTGCGGCGGTCGACCTAGAATAAGAACCGCTCATCGCTAGCATGGAGGCCGGCGGACATGCTCTTCCTTTGGATCGATCTTCATACTCGCCTTGACGATGAACGGGCATCGATTGTCCAGGGTAGCCTCCTTGACGGTTTCGACCTCTCTCTGTCCACGATGGGATCGGTGGTGACGGGAATCGGGCGGTCGGGTGTGGACCCGGCGGTTGAACAGCAGGATGGACGCCGGTGGACGGGGGTGTGGGGGCGGGTCTTCAACGATGCCGAACTTCTAAATCGGGTGCCTTCGACAGAGAGGCACTATGTCGAAAACACTGCAGCATTGATAGCGCTTCTGATCGATCGTCTGGGGCCTGAGGTTCTGGGCGAGGTGAACGGTCAGTTCGCCCTGGTGCAACGGACCACCGGCGGAGGCGTCGTCGCGGCCGTCGATCGGTTCTCCACGCTGCCTCTGCGGGTCTATCGAGATGATCACCGGCTGATTATCGCTTCGGATGCGAGGATGATTCTGGCGTGTCCGAATGTTCGGGATTCGCTCAATCCGCAGGCGGTATATGACTACGTGGCGATGAGCATCATTCCCTCGCCGTGGACGGTGTACTCACACATTCGCAAGCTGCCGCCCGGTCATGTGCTGACGTCCGACGATCGGGGCGAGGTGTGCGTGAAGCCTTACTGGCGGCCGGCGTTTCCCGGGGATGCGACCGATTCGGCTGCGGTGGTGGGGGAACGGTTGCGTCGCAGTCTGGCGTGTGCGGTGGCACTGCGTCGCCAGGCCGATCCGTCGGATGCCTCTGTTGGGGCATTTCTGTCGGGTGGGCTGGACAGCAGCACGGTGGTGGGGCTGTTGGCGGGTGCGGGGGATCGTCGCGTCAAGGCGTTCTCCGTGGGATTCGCCGAGTCTCGCTTCGATGAAATGGAGTATGCGAGGCTGGCCGCGAGCCACTTTAATGCAGAGCACCACACATGTACGGTGACGGCGGCGGATACCGCTCGTGCCATCGACGACATCCTCGATGTGTACGACGAGCCCTTCGGCAATTCGTCGGCGGTTCCGGTGTACTGGTGTGCCCGAATGGCCCGCGAGGTCGGCGTGGACACGCTGTACGGCGGCGACGGCGGCGACGAGATCTTCGCGGGCAATCCGCACTACCTGATGAATCGCTATTTTCAGGTGTATCACACGGTGCCGGGCTGGCTACGACGGGGCCTGATTGAGCCGCTGGTATTCGGGTGCCCCGCCGGCGACCGCCTTCGGCTGATTCGTAAGGGGCGGAGCTACATTTGTCGGGCGAACACCCCGAATCCCATGCGATTGGCCGGGTACGAGTTTCTGGAGATGACACCTCCGGCGGATGTCTTTGCGGGCGGGTTTCTGTCGCAGGTCAACACGGCCCACCCCCTGGACGTTCGCCGCGGATACCATGCTGAGGCGGCCGGTTGTGATGAGCTGTACCGCCTGCTGCGTCACGACCTGGCGTTGGTCGTGGCGGATAACGACATCCGGAAGGTGACCCTGATGTCGGCTCGCGCTGGTGTCCGAGTGGTTTACCCGATGCTCGATCCGGATGTGATTACGCTGGCGGGCTCGATTCCTGCGGCGTGGCATCTTCGCGGGTTCCAACTGAGGACGTTCTACAAACGGGCGATGAAGGGGTTCCTGCCCGAGAAGATCCTCAGCAAGGAGAAGAAGGGTTTCGGCCTGCCGGTCAGTGTGTGGCTCAAGACGGACTCCACGCTTCGGCAACGCGTGGGCGATGCGTTTGGGGGGCGTGCGGCGGGCGAGGTCTTTCAGAAGGGCTTCCTTCCCACGCTGTTTCGCCGGATGGAAGAAGACTCGACGAACTACCACGGTGCGATCGTCTGGATCGTCCTGATACTGCTGGAGTGGTTCGCCGGTTGGGATCGGCGCGGCAAGGGTATCATCTGGGAGCCAACTCGCTGAGCAGGGCACCGCCGGTGCGACTTCCGTCGGTTGGGCCGATCCGTGATCGGGTGTTACCACTGGATGGCGGAGAGCCGCTTCATGGCCTCGGCGATCCGTTCGGTCTCGACGGTCAGGGCGAAGCGGACATAACCCTCGCCCGGTTGTCCGAAGCCGGCGCCGGGGATCATGACGACCGACGCCTCTTCGAGCGCGCGGCCGGCGACCGCCATCGACTCCAATCCCTTCGGGCAGCGGGCCCAGACGTAGAAGGTTGCCTGCGGCGTCTGCACATCGAAGCCGATCTTCTTCAGGCCTGAGACCAGTGTATCTCGCCGCTGCCTGTACATATCTCGCAGGGCCTTGACCTCGGCACATTGGATATGGGTCAGCGCTTCGATGCCGGCGTGTTGAATGGCGTTGAACTGCCCTGAGTCCATATTGCCCTTGACCTTGGCCAAGGCGGTGACGATGTCGGCGTTGCCCACGGCCCACCCCAACCGCCAGCCGGTCATATTGAAGGTTTTGCTCAGGGAGTGGAATTCGATAGAGAGATCGCGTGCGCCGGGGATCTGAAGGATACTGACCGGCGGCTGGTCGAAGAAGAGTTCGCTGTAGGCGGCATCCTGGGCGATCACGATGTTGTGGCTCTTGGCGAACTCGACGGCCTGTCGGAAGAAGTCGAGGGTCGCACAGGCGGCCGTGGGGTTGTTGGGGTAATTCAGGAACATCAGAGACGCCTTGCGCGCGATGTCTGTCGGAATCGCGCTCAGGTCGGGCAGGAATCCGTTGGCCTGCGTCAGCGGCATGTGGTAGGGCTCGCCGCCGGCGAAGATGCTCGCGGCCTGGTAGACGGGGTAGCCCGGCTGGGGCACCAGCACCTTGTCGCCCGGATTCACGACGGCCAGGGGCAAATGGCCGATGCCTTCTTTGCTGCCGATCAGGGTGATCAGCTCGGTTTGCCAGTCGATGTCAACGCCGAAGCGGGCCTTCATGAACTTCGCGGCCTCCTGGCGAAACTCCGGCACACCTTCGTCGAACGGGTATCGATGGTTCTTGGGCTCCTGGATCGACTGTGCCATCTTCTTGATGATGAACTCGGGTGTCGGCCGGTCGGGGTCTCCGACGCCGAGGTTGATCACGTCTTTGCCCGCGGCGATGGCCGCACGGCGTTTTCGATCGATCTCGATGAAGAGATAGGGGGGCAGGGCCTGCAAACGCTTGGACATCTCAAACGGCATGTGGTTCACTCCACCTAACACCATCGGCCGCGACGTTGGCGGCCCGACGAATCCTTTACGCCAGCATCCTCGTTCATTGTGAGCGAGGTCTGCGAGAGGGGGAATTGTATGATTCTGACGGGCGGGACGTCAATTGGACCGGTCGGGTGGTCACGATCAGGGGTGCCGGGCGAGTGTTCGCGCGGGGCCTTGTCGGTGGCTTTCGTTGTGGCCAGTCCTCGGGTTAGTATGCACCGGCGGATGTCGTATTTGCCGTGAGTAGGAGGTGACCATGATCGCATCCAGAATCTCGGTTCCCGCGAAGTGTTGTGTCTTCATGTGGGCGAGCTTCTGCCTCGCGGGGGAGCCGTGGGTCCCCATCGAAACAGGTCCCGACGGGTGGCAGGCTCAGGCTTCGCGTGAGGAGATCGCTCCGACGTTTCATGTGGACAAGGAGACGAAGAGCCATGGTGCTTATTCGCTGTCCATCACCTCGACAGGGAATGCGGCTGCCCAAGGCCTTTGGGCCAAGTCGTTCGACGTCCGGGGCGGACAGCCTTGTCGGTTCACGGCTCGGTATCTTGCCAAGGCTGTCGTGCTCGAGAGGCGGAGCATCTTTGCTCGCGTGGTATTCCTGAACGAGGCGGGCAGAATGATCGGCCAAGCGGAGTATCCGGCCACTGCGGCGGATGCGACCGGTGGCGGGTGGAAGACGATACGGGGGGACTACGTCCCCGACGCCAAGGTCCGCAGCGCACGTGTCGAACTCTGGTTCCAGTGGTCGGAGCGTGGGTCTGTGTGGTGGGATGATGTATCGCTCGAGCCGGGCGGCGAGGTTCGGAAGCGGATCGTGAAGATCGCTTCCGCTCAGTTTCATCCGGGTCGGAAGACGAAGGGGGCCGAGGAGAACCGGGAGTTCTACGCCGGGGTGATCGAGAAGGTGGCCGCGGCCAGGCCGGACGTGATCCTGCTGGGCGAAGGCATTACGATGATCGACACGGGGCAATCGTACGTGAACGTGGCCGAGCCTCTTCCGGGGCCCACGAGCCGGCGATTGGGCGAACTGTCGAAGAGGTATTCGTGTTATATCGTGGCCGGCATCTATGAACGGGTCGGCAAGATCGTCTACAACACGGCGATACTGACGGGGCCCGCCGGTGAGCTGGTGGGTCGGTACCGCAAACTGTGTCTGCCTCGCGAGGAATATGAGGGTGGCGTTACGCCGGGCAGCGAGTATCCGGTTTTCGAGACGCGTTTCGGCAAGGTCGGGCTGATGATCTGCTGGGACATCCACTTTCCCGAGGTTGCCCGGCGGCTGGCCATCAACGGGGCGGAGCTGATCTTGGTGCCGATCTGGGGAGGCAACGAGCTTCTGGTTCGTGCCCGGGCCGTCGAGAACCAGGTGTTTGTGGCCACCAGCAGCTACTACGACAAGTTGCGGACCGCCGTATGGGATCGCCGAGGCGACCCGCTGGCTGCGACGAATCAGTGGGGGCAGTTCGTTGTGGCCGAGGTGGATCTCAACTCGCGGACTCAATGGGAGTGGCTCGGCGATTTCGGGGCAAGGATTCCCCGGGAGCGGCCGGTGTTCGTGTCGGAGTGAACCTTTCGTTCAGGCCGTCTGGTTTGGGCGCAGGATGCGGCTGGAATCCCCTCCGGCCAGCGCCACCGCCCATTCGATGGCATCGACCATGCTTGCTTCACTGGCAATGCCGCGGCCGGCGATGTCAAAGGCCGTGCCGTGATCGACGGACGTTCGGACGATCGGCAGACCGAGGGTGACGTTGACGCCCCGGACTGACGACCACGAGCCCGCTTTCTGATCGAACTGGAAGCCGATGAGTTTGATCGCTACATGTCCCTGGTCGTGGTACATGGCGATCGCGACGTCGTAGGCGCCGGCGGCCACCTTGGCCATCATGGTGTCGGCGGGCATGGGGCCGAACGCCATGATGCCTTGCGCCCGGGCGGCCTCGACGGCGGGGGCGATTTCCTCGATCTCTTCGCGACCGAACAGTCCGGCTTCGCCGCCGTGGGGGTTCAGGGCGGCCACGGCCACGCTGGGTTCGGCGATGCCGATGCGCCGCATGGCTTCGTCGGACAGGCGGATGACTTCGAGAATCCGATCCAAGCGGACACGATCGCAGGCTTCGCGAAGCGCAACATGTCCGGCGACGTGGGCTACGCGGAACCGGCCGACGGCCAGCATCATGGCATGGCTGGGGGCTCGGGTGAGATCGGTCAGGAGTTCGGTGTGTCCGGCGTAGTGGTGGCCTGCCAGGTTGATGGCTTCTTTCTGAAAGGGGGCCGTGACGAGGGCTTGAGTCTGGCCCGTCATCGTGAGGTCGGTGGCATGCAGGACGTACTCAAATGCCGCCTGTCCGGCCTGCCGGCTGACCTGGCCCCATGGGATCTCGGCGGGGTCTGCATTGCGGAGGTCGATGACGTTGAGGATTCCTGGGTGGAAACGTCCTTCCGAGGGGCGTTCGATGGAGTGAATCGTCGGCGGCCGGGTCAGTTTCGGGCCGATCGCCTCGAGCATCCGGCGATCGCCGACGACGACAGGGCGGCACGTTTCGAGGACGTCGGGGTGCGGCAGGGCCTTGAGGCATATCTCAGGCCCAATGCCTGCAGGGTCACCCATTGAAATTGCGATGAACGGCTTTTCGTCACGAGGCATCTCTGTTCCTGTTGCTAAAAGACGGTCTGGCCATGGAGAGATCATACCACGGGGGCGTTCGGTTGGGGGCATCGCGGCGGTGTCCTCGATACGTGCCGGCTGCCCGGGACGTCCGGTCTTGTCGGTGAGGACGGTGCGAGGTGGTATAATTTCCGCCTGCGATATGGAGCATCGACATGTTTACTGCCTACATGTGGTGTTATCCCTGGGACCTGATTGATGAGGGCATCGATCGGGTTCTCGACCCGGTTCAGGAGATGGGCGTGGACGGTGTGTGTGTGGCCACCGCGTACCACAGCATCGAGCATCTTCGGATGCACGGAGCCCTCGACGGAAAGCCGCGGGCCTACGTCCATCCGGCTGCGTGCTATTTCCAGCCTGAGTCGGCCCGCTACGCCAACACGCGGCTTCGTCCGATGGTGGCCGAGTGGCTGAAGACACGGAATCCGCTTGTGGATGTGGCCAAGGCCTGTTCGGCCCGGGGCGTGCGTCTTCGAAGCTGGACGGTGTGCTGTCACAATTCGGCGATAGTGGCTCGCCGGCCCGAGGTGGCGATCAAGAACGTGTTTGGGGACACCAATCCGACGTGGATGTGTCCGCTGAATCCGGATGTGGGCGAATACCTGCGGGCGTTGGTGGAGGACCTTTCGTCGAACTATGGGTTTGAGGCGATCGAGCTGGAATCGCCAGGGTTCAACACGAGCCGGCACTATCACACGCACATCAAGATCGGGCTTCAGCCGGGGCGAATCGAGCAGTTGCTTCTGAACCTGTGTCTGTGTGAATCGTGCCGACAGGGGGCGGTGGCCGCCGACGTGGATTTGCAGTCGGTGGCGAAGGTGGCCCGTGAGGGGCTTATGAGGTGGTTCCGTGACGCCGCGGCCGACGAACGGACCCAGGACGAGTTTGTCGCGGCACATCCAGCCCTTCGAGCCTTCCTGCAATGGCGAGAGGCTCGTTTCGCCGAGCTGATTCGGAGAATCCGATCGAGCTGTCGGTGCGATCTGGTGGCTTACGCGGACATGGATGTCGCCGGATCAGCGTTTGACCTGGCGGGGGTGAGGGACGATCTCAGCGGGGTCGTCGGTTGCTGCTATACGGCCGAGACGGCAGCGATCGATCGGATGGCAGGATGGGCGGCGGAGGTGATGGGTTCCAAAGAGCGATTGAGCATCGGGCTTATGACGTATCCTCCTGGCTCACCGGATGCTCCGACATTGGTGCGGCATGTCCACCATGTGGCGGCACTCGGTGTACCATCGGTCCATCTGTATCACTATGGCATCATGCCGGATGCGTGCTTCACATGGGTTCGTCAGGCCCTTCGCAAGCCGAAGCGGGAGGGGTGAGGGTTCGGCGGGGTTGCATTCCGGGTGGAGCAGCGGTACAAGATATCTGTAGGTACTTATGAGAATGGGGCGATGCCCCACGGAGGTTCCCTTGGATCACAATCCGGAAATGCTGGCTTGGCTACTCGGTGGCGGTGAGGTCGCGATCTGCGTGCTTGTCGGGGTGGTGCTGATTTACGGAAAGCGATTGCCCGAGATCGGTCGCAGTGTCGGTCGCAGCGTGGTGGAGTTCAAGAAGGGTCTTTCGGGCGCCGACGACGAGAAGGTCGCCTCGACATCCCCATCTCCTAAGGCCGAGCAGGAAGCAAGGAAGTCGTCATGAATACGCAGAACATGTTGGCATTCATCAGCATGCCGGGCACGACGGAGTGGCTGGTCATTGGTGTCGTGGCCCTGTTGATCTTCGGAAGGCGTCTGCCCGAAGTCGCGCGTTCGCTCGGCAAGGGGATCGTGGAGTTCAAGAAGGGGCTGCAGGACGTCGAGTCGGAGGTCGAGCGGGCTGCCTCTGAAACGCAGTCTACGCCCTATACCACCGCAGGTTCGTCCGAGACGACTCACGAGACGCCGACGGAGAGCACCACGCAGGTTGCTCATGGTGAAACCGAACCCGTTCATTCCGAAGCGGCGGTTTCCACGACGTCCACTATGGAGGTCGAGCCGGCGCGGCGGGATGATCCCCCCAAGACATACACCGATTGAGTGCTTCGCCGCGTTTTGGGTGGAGACTCGATGACAAGCTGCTGAGATTCGAAATCACTGCGGTTCGCCGGCCATGAGGGTTGGCGAACCGCCCGCTTTTTTACGGACTACGGTTCCGGGGGCATGACATCCAGTGGGATGCCGGCGCGGAGACTCTCTGTGGCGCGGATGGCGGCCAGGGAGGTGGGAATAATCTCGTCGATAGGTGTCGGGCTGCCCGATCCGCTCTTGATCGCGTCGATAACGGCTCTCAGTTCGTCGGCCTGTCCCTTGTCCTGGGGCATCTTGAGGTTCGTGGTTTTTCCGTTGTGAACCGCCTGAGCGGTTCTGAAGTCGTCGATCACGAACACCCTGTTGTCGCCGAAGACCTCTATGCGTTCTTTGCTGAAGGACTTATCGCCTCCGGACAGATAGGCGACATTCGCCACGGAGCCACTGGCCAGACGCATCGTGATGAAGCAGTGGTCTTCAGCCACCGTGCCTGCCGGGCCGCTCGCGATGGACTGAGCGAAGATGCTGAGGGGGCGGCTGCCGTCAACGAAGCTGACCAGATCGATGAAGTGACAGGCTTCGGCGATGATGCGTCCTCCGCCCTGTTGCGGGTGGTAGGTCCAGTGATCCCGCGGTAGCGAACCGGCGTTGCAGCGGTAGGAAAGGGTGATGGCGCCGTGGGGCTTGCCGATGTGACGGATCGCTTCTCGAACGAGGGGGGCGAACCGCCGGTTGAAGCCAACGGCCAGGAAGCCACCGGTTTCTCGCTGTGCGGCCAGTACCTCGCCGAGCCCCTCTTCGGTGACCGAGAGAGGCTTTTCGACAAACACACACTTGCCTGCTCGCAGGGCCGCCGACGCCAGCGTCGGGTGCATATCATGGCGCGTCGCGATGACCACGAGATCCACCGAGGTGTCGCCGAATAGTTCGTGGCAGTTGGTCGTGCAGAAACGGAATCCGAACTTCTCTGCGGCGTGTTTGGCAGATGCGCCGGTGGCGGTGGCCACCCCGGCCAGTTCCACGTCCGGCATCTTCTTGAGCAGGGGCAGGAGCACGGCGGAGGCATACTGCCCGGCGCCGATCAGGCCCACGCGAACGCGATCCAGGCGTTTTGCCGGCCGGGGGTGATTTGCAGAGGCCGCCGGCGCGGGTGCGACGGGCAGATCGATTCGATGGGTGGGCGTTTCTTCAGGATACTCGAGGATGATTCCCATGGGCGGGATGACATCGGCCTGTTGGCCGGCGACGAGGGCATAGGCCTTGTCGGCCTCGTCGATGCTGAAGCGGTGTGTGATCAGGGGGCCGACGCTCACCTTCCGCTGGGCGATCAGGTCGATGACTGCGGCCATGTTTCGCTGCTCAGTCCATGGGACGTAGGCGTAGGGGTAGTCTACGCCGTGTTCCTCGTACTGGGGATCGTATCGCCCCGGGCCGTATGCACGAGACCACTTGAATGTCAGTTCGCGATCGTAGAAGGCCTTTCGAGGGATGAGCGTTCCGAAGACGCCGACACCGATGACGCGTCCGCGGAATCGGGAGGCCTCGACGGCCTGTTCGAGGGGGGCATTGCTGGGTGTCGAGGCGGTGATGAAGACGGCATCGGCACCTCGCTGGTTCGTGAACGCGGCGTTACGTTCGATGAGCGTGTTCGGGGCGGCGACCTCGTCGGCACCGAGGTGCCTTGCCAGGTCGGCGCGGACGGTGTCCGGATCGCAGCCGAGCACGTGACAGCCGTTGGCCTTGGCGATCTGGAGAAGGATCTGGCCGATCAGGCCCATGCCGATGACAACGACGCGTTCGCCGAGTTCCAGTTGGGCTACGCGGACGGCCTGCATGGCGACGGCTCCAACACAGGCAAAGGCGGCTTCTTCGTCGCTGACACTGTCGGGCAGGGGGATCATGAGGTTTCGCGGGACATAGACCAGGCCGGCGTGGGATGCGTAGCCGCCGCCGCCGCAGGCGACCCTTTCGCCGACGGAAACCTCTCGGACATCGGGAGCGACGCCCACGATCGTTCCGGCACTGCTGTAGCCCTGAAGGATCGGCTGATCGAGTCTGGCCATGGCGGTTGCGAAGGCGGATCGGAGGCCGTCGCGTTTGACCTTGTTGAGGAACTGTTTGACCAGGTCGGGGCGTTCTCTGGCCTTGCCGAGCAGTGACTTCTGAGCCAGTTCGACGGTCATTCGTTCGGTTCCCGCCGAGATGAGTGAGCGGTGGGTCTGGATCAGGGCTCCGGGGCCGCGGATCGTCGGTGCCGGCACTTCGGCAATGGTCATCTGCCCCGTTCGCATATTCTGCATGATCTGTTTCATGGGATGTGCCTCTCCGTAGACCCGGGCATTATATGCGAAGATGGCCGTTACAGGGGCGGCAACCGATGTGTTCCAGATCATCGGCCGAGCGATTTCTGTGAGGGGTCGATGTGCACGAAACTCCGTCGGTTTCCGGGATGGCTTGGTGCAAGAAAACGGGGTGAGCTCTCGCTCACCCCGTCGGATCGAACAGAATTCAGCGACCTCGTATTATGCTGCCGAGGTTTCGGGAGCGATCATCAGGCGCCCATCAGGGCCTTGATGATGAAGAGATCGAGTTCTTCGTAGTCTCGTTCCTTGACCATGGCTTCGTACTTCTTCTGGTTCAGTTTGCGGGAGACCTTGAGCAGCCGCATGAAGATATCGCGGCTATTGCTGAGGTGCTTCGTGCAGACGTTGTCTTTCTGGGTTCGCATCGCCTTGACGTCCAGGCCGACCCACTGGCCTTCCTTGCCGTAGTCGTGCGCGTCGAGAATTCGGACCTGGTTGAACGCACGGCGGAGGTTCTCGGAGCCGAAGGCCTTGTCTTCGTCAAACTTCAGTCCGCCCTGATCGTTCAGGTGGACGCTCCAGAGTTTCTTGTGTGCCAGGGCGAAGCCCATTTCATCGGACGGGTCGAGCCCTGCCAGAATGGCGTGGGCACTTTCGATGTTCACGCCGATACGCTTCGGGTCGCTTGTGAGCATACCCACCGCGATGGCGTGGCCCGTCGTGGGGATGTAATTCTGGTCCATCGGCTCGTTGGGCTTCGGCTCGATGGCGATCTTGAGCTTTTTGTCGTAGTCGAGCATCGCACTGAGACCTTCGGCGATACGCTCGACGGCCACCTTGCTGTCCTTAGCCTCTCGGATGTAGGTTCCTTCGCGGGCGAACCACACGACGATGAGCTTCGTGCCCAGGGCGTTGGCAATATCGATCGTCCGCTTGCTCCGTTCGATAGCGTACTTGCGGCAGTTGAGATTGTTGTTGGTCCAACCGCCGTCGATGGTCTTGGCGTCTTCCCACAGCCGGGGGGCGACGAACTCGGCCTTCAGGCCATGCCGATCGAGCATCTTCTTGACCGCGGCGGCCTTCTTGACGACCTGGGCCGGCGTCAGGGCGTCCATCCCCGGCACGGCATCGTCGTCGTGGAATTGAACGCCGTCGAAGCCGAGCTTCTTGTACATGCCGAGCTTTCTCTCAAAGGCGATACCTTTGCGGACGGTGGGGCCGAAGGGATCGGCGCCTTCGTGAATGTTCCAGGGACCGAATGAGAACCGGAATACTCCTGCCATTGCCATGTTCCTTTTTGACTTTGTTGACCTTGCGTACAACCGGAAATCCCGCGCCACATTGCCGAATTGCACAAGGGGCGACACTGAAACGTCATATATCCCGATTACGCTGCACGTTGTCAAGGATATCTGCGAAGCGACGGGTTGAGGAGAAGGTTCTGGTTTGGGGTCGGGATGTTCCTTGACGGTGGTCGAAGGGTAGACTATTGGGATAGGACGTTCGGGTTCGGTAGCCGCTCCGGTGGGGGCGGGGCGTGTCGGGTCGATGCGTCGATCTTGCAGGACACGTGACAGACGAACCCATCACATCAGGCATCGGAGGCGAGGTTCTCGTGGGCATCAATCGACGTGGATTCCTGAAAGGGACGGTAGCCATTGCGGGTTTGGGTGGGACGACGTTCGCCGAGTCCGCCGGCGGCGGTGATTCGGATGCGTCCTCGAGCCCTCATGGGCGGGTTACGTTTCAGCGGACGATTCCGGTGCGTCACGACGTGGATGTGATGGTGGCCGGTGGAGGGCCATCGGGTATCGCGGCGTCTGTGGCGGCAGCCCGACAGGGGAGGAGCGTCTTTCTTGCGGAGCGTCAGAACTGTCTGGGCGGGATGGGCACCGCGGGCATGCTGCCGGTTTTCATGCAGTTCACCGATGGTGTGAACCATCTGGCGGGCGGGATTGGTAAGGAGGTTCAGACCCGACTGAAGCAGGCCGGCGGAAACGGACCGGGCAGCGATATGACGATTCGGGCCGAAGTGCTCAAGCGGGTCTATGACGCGATCGTCGGTGAGGCGAAGGTGGGCTTTGCCTTCTACACACAGCTCATTGGGGTTGAGACGAGCGGCGACCGTGTGACGACGGCGATTCTGGCGGGCAAGAGCGGCATGTTCGCCGTGCGTGCGAAGCAGTTCATCGACTGCACTGGAGACGGCGATCTGGCGGCCTGGGCCGGTGCTCCCTTTGAGAAGGGCGACGCGCAGGGGAACATGATGGCCGGGACGCTGTGCAGCCTCTGGTCGGGGATCAACTGGCCCTTGGCGTCCAAGGAGGGGATGCCTTTCCAGCAGGTGCGTCTGGAGCAGGCGTTCAAAGACAAGGTGTTCACGGTGGAAGACCGGCATCTGCCGGGGATGACTCATGTGGGTAAGACGGTCGGCGGAGGGAACATCGGCCACACGTTCGGCGTCGACGGCACCGATGAGGAATCACTGACGAAGGCGATGGTGTGGGCCCGCAAGTCGCTTCTGGAATACGAGCGATATTACAAGCAGTATCTGCGAGGCTTCGAGGAAATGGAACTGGTGGCGACCGGTGCGACACTGGGCATTCGCGAGACGCGGCGGATCATGGGTGACTATGTTCTGAACCTGGAGGATTTCAAGCGGCGGGCGGTGTTCGAGGACGAGATCGGACGTTATGCCTACCCCGTGGACATTCATGCGTCTCGGGCCTCGGAGGCGGACTACCAGAAGTTTCTGGATGAGTTCAAGAGGTTGCGATACGGCAAAGGGGAGAGCTACGGGATTCCCTATCGCACACTGGTTCCCAAGAAGCTGTCGAACGTACTGGTTGCGGGGCGGTGTGTCAGCACGGATCGCTACATGCAGAGTTCGATCCGCGTCATGCCGGGCTGCTTCATCACGGGGCAGGCGGCGGGCGTGGCGGCGGCACTGGCTATCGAGAAGAAGACGGATACGCGGGGTGTCTCCGTCAAGGAACTCCAGCGACGTCTGAAGGAGATGGGGGGGTATCTGCCCAATTGCTGAGCGGTGTGCGGCGTGAAGGGTAATGCACGATCGGGCGGATGGCGGGGGGCTATGCTTCGTCCTGATCGGTCACGGCACCGGCGGCAACCAGATCGCCGGGGCCGACGGGACGTTTCGCTTCGGGCCAGGGCCTGTTGGGGTCGTACCATCGCATCAGAAGGTTGTTCCAGTCGTCTTCGGTCTTGGCGCGGATGAAGGTATCTCGAACCTCCGTGCCATGCGGGTGGAATTCGGAGTACTTGATGCAGAACTTGCGCATGATGCGGCAGCCGCGGTAGAAGCCGTGACGCTCAATGCACCACGCGAGGTGTTGGCGGATCGTGCGGCCCTGTTCGGCGACGGTGGGAGCGGGCGGGAGGGGCTGTCCGGCCAGCAATGCGCGACACTCGCGGTAGATCCAGGGATTGCCGATCGCTCCGCGGGCCATCGATACGCCGTCGACGCCCGTCGACTCCATCATCCGAATCACGTCCTGTGCCGTGAAGAGATCGCCGCTACCCAGGAGTGTGCGGTTGCCGACGTGCTGCCGGATGCGTTTGAGGAAGGACCAGTCGCTGGGGCCGACATATCGTTGTCGCACGGTTCGCGGGTGGAGGGTTATGGCGTCGACGCCGAGGGCAAGGGCGCCGTCGAGTACCTCGAAGAAGTTGCGCTGGCTTTCGGCCGAATCGTCGGTGCCTCGTCGCAGTTTGACCGTCAGCGGTCGTCGCCCGCCGATGGCATTCCGCACCGACCGGACGATCTCCAGTGCGACGGACGGTTGTGAGAGCAGGAACCCTCCACGGTGTCGCCCGAGCACTTTTCGCACGGGACAGGCGAGGTTGATGTCGATCCAGTCGAAGCCGGCTTTAACGAGTCCGTCGGCGGCCAGGGCCATCGATTCGGGGGTTGCGCCGATCAACTGTCCGCCGATCGGATGGTCGTCCGGCGCCATGTGGACGCTCTGGTCGTGCTTCTTTCCGCGAATGAGGACGAACTGATCGAGGACGACGGGACCGAGTGTTGCCATCGCACCGTGCAACCGCGAGGTCCTTCGCATGGCCAGGTCGCTATAGCCGCTCAGTGCCGCCTGAATGACCGGGAAGTCGAGTTGGAGCGATCCGATTTGCAGCATACCCGTCATCATACTGCAGTGGGCTTGCTTTGGGGGCTCGAACGTCGAGGCGGATGGGCGGGGAGTTCGGGAGAGAAGGGCCGTCCGCTATTCGCCCGGGTCCAGCACCGCCATGAATGCTTCTTGGGGGATCTCCACCTGACCGACCTGCTTCATTCGTTTCTTGCCGAGCTTCTGCTTCTTGAGCAGTTTCATTTTTCGGGTGACGTCGCCCCCGTAGAGCTTGGCCGTGACGTCCTTCCGGAAGGGTTTGAGTGTTTCGCGGGCGATGATTTTACCGCCGATGGCGGCCTGAATGGCGATCTCGAACTGGTGCCGCGTGATCTCCTGGCGCAGGCGGGTTACGAGTCGTCGTCCGCGATAGTCGGCCTTGTCACGATGCACGATCACCGAGAGGGCGTCGACGAGCCGGCCGTTGACGAGGATGTCGAGCTTGATCAGGTTTTCGGCGCGGAAGCCGACCAGTTCGTAGTCCATCGTGCCGTACCCCTGTGTCACGCCTTTGAGCTTGTCGTAGTAGTCGTAGATGATTTCGGCGAGGGGGAACTCGTAGGTCAGCATCACCCGCGTTTGAGAGAGGTACGTGGTTTTCTTGTGGACCCCCCGGCGTTCGGCGCTGAGCTTCATGATGTTGCCGACGGAATCGGATGGGATGATGATGTTTGCCTTGACCACCGGCTCGCGGATCTCCTGGATCCGCGTGCGGTCGGGGAGTTCGCCGGCGGCTTCGATACGCGTGACGCGGCCGTCGGTGGTCTCGACTTCGTAGTTGACGGTGGGGGCCGTCTGGACGAGGTTCACATCGCTTTCACGTTCGAGCCGCTCCTGGATGATCTTCATGTGGAGCAACCCCAGGAAGCCGCATCGGAACCCGATGCCGAGGGCGTCACTGGTGACGGTTTCGAACGAGAAGGAGCTGTCGTTCAGCCAGAGCTTCTCCAGCGCGACGCGCAGATCGACCGTGGATGTGCCGGGGCCGGGATAGAAATCGCAGAAGACCATTTGCTGCGGCGGCACGTAGCCGGGGAGGGGTTGGTCTGTACGATCGTCTGACCGGGTGATCGTGTCACCGATGTGCACATCGTTCAGTGTCCGGATGCTCGCGAAGAGGAAGCCGACTTCTCCGGCTCTCAGGACGTCCACGGAATTGGGCTTCGGGAAGAACTTGCCCACGTCGGTGACGGTGAAGGTTCGGCCGGTGGCTATGAAGTCGATCTTGTCGCCCTTGGCCACCTGTCCGTCGAAGAGACGCATGTGGCATATCACGCCTCGGTGCATATCGGTCTTGGCATCGTAGACGAGGGCGCGAAGGGGTGTGTCGACGCGTCCGACGGGTGGGGGGATTCGCTTGACGATGGCATCGAGCACCTCGTCGATGCCCTGGCCTGTTTTGGCCGAGGTGAAGATTGTCTGTTCCGCCGGAATGCCCAGGACGTGTTCGATCTCGAGTGCGACGTCTTCCGGAAAGGCGTTCGACAGGTCGATTTTGTTGACGACGGGGATGATTGCCAGATGGGCATCGGCTGCCTTCTGGGCGTTGGCGACCGTCTGGGCCTGGACGCCTTGCGTGGCGTCAACGAGCAGGAGGACTCCCTCGCAGGCAGCCAATGCCCGCGAGACCTCGTAGTGGAAATCCACGTGGCCGGGGGTGTCGATGAGATTCAGCATGTACCGCCGGCCATGTGACTCGTGAAACACGGTGGCGCGGTTTGCCTTGATGGTGATGCCCATTTCCCGCTCGAGGTCCATGTCGTCGAGGAACTGCTCTCGCATATCTCGGGGGTCCACGGCCTTGGTCCGGACGAGGATCCGGTCAGCCAGGGTGCTCTTGCCGTGGTCAATATGGGCAATGATGCTGAAATTTCGTATGAGACCTAAATCGATCATGGGGTCAGCTTATGAATATTATCCCTGTCCTTCGGGGTCGGGCATTCGGCGGCAACCACCCGTGGCAGGCATCCTTGCCGACCATTCTATCAACAAAGGCTCCTGTTCCCAAGGGCTTGGTGGTGTGAATGTGGTTGGGACATGGGATTCCAGAGATCGAGGCAGATAGCGGGAGGAGAAGGGGGGCATGTCGTTGAGCATTCATCGGGTTCACGGGGTCGTTTCTTTGGGTACGTTGCCTTGCCCGGCGCCGGCAGGCTATGATGTTATCGTACCTTCCGAGGCGCGCTCGGGAGTCGGCGGTCGCGGAGACCGCAATGGTCGGGTGAGCCGAACCCATTCGAGAAGGAGGACATGTCACTCATGGGTACGCCGAATCAATCCGGTTGTCCAGTGATGAAGACGTCATGCTGTGCGTGCGGTGCGGCAGCCTCGAACGGCTGCGGGCTGTCGCGCAGGGGGTTTCTGGGCGGTGTTGGTGGTGCGGCATTGGGGGGGCTCGCGTTGTCCGGCCTGACGTGGTCCTCTACGGCCTCGGCGGCCGAGTCAAATGAGTCGGGGCCGGCGCCACGGCGGACACTGGTGGTCAAGCCCATCCTGACCTATTCGCTCTTCAAGCGGGCTCAGCAGACCAGTTGGCGGCCTTGGGGTGGCATTCAGAGCCAGAAAGATGCCGACGACGAAGTCACCCGGATCCAGACCGAGACGGAGAAGATGCGGACTCAGGCGGACTTCCCCGTCACGTTTCTTCCGGTTTCGGCGATTCGGTCGGCGAGCGAGTTCGCCCAGATCGCCGACGCCAAGACCGCGGACGTGCTGCTGATCTATGCATCGAGCGGCGGGAACGATCTGCTCGATGCGATCGGCAACTCCGGCAAGAATGTGGTCTTCTTCCTCCGGCACAAGTCGGGCCCGGTGTCGCTGTGGTACGAGATCATCAGCCCGTACCATCTGCGCCATCAGACGGACCACCGAACCAACAAGATTGTCAGCGATCGCGATGTGGTGGTCGATTCGCTCGACCAGGTCGTCTGGCGGTTGCGGGCGTTGTGTGGTCTGAAGAACGCGATCGCCTCGAAGATCGTGGCCATCGGCGGGCCGGGCGGTTGGGGCGCGGTGGGCTCCAAGGCACCGGGTCTCGTTCGTGAACACTGGAAGATGGACATTCAGAACGTCGGGTACGATGAGCTGGGCAAGCTGATCAAGGCCGCCATGGAGGATCAGACGGCGGTGAACCTGGCCAAGAAGCGGGCCGAGGAGTATCTGAAACAGGATGGCGTGAAGCTCGAGACCGAAACGACGTTCGTGGTGAATGCCTTCCTTCTGGAGCAAGTTTTCCGGGGACTGATGGCCAAGGCCGGTACCCGGGCGATTACCGTGAACAACTGCATGGGCACGATCATGCCCATCTCGCAGACGACGGCCTGCATGACGCTCTCGCTGTTGAACGATGCCGGGTTCCTGGCGTTCTGCGAATCGGATTTCGTCGTGATTCCTTCGGGAATCCTGATGGCAGGTATTTCGGGCAGGCCGGTGTTCCTGAACGATCCTACCTATCCGCACGACGGCATCATCACGTTGGCGCACTGTACTGCTCCGCGGAAGATGGACGGCAAGAACCTCGATCCCGTGCGGATCCTGACGCACTTCGAGTCGGATTACGGTGCGGCCCCCAAGGTCGAGATGCAGAAGGGGATGAAGGTTTCGAACATCCTGCCCGACTTCCTGGATGAGCGGTGGGTGGGGCTCATGGGTGAGATCACCGATGTTCCGTTCCTGCCGATCTGCCGGTCACAGATCGACATTCAGTTCAAGCCTGATTCCTTGAAGGTTGCCGAGAATATGCCCGGTTTCCATTGGATGTCGTGCTACGGCGACTATATGAAGGAGATCGGCTACGCCCTGAGCAAGACGAAGATCGGCTGGGACGACATGGGCTGAGTTTCGATCGACCGCTCGCCGCATTCGCCGAAGAGTCGGTCGAGGCGGTGTAGTGGTATTGTGAGATCTTGAGGCTCGGACACGTGCGACCGGATGGTTGCCCGTGTCCGAGCTGTCTTGGGGGGAAGCCTTGTCCTCCATCCACCGCGGAGGGACTTTTGTCTGTGTTGCGGGGCTGGGATCCGTCTGATTGCACTTGACAGGACATGGACGGCTCCGCGAATCTAGCCGCTTTACGGTATGTCATTTCGGCCTGATTGGGAGACGTTTCATGAAGCGGAGCTATGGACTGGCGGCTGTTGCGTTGGCGGTCATGGCGTCGTGGTCGCTCGGGGCTCAGGGCGGCAAGAAGGCCTCGACCGGCGGTGATACGAAGCATCCTTCGATGGTTCGCGTTCAGGATGATCCGGCCCTGCCTCGCGTGCTGCTGATCGGCGACTCGATTTCGATGGGGTACACGGTTCCGGTTCGTGAGATGCTTAATGGGCAGGCGAACGTTCACCGGATTCCCGAGAACGGTGGGACGACGGCCAACGGGTTGAAGATGATGAACGCCTGGCTGGGGGAGGGCAAGTGGGACGTCATACACTTCAACTGGGGACTGCACGACATCAAGATTATGAAGGAAGGCAAGCACCAGGTGCCCATCGAAGAGTATGAGAAGAATCTTCGCACTCTGGTGAAGAAGATGAAGGCGACCGGCGCCCAGTTGATCTGGGCGAGCACGACCCCCGTGCCTGAGGGCAAGGTCAGCCCCGAGCGGCGCAAGGGAGATGTAGTGGCCTATAATGCGGTGGCCGAGAAGGTGATGAAGGAGAATCAGATTTCGATCGATGATCTTTACGGCTTTGCGCTGCCTCGTCTGAAGGAATTGCAGAATCCTGTGAACGTTCACTTTTCTGAGAAGGGTTCACGGGCACTGGCGGAGCAGGTTGTTGCGTCGATCCGAGCCCATCTGGGCAAGGGGCGCGGTTCGCAGGCTTCGCCGACTCCGTCGGCGGCGACGCCCGGTCGGTAGACTCTAACCATCCTCGGAGGGCTACATGAGCAAGGTGGCCGTTACGGAATCTTCGTACAAGAAGGCCCAGTCGGTCTTTTCGTCCGCGGAAGGTCTGGAGTGCTTTTCCGCGCCGGAGGAGGAGATCGCCCTTTCCGAGGCCATTCGGACTCAGGGGGCCAAGCACACGATCGTTGGAGTCGAACGGTACTCGGGTGAACTCTACAAGGCATTGCCTCGTGGTGGGGTGCTGGCCCGATTCGGGGTGGGGCACGACAACGTCGACAAGGCTTTGGCGACGGACGCGGGACTGCTCTGCACGAATACTCCGGGGGTTCTGGACGATTCGGTGGCCGAGCACACGATCGCGCTGATTCTGGCTGCCGCCCGGCACATCCCGCTGATGAGTGGTCAGACGAAGCTTGGCGAGTGGAAGGTTCAACTGGGTTCGCAGCTTCGCGGGCGGACACTGGCGGTGATCGGCTGCGGTCGCATCGGCTGTCGGGTGGCTTCCATCGCCTCGTTTGGCCTGGGCATGAGGGTCGTGGGATGCGAGGTGCTGGACGTGAACCTGGTTCATTTCGGGTTTGCGAATGTCTACCCCAAGTTCTGGCAGGCGGCCGAGGATGCTGATTTTGTCAGCCTGCATATTCCGAATCTGCCGCAGACTCGCGGCTACCTGAACCATCTGCGGATCGAGCAGATGGCGAAGAAGGCGTGGCTGATCAACACGGCCAGGGGGGCGGTGGTCGAGGAGGATGCGCTCTATGACGCGCTGGCCGAACGGCGGATCGCCGGGGCGGGGCTGGACGTGTTTGTGAACGAACCCTATCGTCCGGTGACGCCCGGCAAGGACCTGCGCACGTTGGAGAACGTCATCATGACGCCTCATGTGGCCAGCAGCACTCAGGAGGCGTCCAATGCGATGGCCGAGCGGGCACTGGCGAACATCCGGGCCGCCGAAGAGGCTGACTACGAGCGTATGGATCTCCTGAACGATGAAGTGCTGGCGAAACTCCCCCGTTCGGGGGGGTAGCGGGGATCAACTCCTAAACAGGTGTGTTTGCCCTGGAAGGGTTCGGCGCGTCAGCGTATCGGATGCCCCCAGGGTTCAGTTCATATCCAGTCCGATGTCGATCGTGCACTATGTGTCTTGTCTCTGCAACGGGGCGGCCGGAGTTGTGGAGGTTTGGATCGATCGGCAGGGATGACTGAACACGCCTGTGGGGCGCGAGGCTTGCTGGGAGGATCGAAGATGGGATCTCTTGGGATCGTCGCACATCTTCTTGGATCGATTCTGCTTCTGGGGGCGGGATCGAGTGGGTCGGAAGAGGGGATATCGCTGGCCGGTCCCTGGCGGTGTCGCCTCGATAAGGGTGATGTGGGGCAGGCAGAGAAGTGGTTCGAGCGAGACCTGCCCGGGACAATCGTGTTGCCGGGTTCGCTGACCGAAAACGGCTACGGCGATGAGATCAAGATCGATACACCGTGGACGGGGAGCATTATCGACAAGGGCTACTTCACCGATCCGCGTTACGAGAAGTACCGGCAGCCTGGGAACATCAAGGTGCCGTTCTGGCTGACGCCGCTGAAGTACTACGTCGGGCCGGCGTGGTATCAGAAGGACATCGAGGTTCCCGAGGGGTGGAAGGGCAAGCGTGTCGTCTTGAGCCTGGAGCGATGCCACTGGGAGACGCGGCTCTGGCTCGGCGGCCGGTCGGTCGGCACGCAGAACAGTCTGACGACTCCACATGAATACGATCTGGGCGTAGTGCCGCCGGGCAGACATCGTCTGACACTTCGCGTGGACAACCGCGTAATGATCGACGTGGGCAAGGACGCGCACAGCGTTTCAGACCACACGCAGACGAATTGGAACGGCATCATCGGGCGGATCGAGCTTCGGTCGACGGAGGCGGTGTGGGTTCAGGATGTCCAGGTGTTTCCGGATGTGGCCGGAAAGAAGGTGAGGGTGCAGGTCGAGGTGTGCAACGAGACCGGGACGGACGTGAAAGCGGCGTTGAGTCTGGCGGCTCGGAGCACGAACGGACCGAGGGCTCATGCGGCCGCTGTTCGGTCGCAGGCGGCTCGACTGTCGGCGAAGGTGAACAAGATCGTTCTGGACTATCCGTTGGGATCGGACGCCTTGCTGTGGGATGAGTTTTCGCCGGCGTTCTATGAACTTGACGTGGCCTTTCGGGCGACAGCAGCGGGAAAGGAGCTGATGAGTCGGAAGGGGGTTACGTTCGGGCTCCGCGAGTTCAAGGCGAAGGGGACGCGATTCACGCTGAACGGCCGGCCGGTGTTTCTGCGGGGCACGCTCGAGTGCACGATCTTTCCACTGACGGGGTATCCGCCGGCGAATGTCGAGGAGTGGCGGGAGGTTTACCGCATCTGCCGGGCGCACGGGTTGAACCATATGCGGTTCCACTCGAACTGTCCGCCTGAGGCGGCATTTGTCGCGGCGGATCTGGAGGGGTTTCTGCTTCAGGTTGAGGGGCCGCACTGGACGACGATCGGAAACGGCGGGGCGATCGATGCCTATGTCTATGCCGAGACGGATCGCATTCTCAGGTGTTACGGCAATCATCCGTCGTTCGTGATGATGAACTACGGCAACGAGCCGGGCGGGGCGAACCAGAAGCGTTTCTTCGGAGAGTTGATCAAGCACTGGAAGTCGTTCGATACCCGGCACGCCTACACCAGTGCCGCCGGCTGGCCCATGATTTCGGAGAACGACTATCACAGCACGCCGGCCCCTCGGATCCATGCCTGGGGGGCGGCGCTGGCCAGTCGGATCAATGCCCGTCCGCCGGAGACAATGACGGACTATCGCGATCAGGTGGGTCGCAGCACGGTTCCGATCGTGTCGCATGAGATCGGGCAATGGTGCGTCTATCCGAACTTCAAGGAGATCGCCAAGTACACCGGTGTGACCCGGGCGTACAACTTCGAGGTCTTCCGCGATTTTCTGACGGGCAACCACATGGGCGATCAGGCCGAGGCGTTCCTGATGGCCTCGGGCAAACTTCAGGCGCTGTGCTACAAAGAGGAGATCGAGTCGGCGCTGCGGACGCCGGGTTTCGGCGGTTTCCAGCTTCTGGACCTGCACGATTTTCCCGGGCAGGGGACGGCACTGGTGGGTGTGCTCGATGCCTTCTGGGGCGAGAAGGGGTACATCACGCCTCAGGAGTATCGACGGTTCAGTGGTCCGACCGTCCCTCTGGCACGGATGGCCAAGCGGATCTGGGCCAATGGTGAGACGTTCACGGCCAAGGTTGAGCTTGCTCATTTCGGGCCGAAGCCTTTGCGGGACGCGCGGACTCGCTGGACGCTCCGCGACGGCTCCGGTGGTGTGATTGCATCGGGGCAGTGGGTTTCACGGCACCTTCCTATCGACAACACGATTCCGCTCGGCGAGGTTTCCGCGCCGCTGGGCAAGGTTGGTAAGGCTCAGAAGCTGGTGTTGACGGTGGCGATAGAGGGTACCGATGCCGCCAACGACTGGGACATCTGGGTGTATCCCTCACGCGTGGAGACATTACCGGGCGACGTGCTGATCGTCAGCGAACTCGACGCCAAGGCGGAGGAAGTGCTCAAAGCCGGCGGCAAGGTGATGTTGATGCCGGCGGACAAGACGGTGAAGCCCGATCGGTACGGTCGCGTGCCACCGGGGTTCTCGTCGATCTTCTGGAACACGGCGTGGACGGGGCGTCAGCCTCCTCACACACTGGGGATTCTGTGCGATCCCCGCCATCCGGCCCTGTCGGATTTTCCGACCGAGTATCACAGCAACTGGCAATGGTGGGAGCTCCTGTCGCGATCGCAGGCGATGATTCTCGATGCGTTGCCCGCTCGCTTCCGTCCCGTGGTTCAGGTGGTCGACGACTGGTTCACCTGCCGGCGTCTGGGGCTTGTGTTTGAAGCTCGCGTTGGGGGTGGGCGGCTGCTCGCATGCGCCATCGATCTCCGCAAGGATCTGGAGACCCGTCTGGTGGCTCGTCAGATGCTGCACAGTCTGCTTGGCTATATGAACGGCGAGGGCTTCAATCCGAAAGAGACGTTGGAGCTGTCGCTCATACGGGATCTGATGGCCCCGGCTCCTATGCTCACGCGTCTCGGGGCGAAGGTGATCAGGGCCGACAGCGAGGTTTCGGGGCATGAGGCGCTCAGGGCCATTGACGGCGATCCCAGCACGATCTGGCACACCGCATGGGAGCCGGAGGCACCGGACTTTCCGCACGAGATCCAGATCGACATGCAGAGGACGGTTCGTCTGAAAGGGTTTCGGTATCTGCCCCGTCAGGACATGGTCAACGGACGGATTACGGACTATGCGGTGTACCTCAGCAACGATACCCGGCAGTGGGGCGAACCGGTGGCCAGGGGCACGTTTGCGCGGTATGGGGATGAGAAGTTCATTCAGTTTGAGAGATTGGTCGAGGGGCGATACCTGCGATTGGTGGCCTTGGCGGGCCAGAAGGGACAGAAATTCGCTTCCGTGGCCGAACTGGACGTGGTTTCTGGGGAGTAGCCTTACCGGTGGTGGGCAGGGGAGCTTCCGACAGGACACTGTGTGTGAGGAACAAGAAGCGTCCAGCGAACATCCAAGGCAATAGACACGGAAAGCGTCTGCGGTGGTTTGGGTTCCGTTCGGTGGACATCGAGACGTTGTTGAGGCCCTGACGGCACACTATAATTGACGCTTCAACCCATAGTTGAGGAGATTCCTAAATGTCAGACAGTACACAACCCAGCACGACGATCAAGCAACGCGTATCGGCCGTCATCGATTCGATTCGCCCGGCCCTTCAGCGTGACGGAGGCGGGATCGATCTGGTTGATGTGACGGACGATGGTGTTGTCAGTGTGAAGCTTCAGGGGGCCTGCTCGGGTTGTCCGTCCGCTCAGATGACCCTTTCGATGCTGGTCGAGCGCAAGCTGAAGGCCGAGGTGCCTGAGGTTACCAAGCTGGTTTCTGTGAAATAGTGCCGCTTTCGAGGGGCAGGAAGCTGTTGCCGGTAACCTGGCGGTTGCCGGTCGGGATGAAGGTCCGCAGTCTCCGGATGTCTGATCAGGAGAAACATGATGCCAGTGGCTCGTATCTTCTACTGTGAGAAACCTGGGGCCGGCAATACCGACGACGTTCTGAAGATGGTCAATGAACGTCTGAAGCAGGGGGACATTCGCCACGTGGTGGTTGCGACCAACACGGGGGCGACGGCGCTTCGTACTGCCGAGCTGATCGATGTGGACAACGTGAGCGTATGCGGGATTCATCATCAGTCTACTCAGTGGGGGCGTCACGCGAAGCCGGACGCGGAGATCCTCCGAAAGGCGGGTGAGCGCGGTGTGGCGTTCACTCCCGATCATCCGCCGGTGACCTACTTCCGCCAGATCGAGGGGGAGTCCGCAGACACCCTCCGCAAGTTCGGGCAGGGGGTCAAGGTGGCGGTCGAGGTGGTCATCATGGCCACCCAGACACATCTGGTGTCGCCCGGCGAGGTGGTCATTGGCGTGGGCGGTACGGGCCGCGGGGCCGATTCTGCCATCGTCTGTGTGGCCACGACGCCCGACAAGATGAGCCAACTGTTCATCAAGGAGGTACTCGCCAAGCCTTCGTCGCTGGCCTGAGGCGTACCGTTCGGGCTTCGAATGAGAGGCCTCGACCTTGTTGTTCTCAACCATAGGGCCGTCGGTCCGGGTGGTTCGATTCGGCTGAACCTCCGATCCGGCGGTTCCTCATTCTCTCACACCCGGTTTCGTTCAAGCTAACCCCATCTTTTCCAGCGTGTCGGATCCATTGTGAAGCTGCTCGCGAGCACTGCTGTTTCCGACAGTCACGTCTTACGCACATGAAAGGAGAACATCTCATGTTCAACAGGTTGTTCCGGCGAGTTGCGCCGTGGTTAGTGGCCACAACGTGTGCCTCAACACTCACGGTCACTGCGGACGGGTGTTTCGAGACCTGGGTCGACAAGATGCCCCAACAGGTTACCACACCGACACAGGTCCCGGTCCAGGTTCAGGTCATCTATCCGCAGCAGGGCAGCGGCACATACACGTGGTCCTGGGCTGGCTATTGAGCGGCCCAATGGAGGGGCCATTGAGTAGCGATTCGCTGATCGCAAGAGCCTTCGATCACGACCCGATGACCGTTCTCCCGCCGAGGCTCCGGCGTCCATCGGGCAGAAACATACCTTAAGGTGTCTCCGCCCCCGCTTCCGGAAGCGGGGGCTTCTTTCACTTTCCGAGCAGCGTCAGCAGCTCTCTTCGAGTTTCGCGGAACGTCTCGACATTGATGTCGTAGCGATCGAAGGACAGGACGTGCCTGTCGGCGAGCCGCTTGGCAGCCTCGGGATTCTTCTCGGCGAGCTGGCAGAGCAGCTCATGGTCGGCGATGCCGTCGCGCATGGCCTCATGCCGGATCGAGTCGAGGGGTCCCTGTTGGCCGGGGTAGACGATCCAGGCATCGCCGGCGGGCAGATACGGCGGGCCGCCGTGCGGGCGGAGCGTGTGGGTGAACGGGCTTTCGGCGGTCCAGTGGTTATAGCCCCAGTGCAGGTAGCCCGTGGCTCCGTACTTGTAGTTGATCCAGTGCAGGAGGCGTGTCTTGATCAGGTGCTGTTCGATGAAGCGGTTGGCGTATTCACCCTGGGGGAAGACGCAGGTGTAGAACCAGACCTGATCGCCGGCCTTCTGCCGATTGAGGTAATGCTGGTAGTCGTCGTGCCAGAAGTTCAGTTGGGGCACCCAGACATCGATGGAGCCGACGAGGTCCTTGGTGTGGCAGGCCTCGATGGTCTTGAGTTCCGGGGCATATTGGCGGGCGAGCTTGGCCATTCGGTTGTAGCCGGCGATGTTCTCCTTTACCGGTTCATCGGCCAGGTGTTGCATGTAGCGATCGAGCCAGCCCTTCTCGCGAAGGTGTTTGACCAGGGCGGGGAAGAACTGGGCATAGAACTGATCGGCGGCCGGGTCACCTGGATCGACGCGGGCGGCTTGAACCTTGCCATCCTTGATCTGATGGATGGTGACGACGAAGGGGGATATCCAACCGCTCTTGCGACCGCCGATGTGCCCGCCTTCGATGCGTCCGATGACGCCTTCATCGATGAACACCTGGACGTGTCGGTCGAAGCGTGTGAAGTCGATGTCGAGAGTTCCGTCCGGTCTGGCGGTGTAGGTGGCCAATGAAAGCGGCGATATCAGGGCGACGTTTTGCCGGTGGTCGGCCATATTGCGGGCGAAGCGGCGCATAAGGTCGTAGTACTCGGGCGTTTCGGCCTTGGGGTGTATCTTCATATGCGGCGAGTGGATGGAGAACCAGTTGGTGACCCACAGCCTGGAACTCTTGATCAGGGCCGGATAGACGCGGACGGTCAGGGGGAATGTGAGGGAGGTCTTCTGGCCGGCGATTTCGTAGGTCAGTCGGGCTTGTCCGCGATAGATGCTGGGCGCGGCATCGACCGGAATCGGTACGGTGATCCAGACGGGCTGGCTCTGCTGAGCGGGCAGGGTGATGCTGGCGTCTTCGAGCAGCGGGTCGGGGAAGTCGGCCGGGGTTTTGCGGAGCGGCTCCTTGGCGGGCTTCTGCGAGGGTTTGGGCACGGGGACGTAGCCCACGAACCTGGCCGGACGGGGTTGGAGCATCGTTGCGGTTGCCTCGACCGATCTCAGTGCAGTGACCGCAACGCGCAGATCGCTCACCGGCTCACCGGATCGGACGACGAACTGAAGTGTGGCATGCTCGCCGCGGGCGACTTCGGCCATCGCCACGGCGGCAGTGGCCTGGGTTGTTGTGCCTGGCGCCGGGGGCTGCGTGTCGCGGAAGACCTTAATCAGGGGATCGACGGCCCAGACCTGTAGCGAGGGGGTTGATTCGGCCAGGATCGGCGCGACGATGATGCCGGACAGGATGAGTACTGCGATGAAGATGCGTGTCATGCGAATTCTCCTGTTCAATCGAGTGTGCCAGCCTCTTCCGTTGTGAACGGAGGATCGCATTATTATCGAGGACCGGCTTCCTGTCGAACACAACAGGAAGCCGGCGGCCGAACCTATGGGGTCGTGGAGTCTGCTGTCCCTTTGGGGAGGTGTTCGTGCGGCAGACGCCCTTGCGTAAATGTGTCCACTCTTGCCTCCAAGGCAGGCGTCACTCCTGAACCGTTGTATCGTATCGGACGCCGTCGGGTACGTGGACCGGCACGGCCACGGTTGTGCCGTGGTCGCTGGCGGTTCGCGTCAGGGAGTCGACGGCCACGAAGGCGGTGTAGGCGGACATCAGGCCGTAGTCGAGGGCCACCTGCTTGATTTGTGTGGCAAGGTTGCCCTTGGGGGCGGTGATCTCTTCGTCGCAGAGATGGGCGATCTTGGCCCTGGCCCATACCGAGGCGATGCCGGCGTGATTGGCGGCCTCATTGAGGGCGACGGGGACGGCGAACTCGCGATCCCACTGGCCGACCCTGCCTCGGATTCGTACCGTCGTGGGGGCCGAGCCTGTGAACTTGCCTGTCAGGATGACCGGCCGGCCGACGAAGAGGTCGGGCGCGCGGGGCGGAAAGACCTCGGACACCCGCAGGCTGCCCCAGTCGATTGCGATGTCGGTCATGGCGGGGTGGCTCACGCGATCGAAGAACATATCCATGATATCGGCGCCACTGTCGTTGAGACCGAGATAGGCGACGGCACCACGGCCCATCTTGGCCAGCCCGTCGAGCAGGTACCGGTTCGGCGATGAACCGACGCCGAAGCTGAAGACCCGACTGTCGCGGAGTTTCTCACTGACGGCGGCGAGGATCTGCGCTTCGTTGCCGATGTATCCGTCGGTGAGGAAGACGACGAACCGGAGGCGGCTTGGATCGTGGGGGAAGTCCAGTGCGGCCCGGATGCCGTTGATCATTTCGGTGCCGCCCTCGCCTTCGAGCGACTGAACGTATTTCACCGCGCGGCGGACGTTATCGGGGGTAGCGAGGACAGGTTTGTCGCCCAGTTGCGATGCGTCGTTGGAGAAGCGAATGACCTGGAAGGTGTCATCGGGCTGCATGCGGGTGAGGGCCCGCTCGACGGCCTTTTTGGACTGGGCGATCGGCTGGCCGTTCATGCTACCGGAGCAGTCGAGGACAAACATGAGTTCGAGCGGCTTTCGCGCGAGCGAGCGGGCGTCTTCGGGCGGATAGAGCATGAGCGTGAAGAAACCGCCTCGCTTGCCCCGACAGGTCATCAGGCCCGATTTGACGCGGTTGCCGGCGACCTTGTAGCGGAGGACGAAGTCCTTGTTGGGGATCGCATCGAGCCGGCTCAGCCGGATCTGTGCGACGCCGGGGGATAGCCGGTCCTGGTCGATCGCATGGTTTCGGCATTCGATCTTCTCGATGTCGACGCCCGCATCGATGAGGGTGGCCAGGGCGATATCGTGCCCGCTGCGTTCTCCGGGTTTGAGATACTGGACTTCGATCTTCTGGCCGGAGATGCCGGCGTTGCCTCGGGCGACCGCACCGACGCCGTTGGTGGTGCCGGCGGGGTTGTACCGCGGGCCGACGACCATCGGGAAGATGAATTCGTACCATCCGTCGACGTAGGCGAGGGTGTGGTAGTACTTGATATTGATGTCGATGGCCTTGCCGGGTTCGATGTTGGCGACCGACTGGGTGAAGATGTTGGGTCGTTCCTGGGTCAGCAGTGAGGCGACGTAGCCCTGCTGTCGGGCCTCGCGGTAGATCTGCTCGGCCTCCTGCCGTTCGCGGATGATGCCTCGGATGCGTCGATCGCCGATGGTCATGACAAATTCGTTGACGGCGGCGTTTTCGGGCAGCGGGAAGACGTAGACGGCCTCGATCTTCTCGCTGTAGGGGTTGTGATACTGCTGCGTGACGTCGACCGTGGCGATGTAGCCGCTGATGGCGGCCCTCACGTCGGTGTGTTTGAGCGGAAGGGGGACCTCTTTGGGCTCGGAGTGGCGTTTGGCATTGAGACAGCCGCAGCCGGGTGCCTGTTGATCGCCACGCGTGCCGGGCTTCTCGGCCTTGGCGATGATCCAGAGTTCCTCACCGCGCGACGGCAGAGAGCCTTCAGGCAGTCTTTCGCGGGCGGAGGGCGGTTGTTCTCCGGGGGCGATGTAGCCGAGGCCCTGCAGACGTTTGTACTCGGTACTGGTGGCGTAGTCCTGTGAGGACCATCGTCCGCCATCGTGGGCGGATGGCCTGACCTGCGCCCTCGACTTGGCCAGACCCGGCATGAGTATCGAAATGGCAACCGCTAGACCCATTAGTGCAAGGGCGATGGTGAGAATGATCTTCGATCGCGTTTTCATGGATGTGCTCCTTGTGCAATCGTGACGGTGGCCGGGATGTCGCGGCCGTCTGTGGTGGCGGCGACGCGCAGCGTGATCCGGTAGTCCGGGTCGTTGTCGCCGACGATTCGGGCGTGGATTCTGGCGACACGTGCCTTGCCGGTCGGCAGGTCTTTTCCCGTATTGAATGCGGCGAGGATGATCCGGTTCTTGCTCAGGGCCGCCGGGTCGTAGTACGGCGGGGTGATGAAGGCTTTGTGCTCGCCCCCTTCGACGCCGACGATGGTGAATTGGCTCGGGGGGGCGGTCAGTTCGAACTGGTAGGCGGCCAGCGGGCGATCCTGGGCGTCGATGAAGACATTCAGTGCAACGAATCGGACCGACGACCTGCTGGCGGGCTGGCTGGTGGTCGTGGCGGGTCGTGCCTGTGCCAGCGTGGCAACTAGAACGCAGAGCGTGATGAAGGTCTGCAACAGAGTCATTGAACGGCGCCTCCATCGAGCTTGACGGCCGCCATGGCGATTGCGTCGACGTCGGCGCGATCGACGTGCCCGTCGCCATTGAAATCCCACTGAGGCTTGAGGGGTTCCGCCGCATCAAGCCGCTTGGCGAGCAGGAAGGCGTCGCGTATGTCGACGCGTTTGCTCTGGGCGATTTCGTGGTATGCCACAGAAGGGTGTTGCAGGGTGGGGATGGTGGCGCGGGGGCTGCCATCGGGGGTGGTGAGCCAGACGACCAGGGTGATCGAGGCCGCGGCCGCACTGATAGCGGCGGTTCTCAGGAGGAGTCGGGATCGGCGGTGTCCGGCGAAGTGACGCTGTGCCGCCGCGATCACCGCGTCGTCGACCGGGGTCGAGGACAGGGGGGCTGTTCTGAAGAGCTCCTTGAGGTCTTGGCGGAGTTGCCGGGGATCGAGGTCTTCGATGTTGTGGGTTTCCTGTCGGTTGGGCTCAGTCATGGTGTTTCTCCAACACTAATCTTGAGGGGTTGACGCGGATGTGACGAACCCGTCAAAGATCCTGTTGGCCAGTCTCGTTTCTTGCGTGCGTTTGCCATCGCTGATCACAACCTCACTTCGAGTCGTCCTTGTTGGGTTCGGGCCTGAGAATTCTCACTACGCCTGCCTTTTCCTTCTTCTGAGATAGTCCTGATACCGGAAACTCGAATCGCGCCGTGCTCATGCCCGTTGTACCGTAGCTTGGAATGAGGATGTTCTTCTGGGCCTTCTCGTCTTTGATCTTCTCGTATTGCTCGTCGCTGAAATACACTTTGAAGTAACCCTCGGAATCGATCGGAACAGGGCCGGTATAGGGGAAGTTGACTCGAATCTTCGCGCCGGACCAGGGCAACGGATTGAGGATCGGTGGCGACCCATCTTCAAAGAGAATCCGACCATAGTAGAACCGAGGCCTTCCGATCTTGACTGGTTGAACGGTGGATTTGAGAAGCGACAGATTCTCGACGCTCAGTCGTAGATGATCGCTCTTCGGCTTCGTCAGCGAGTTTCCCACGGTCAACGTGAGCCAGGATTGCCCCGCCTTCAAATCAGCGATCTCCTTCTCGGAGAAAGCTGCATCGAAACGGCCATCTCTGCTGACCTTGCCCAGCAAAATGCCTTCGTTGATGCCTGCTTCCCAGAGCGTGATCCTGGTGACTACGTGGTGCTCGAGATCGGCTGCCGGCGTCAGATCGTCGAACTGCACCAGTGCGTGCCAGACTTCACGCCTGGGTTGGGTCGCTTTGCCTGTCAGCGGACAATTCGCTACCTCACTACTGAGGATGATGTTGGCGGGCAGCGTCATCTGTTTGAGCAATGCATGATCGGCGTCCGGATCGACATAGAGGGTCAGCGTAGGTTCATGCGTGTCGGCACTGCCGGGCGGTTGCGACATGTCCAAGGCAATCCCAGCGGGGACATGCAAGCACGCATTGTAGCTGATCTTGTCGCCGCCGAACGTTTTGACCTGCTGCTTTCCCGACTTGATGCAGACCTGATGATCCCGCATTCGCGCTTTCGAAAACAGGCCGATCAACTCATTGATTCCACTGGGATGTGCCTTGAAGTAGAAGCGCTCATCGCCGTTGACCCAAACTGAATAGACCCGTGATCCGTGCCGAGGCACTTCGATGATGCCGACGGGCCAATCTGGTTGGGCAAATGTCTGACGACCTCGGGGGCTGTCGGGCCCTACTCGCTCCTCCCCCATCCCGTAGATGCCCCGAGCACAGCTGAGGATTGCCAAAACGGTGATAACGAGACTGCTCGTTTTCATCTTGTCTGCCCTTTCCGAGCCGATAGCGGGCTCTTCGATTACCATTACAGCGCACGAGGTGAGCCGAAGGTTCATCCTTTCCGAAGAAATCTCTGCCAAGGGGACGACCCGGTTCGGATTTGCTCAGGTGCTCGATTGAAAGTATGCCTTGGCTTGCGGGTCGGATCGCAGCGTGGACAAGGCGTTGTGAATGCGAGACTTAACGGTGCCCAGGGGGATGCCCAGAGCCGCGGCGATTTCGGTCAGGTCCAGGTCGTCGACGTAACGCATGAGCAGGACCTCTCGCTGATCGTGGGGCAGGTGGCCCAGGGCGGCGGCGAGGTCGGCGCGGTCCGAGCCGGGCGGCGTGTCGGGCGGCGCCGAGAGGAGGTCGAGGGTCTGATCGGTGGCTTTGGACTCCGAAGACTTGCGGCGGCGGTTGAGTGCCAGGTGTTTGACGGCGGGATAGAGGAAGGTGGTGAGCCGAGCGTTGAGCCTGAAGCCGGGGAACTTCTTGAGCAGGTAGAGGAAGGTTTCCTGCAGGACGTCGAGGGCGTCCTGGGGATCGTGCGTGAAGCGCTGGGCGAGCTGGAGGGTCCAGTCTCGATAGCGCAGGTAGAGGATCTCGAATGCGGCGGCGCTGCCGTCATTGGCCGCATCGACGAGTTCCTGGTCGGTGTTGGCGTTTGAGACCTTCACAACCGCTCCTTACCCGATACACCTTGCCGGCGGAGCGTCCCGGACTTTCAGGGGCGTCGCGTCATGTGCCTCGCAGGTCGCGGAGGGGCAGCAGATCATCGACGGTCAGCGCGAAGGAGAAACGATAGCCTGCCTTCACGGTTACGGGCCGCAGCTCGGGGAGTTCGAGATGCGGGCTGTCGAAGATCTGTAGCGTGGCGTCGCCCTTCCAGATGGGCGAGACGCGGACGTCACGGGACTTCAACTGAACGAGTTCGTATACGGCGGGGCGGTCGTGCCGGCCGGCGGTGAGTTCAGGGAAGTATCGCGTGTTGACGGCCTTCGCGAAGCCCGGCGAGGGGAGTTGGGTGGTTTCTTCTTGCAGGGTGACCACGGCTTCGGCGAGGCGGCGGTCCTTAGCGGCCAGGGTGGCGCCGAACCTGCCGCCGGGGCCGAGGACGGGGGCGGCCTTTGAGGGGAGGTCGTAGGCGCGGGTGATCCAGGTCGAGCCGATCATCTTTGGCCAGCCTTGGGCGTATCCGCGGACGAGGGAGACGTCCTGGTCGACCCAGATGAAGGGACAGAAGGCGCAGGGGCCGCCTTCGTAGCTTGCCGACATGAGGAAGATGGTTTCGTGATACTGGCTTCGGATGGGGTCGAGATATTCTTCGCCGGTGTCGGTGGCATACTGCCATTCGACGAAGTAGGCGGCACATTGGGGTGAGTGGAAGTCGAGTCCGGACGGGAGGAAGGCCCGGATGGCGTCGGGACGGGCCTCGTACTCGACAGCCAGGCAGGTGCCGACGTAGTGCCACGGCGGTGCGGGCACGACGCTCGAAAGGCCTTTGGGGGTGCGCGGCAGCGTGTAACCTTTTAGCATGGTGTTCTCCTGTCCGGCTGGGGCAGTTTCGGTTGAGCGAGACCCTCGACACGGCCGCTTGCAGGGAATGGGCGACGTGCCACGGATCTTCCTGGTGGCGACCCATCGTAGGAGACACGATGCCCCTGTCAAGTCGCACGGGGAGGGGCTTGGGTGCGTATCAGACTCGGCGCATTGTGCCCGTTCGTGTCCTCCTGTGGTCGGGGGCGGTGTCACGCTTTCGACCGAAATGTCACGCGCTTCGAGGGGCTTGGTGTTGATTCTCTGGGGTTCCGGGCGGGGGACCGCCCGGGTCGGAGGGGGGCATGTCTCGGTTTGTCTCGTTTTGTCACAGGCTTCAAGGCCGGTGGCGCGGGAAGCGTGGGGCGGTGTCACGCTTTCGACGGAAAGGTCACGCGTTTCGAGGCGTTCGATGCGGGGCTTCTGGGTTTCCCGGCGGAGGACCGAGCGGGTCGGAGGGGGGCATGTCACATTTTGTCTCGCTGTTACAGGTTTGAAGGCGAGCGGCGGGGGAAGCATGGGTCGATGTCTCGTTTTCGACGCGAATGTCACGCGTTTGGTGTGTGACATGGGGCTCGGAGGATGGGGCTCGATGCGGGGCTTGGGATATCCGGGGCGGAGGACCGCCCGGCTCGGAGGGACGCATGTCTCACTTTCGACGCGTAGTATGCGCGCTTGGGCCAGGGGGGGGTCGGGCATCGGGCGGAGGGGCGGGGACGATGGCGGGGGAGCAAGGTGCTTAGTCGGAGTGTGTGTGTCGGCAAATGTCTCACTTTGTCCCGGAATGTCACATGTTTCGGGAACGGCAGAGGCGAGGGGCGATGGGTCAGGGACTATGAAAGCGGACTGGATGGCGGTGGGTTGGTGAGTTTTCATGGTCGGTGTTCCTGGTCTGGTCGTTCTCCGGGTCCATCGGGGACAAGGGGGGCGGTGAGCTGCTGGCTCTTGAGGAATGTTGTACTCCTCCGCCCCCGTTGGGGCGATATGGGGGCGGGTTTCTTTGAGGGGGCGAACTGTGTGTCTGGGGGGCGGTGACTGGCGTTTGGTTTTGGGAGACAGTGCAGGGGCGCGGGGAGGTTCGACATGAGGCGAGGTCCGGAAGGCGATGGCACGGGTCCGCGTGCTGAGGCGAGGCGGGCAACGACGGGAGACGTGCGCGGGGAAGGGGGGCGTTCTTGCTTGCTGGGGCACGCGAACCACATGCCACCCGAGGAGTGCCGCGAGCCTCACTTGTCGAGGGACCGGGTCGGGGGAGGCGTGCGCGGGGAATCGGGGCCTTGTTCCCTATCGGGGTGGACGGACGCTGTGCCGCCCGAGGGCGGGGGACGAAGCCAGGCCGGTCGTTCCGGATCAACTGGCGGTGGTTGCGGAGGTGATGAGAGAGACCAGTTGTGCCAGCAGAGGGATGACTACCTGAACACCGGCGCTGAGGATTCCGCCTGCGCCGCTGCCGAATCCGAAGTAGCTCAGTGCGTTGCACCCCGTGAGCATTGCCGTGCTGGTGAACGAAAGGATGAACGCTACCCAGAGGAACCGCTGAGTCATAGCCCTGCTTCCATGCGTGGCCTGCCGATCGGGGGGGCGACGGACACGACCGCCATGACCGTCATTGAAGCTCGACCGGCTTGCTGACTACACAAGAGTACATCGGCAGGACGTGGGCGTTCCCGCGAGTCGGCATGAGCAGAAGCGGTGAATCCGGGAGATAGATGAAATGCGTTTCATGAAACGGGGCGGCGGGTGATGTTGAGACCTCGGGGGAGGGTCGGCGACGGGCCTGGCGGTGGTTGGACATTCGATGGGAGACGTGGGATACTCTGGCCTCGCTGGTGTTGGACACATCCACAAGAACGAAGAGACAGGTGCTGCGGAGGACTGCCATGAAGCGTCGTGAATTCCTGTTGAGTGCGGGCGCGGCCACGTTCGGTTTGTCGGCGGTTTCGGCCGCCCGGGTGTTCGGGGCGGAGAAGAAGCGGCAGAAGGTGCTCTACTTCACGCGGAGCGCGGGATTCGAGCATTCCGTGGTTCATCGAAAGGGGACGGAGCTGAGCCATTCGGAGAAGGTTCTTACGGAAATGGGGAAGAAGGCCGGCTTCGACGTGGTGTGCACGAAGGACGGCCGGGTGTTCGACGACGACCTGGGGCAGTTCGACCTGATCGCGTTCTATACGTCGGGCGTGCTGACCGATCCGATCAAGGATCGTGACGAGCCGCCGATGACGCAGAAGGGGCTCCAGAGGCTGCTGGAGGCGATTGCCGCCGGCAAGGGTTTTGTGGGTCTGCACGCCTCGACCGATTCGTTCCATCGGACAGCGGGCCAGGACAGTCCGTACCTGTCGATGCTCGGCGGCGAGTTCATATCGCACGGGCGAGCGCAGAGGGCGACAATGCGCGTGTCGTCGCCGAAATTCCCGGGTATGAAGGGGTTGGGCGACTCGTTCCGCCTTCACGATGAGTGGTATGCCCAGAAGCTCTTCGGCAAGGATCTGCACGTGATCCTCGTTCAGGAGACCGAGGGGATGGTTGACGCCCAGTACAAGCGGCCGCCCTTTCCGGCCACATGGGCGAGGATGCACGAGAAGGGGCGTGTGTTCTACACGAGTATGGGCCACTTCGAGAACGTCTGGACGGACAAGATATTTCAGCAGGTGCTGCTGGGCGGCATGGCCTGGGCGATGCGGAATGTGGATGCGGACATTACGCCGAATATCGCCGAGGTGACGCCGAAGGCAGAAGAGTTCCCGGCGTGACAAGTGAGGCCTTGGTGTGGTGAGGGGAGGCAGGCTGCGCAGGAGGACAGACGATGGGCAATACGATCACACGTCGCGGCTTCTTGAGGCGGGGGGCGACGGCTGCGGCGGCGCCGTGGATTGTTCCGTCGACGGTCTTCGGATCGGCGGAGCGTGCGGCACCGAGCGATCGGATCGGTTTGGGGTTCATCGGCTCAGGGGGCATGAACAACCACCATATCAGCGGGTATCTCGGCATGCCGGGGGCTCAGGTGGTGGCCGTGTGCGACCCGATGGGTGATCGACGAGAGAACACCAAGAAGCGGGTGGACGAGCACTACGCCAAGCAATCGGGCAAGGGCAGCTACAAGGGCTGCGCGTCGTATAACCACTTCCGCGACCTGATTGCGGACAAGAACGTGGACGCGGTGTCGATTGCGGTGCCGGATCATTGGCACACGATTCCGGCGCTGGAGGCCGCCCGGGCCGGCAAGGACGTGTATCTTGAGAAGCCGATGACCCTGACGCTTCAGGAGGGCAAGGCACTGGTCGAGACGATGCGGCGCTATGGGCGTGTGTTTCAGTATGGGACGCAGCAGCGATCGTACAGCAACTTCCGATTTGCGGCCGAACTGGTTCGCAACGGGCGGATCGGCAAGCTGCACACGATCATCGTCGGCTCGCCGGGCGGGGCGGCGACGGGATATCATGCGCCGGAGCCTGTTCCGGCAGGGTTCGACTACGACCTGTGGCTCGGGCCGGCGCCTTGGGCGCCCTACAGCCGGATCCGGGTGGAGAGCGCGGGGACGTGGATCTTCATCAGCGACTACGCGGGCGGGCACGTGACGGGCTGGGGGATCCATCACGTGGATTCGGCGCATTGGGGCATGGGCACCGATCTGACGGGCCCGGTGGAGGTGGAAGGGACCGGGACGTTCCCCTCGGACGGGTTGTATGACACGGCGCTGACATGGAAGGTGGAATGCCGCTATGCCAACGGTCTGAAGATGGTGTACGGTGATTCGGTCAGCGTGGGTCTGTTGGGCGTGAAGTACATCGGGACCGAGGGGTGGGTTTACGTCAATCGCGGGCAGCTAGACGCTCAGCCGAAATCGCTGCTGAAGAGCACGATCGGTCCGAATGAGATTCATTTGTACACCAGCGGCAACCACTCGGATGGGATGTACAACCACCATCAGAACTTCCTGGATTGCATCAAGACGCGTGGCCGGACGATCTGCCCGGTGGACCAGGCGTTCCGCTCGACGACGGTGTGCCACCTGACGAATGTCTGCCTGTGGCTGGGCCGGAAGATTCGCTGGAACCCGGAGAAGGAGCAGTTCGTGAATGACCCGGAGGCGGATCGGTTCATGTCGCGTGCGATGCGGAGTCCGTGGCGGTTGTGATGAGCGATCGGGCGTGAGTTCTTACTGGACTGGAAGAGGGTCGTGGCGATGAAGCGGAGCATTTCGTTCACCCTGTTGACTCTGGCAGCCGTGATGGTCTGGTCGTCGTCGGCGGGGCTGGTGGCCGCGGAGGGGGGCAAGGGTCGGAAGATTAAGGTCGTGCTGGTGGCCGAGGGTGACGAGGGGCAGTACCTGAGCGTGCTGCTGGGTCACCGCGACATCAGCGCGGTGGTCGAGAAGGTCAATCCGGTCATCAAGAAGGAGAGCAAGGTTTTCGAGGATGTCGGGAACTGGCCGTACGATGTGATCGTGCTTTACACGCTGGAGCCGGACCTATCGGAGCGGCAGCGGGCCAACTTCCTCAAGCTGATGGACAAGGGCGTTGGACTGGTGGTGGCTCACCACAGCCTGGCGGCGTTTCAGAAGTGGCCGGAGTTCAAGCAGATTGCGGGGGGGAAGTTCTATACCGCCAAGACGGTGGAGGACGGTCGCGAGCAGGCCCCTTCGGCGGCAAAACACGACCAGGAATACACGGTTCACGTGGCCGACGGCGAGCACCCGATCGTTAAGGGGCTGCCGGACTTCAAGGTGAAGGACGAGCTGTTCAAGGGGACGGTGTGTCTTCCGGACAGCCACGTGATTCTGACGGTTGACCATCTGAGCGGGGACAAGGCGATCGGGTGGGTGAAGACGTACGGGCACTCGCGTGTCTGTTTCATAGGGCCGGGGCACGGGGCGGCGACGTTGAGCCTGCCGGCATACCGGCATCTGGTGGCGCAGGCGGTTCGGTGGACGGCGAACCGGCCGATGGTGGCGTTCGAGGAGAGCCAGGTTCTGCCTCTGGATCTGGCGTTTGAGGATATCCTGTCTTACGAGCACGGGCAGACGCGGCAGGCGGCGCTGGTGTTGGAGAAGCGGGTCAACGAGACGGCTGGCAACGCGGAGGCCCGCAAGGAGCTGACGCGACGTCTGGTCGGCCTGCTCGAGAACCCGGAGGCGACGCTGGCCTGTCGGGAGTTCGTGTGCAAGCAGCTCATGCGGATCGGCGGGGGCGAGGTGGTGCCGGCGCTGGCCCGGCTGCTGGGCGAGGATGAGAAGCTGGCGTTTCTGGGTCGGTACGCCCTGGAGCGGATTCCGGATGCAGCGGCGGGTGAGGCCTTGTGCGGCGCGCTGTCGCGGACGCAGGGTGCGGTTCGAATCGGGGTGATCAATACGCTTGGCGAGCAGCGTGAGGCGAGGGCCGTGGCGGCACTGGGAGCGTTGTTGGCGGATAAGGACGAGGGCACGGCCTCGGCGGCCGCTGAGGCATTGGGCAAGATCGGCGGCAGCGAGGCGGTGAAGCTGTTGACGGCGGCGAAGGACGGGGCGCCCACCGGATTGCGTCGGTCGGTGGTTGACGGGTTGATTCGTGCTGCGGATCAGCTTGTCGGCAGTGGCAAGGGGCAAGAGGCGGTCGCCGTGTATCAGGGTTTGTATCATGAGAGTGAATCGACGGCGGTTCGGATTGCCGCGTTGCGAGGATTGGTGATGGCCGGGGCGGATACGGCGATGGCGCTGGTTCGCAAGGCGGCGGAAGATCGAGATGCCCAGCTCAGCGGGTACGCCAAGACGTTGCTGAGTGAGAAGAAATAGCGGCGGATGGGGCCGTTGGGGGGCGGCCGTGTTCGTATGTGACAACGGATCGAGAATCTGGAGAGTTCGCGATGAAAGTACTCAGCGTGTGTGGGAGTCCGCGTCGGGAGGGGAACACCCGGCAGATGCTTCGGCGGGTGTGCGACATTCTGGCGAAGGCCGGGCACGAGATCGATGAGGTGTTTCTGCACGGCATGGACCTCTCGCCGTGTTCGGCGTGCTATCAGTGCGCCAAGAAGAAGGACCGGAAGTGCCACGGGTATGTGGACGACATGAACGGGCTGATCGATCGGACGGCCGCAGCGGGTGTGGTTCTGCTGGGCTCGCCGGTGTATTTCGGTTCGATGACCGGGCAGATGAAGATGTACATCGATCGGGTGGGGTTCGTCCACCGTGTGTCGGACAAGTTCCTGTCTCGCAAGATCGGTGCGTCGGTGGTTCCGGCGCGGCGGGCCGGCCGATTGTTGACATTTGCCGAGCTGAACATGTGGTTCCTCATCAACGGGATGATCGTTCCGGGGAGCAGCTACTGGAACGTCGGGCAAGGCCTGAAGGAAGGGGACATCGGTCAGGATAGTGAGGCGTTGCAGACCCTGGACGATCTAGCGGCCAATATTTTGTGGCTGAGCGAACGGCTGGGGTAAGGGGGTGTTGTGCTGGAGAAGCGGGCTCGGGGCGGGAGGCCCACCGCGTGTCGATTCGTCTGAAACATGACGGGAATCGGCCGGTGGTTGTGGGCGGCTTGCAGGCTGTCTTTCTGTCAGGGCGGTGCGGTTCAAGGGGCGGTGGTTTGGAGGCTCCCCGGCAGGTTCTCGCGGGGGAGTGTTCCTCACGCCGCATTCATTGACATGCCTGCCCCACAAAGCTACAAGAATTGGTTTGGGGATGCGTCAGGGCGCCGAGCGGCGGTCGGTAGGGCGCGTGGTGTGCGTAATCCGCGTTCGTGAGGACGGTGATGCTAAGTCCGGTGGCCAGATTGGGCGAAAGCGTTCTGAATACCCTGGCTTCGTTCGGGAACTTCGGCGTCTTCTGCTGGCGCACGCTTTTCTGGCTGGTGGCGGGGATGGTGAATCCTCGGAACTTCGCGCTGGTGCTGCCGCAGTTCTTTGAGGTGGGCACCCGCAGCGTGCCGGTGGTTCTGGTGACGGGCTTGTTCGTGGGATTCGTGCTTGCGGCGGAGGCCATCGTCCAGTTGATTTCGGTGGGTCTGGGCGACCAGATCGGGGTGCTGGTGAATCTGGCGGTGGTACGGGAGCTGGGGCCGGTTCTGGCGGGGACCATGCTTGCGGGGCGCGTGGGCGGGGCCTTGGCGGCCGAACTGGGCACGATGAACGTGACGGAGCAGATCGATGCGCTTCGCTGCATGGGCGCCGATCCGATCCGGTATCTGGTGGTTCCGCGGTTCCTGGCGTGTGTACTGCTGACGCCGTTTCTGACGCTGTACTGCGACGTGATGGGCGCGCTGGGTGGGTGGTTCATTTCGGTGAAGATCTTCGATCTTCAGTCGGATCCGTACTGGTGGTACACGGAGATGGTGTTGGAGAACTGGGACCTGTTCACGGGGCTGTCCAAGAGCGTGTTTTTCGGGGCGGCGATCGCGTTGATCAGTTGCTACAAGGGATTTACCTGCGGCCACGGGGCCGAAGGTGTGGGCCGGGCCTGCACACAGTCATTCGTGGCGAGCTTCATCGCGATTCTGGTGATCGATTTCCAACTGATCCTGGTGTTCCGGAGCCTGTACGAATTCATCTGGGGCGTCAAGCCGCTGCTCTAGAGGCAAGGGTTCCGACGGTGGCGTGGGACCCGGCGAGGTGAGTTGGGACTTCATGGTGAAAGACAACGAGGCGACAACCTCCAACGGCCGTGTGATCGTGGAACTCTCAGACGTGTACAAGCGTCTGGGCAGTCTACAGGTGCTCAGCGGCGTGAATCTGAAGCTGATGCGCGGCCAGACGACGGTGATCATCGGGGAATCCGGTGTGGGCAAGAGCGTGACGCTCAAGCACATCATCGGGTTGATGAGACCGGATCAGGGGGACGTGTGGTTTCAGTCGGCCGGGGCGTTTGACGGTCAGCGCGTCCGTGTTCAGGACCTGAGCTACGTGGATCTTGTGGAGTTGCGGAAGCGGTTCGGGTTTCTGTTTCAGATGGGTGCGCTGTTCGATTCGATGACCGTGGCAGAGAACGTGGGTTTTCCGCTGAGGGAGCACACGGCTCTGAGCCGGTCGGAGATCGACGAGAAGGTGGCGCACAAGCTGTCGCTGGTGGGGTTGAACGGCATTCAGGGGAAGAAGCCGGCCGAGCTGTCGGGCGGTCAGAAGAAGCGGGTGGCGTTGGCGAGGGCAATCTCTCTGGATCCGGAAGTGATCTTGTACGATGAACCGACGACGGGTCTGGACCCGGTGCGGTCGGACGTGATCAATGAACTGATCCGCCGGCTTCAGGGTGAGTTGGGGGTGACCAGTGTGGTGGTCACGCACGATATGTCCAGCGCGTACAAGGTTGGGGATCGGATTTTGATGCTGCACCAGGGCCAGTTCATATCGGACGGATCGCCCGAAGAGGTTCGTGCCAGTTCGGACCCGCGTGTCCAGCGGTTTATCACCGGTCGTGCCGATGAGGAAGACCTCGCTCCGTTGAAGGGAAGCTGAGAGGATGACGAACGAACGGCGTCGCAACACGATGGTGGGCTTGTTTCTGGTGGGTGGCCTGCTGGGGCTGACCTGGCTGGTCATCATGTTCGGCGAGGCCCCGACATGGCTGATCGGCGGACGAACGTACTCCGTGCCGGTGTTCTTCAGCCATGTGGAGATGCTGATCGAGGGGGACCCCGTGTACATGAAGGGCGTGCGGGTCGGCAACATCGGGAGGATCGGCTTCCGCAACGAGCAGCAGCCCGAGCAGGGTGTGCAGTTGGAGCTGCAGATACAGGAGAAGTGGCGGGTGCCGAAGGGCTCGCGTGTCACCGTGGAGCTTTCGGCGATCGGATTCGCCCGCCCGCTGGTGAAGGTCATAGTGCCGCTGGATCCGGCCAAGGATTTTGTGCCGACGGACGGCAGCGTTCCGTTGATGGGTGAGATGGTCAGCGCGTTCGAGTCGCTCTTCCCGCGGGACGTGGTGGCGACGCTTCAGAAGGCCAGCAGCCAGATCGGGAACCTGGCCGAGGCGCTGACTCCGGTGGCCACGGATCTCCATGGCTTGTTCCAGCCCAGGGACCTGGAGCTGGTGGACAATCCGCAGGTGGGCGGCAAGAAGATGTCGGCGAACCTGCACACGGCGGTACAGCGGCTGGATTCGGCGTTGAAGCACTTCAACGAGATCGTCGCGGATCCGAACAGCAAGGACAACGTTCGGATAGCGCTGGCGAACATCCGGGACATGTCCGAAAAGGGCAAGGTGGTGATGGACGATCTCAAGAAGGTGGCCAGCCAAGCGAAGTTCGTGGCAGAGGACGCGAAGGAACTAACCGGCAAACTGAACAAGACGGCCGACAACGCCAATGCCCAGCTCGAGAAGATCAGCCGGGTGGTTGTCGACGATGCGGAGAAGCTGGGACGGTTTTTCGACCAGCTCGAGTCGATCAGCCGGAACATGGCCGAGGGCAAGGGTTCGGCGGGCAAGTTCCTGAACGACGCCGAGCTCTACGATTCGATGGTCATCACGATGAAGCGCCTTCAGCAGGGGATCGAAGACATGGCCAATCTCGTGAAGCAGTGGCAGCGAGAGGGGTTGAACGTCAAGGGGATGGGGTTGCTCAAATAGGGTTGGGAAGCGTTTTCTGCGGCGGCCGATCAGGCGGCGGGCGGCACGATGCGTGTCGTTCCGACGGGGAGCGCGGGGCGGATCATGACGGGCAAAGAAGTTCGAGAAGCGATACATTCCGAACGGCGCGTCTACGGCGCGGCGGTGTTGTCTCCGTCGACGCGATGGCCGGCGGCCATGAAAGCCCTTCCGATCGACTTCGTATTCATCGACACCGAGCACATCGCCCTCGACCGCGAGACGGTGGCGTGGATGTGCCAGACGTTTTCGGCACTGGGGCTGGCGCCGATCGTTCGGGTTCCGGAGCCGAATGCGGCGCTGGCGTCGATGGCGATCGACGGCGGGGCGCATGGGGTGATCTTCCCCTATGTCGAGCGGGTCGAGGAGGTTCGCGATCTGGTGGGGGCGGTCAAGTACCGTCCGTTGAAAGGGAAGAGGCTGGACGATCTGGTTCTTCGGGACCGGGCGCCGTCTTCGGAGTGCCGGGCCTATCTGGAGAAGCACAACGCCAACGGTGTGGCTATCATCAACATTGAGAGTCAGCCGGCGATCGACGTCCTGCCGGAACTGCTGTCGGTGAAGGGTCTGGATGCGGTGCAGCTCGGTCCGCACGATCTGTCGGTGAATCTGGGGAAGCCGGAGGACTACGCGGATGCCGCGTTCAGCGCGGCGACTCGGGGCATCGTGGAGTCGGCGCGTCAGCGATCGATCGGAGCGGCGGCGCATTTCTTCTGGCACGAGCTGGATCGCGAGATCGAATGGATGCGGTGGGGCGTGAACATGCTGATCCACAGCACGGATCTGCGATCGATGCTGCACGGGACTCAGAGCGATCTGGATCACATCCGCGGCGTGATGGGCGATTCGGCGGGCCGCACGTTCAAGGACGAGGCAGTGTAGGGCTGCGAGGCGAGGAGTTTGTGCTCGGGTGACAGATACCGTCCTTCAGCCGGTCGGCCGATAGTCGGAATGACCCATGTCGATTGAAACACTCGTTCAAACCTACGGGTATCCGGCATTGCTGCTGGGCACGATCCTGGAGGGAGAGACGATTCTGGTATTGGCCGGGTACGCCGCCTTTCGCGGGTATCTGAGCCTGCCGTGGGTCATCGTGGTGGCGATTATCGGCTCGATGATCGGGGATCAGACCTGGTTTTTCGTGGGTCGCGTCAAAGGGCGGGGCTTCATCAAGAAACGGCCCAGGATGCGGGAGCGGGCGAACTGGGTCAGCCGTCAGCTCGTCCGCCATCAGATGGCGATCAGCGTAGGGTTTCGGTTCATCTACGGTGTTCGCAATATCACGCCGGTGCTGCTGGGGGCGATCGGGCTGAGTCCGGTCCGCTTTGCCTTTCTGAACGCGGTGGGGGCGGTGCTCTGGTCGGTGGTAGTCGGGGCGGCGGGCTATCTTTTCGGGCACACGGTGGAGCTTGTCCTGTCGGACGTCAAGCGGTACGAGATGATCGTGGTGTTGCTGCTGATCCTGTTGGGGGTGGCGTACTGGGGGATTGAGTGGCTTCGGCATCGGGGGAACTTCTGGGCTGGGCGGTCGAAGGCTGCGGAGGACACGAAGCCGCAGGCGTGACGGCTGACCTCAGGGGGCGAAGGAAGAAAACGGCCGCGCGATGCCCTGGAGAGCGTCGCGCGGCCGTTTCGCTTGCATTCGGGGTTCCGGACAGCCCGGCCTTAGAACTTCACGTCGGGATGGCTGAAGCGGAGTCCCTTGCCATCGTGATAGGTGGCATATTCGGTGACGATGGCCCCTTCGGGCCCGGCCTTCATCCAGTGCTTCTTCTCGGCGGCGTTGAGGCAGGCGCACTCGCCGGGGCGGAGGATCTTCTCGGTGCGGGCGACCGCACAGTCCTTGTGGGTCTGCGGGATGCGCTCGTTGACGCCGGCGGTGGGTTCGCCCTCACCGTAGATGTAGACCATGCCGTGGCGGACGTGCCAGCCCTCGAGCTTGGGACCTGCATCATCGGTCTTCATGTGGGCGTGCTCGGGGATCATCTGTCCGGGCAGCAGGTAGATCTCGTGGCCGAAGTAGTTGTGTTCCTTATTGTTGATCCAGAAGATGCCGGCCATGCCGACTTCCATGAACTTGCCGAGACCGAAATCGAGCGTCCAGAAGTCGTCGGTCTTGAGACGCGGAACGACCGGGTAGTCGTAGTATTCCATCATCTCGTAGTAGGCCTTCTTGGCGGCGGCGACGTTGAACTTGCCTTCAGGCGTATAGAATTCTTCGTTCTTGAAGGTGCGCAGTTTCTTCTTGCCCATTTTGGATTCCTCCGAAGCGCCCAAGGCGCTGTCGACATTGATGATCAGGCCGGAGGCGGCAGCCCCCGCGACCAGACCGCCCAACATTTCGCGACGGTTCATATCACTCATGAGTTACCTCCGTTTGTGTGACTCGCCGTAAGTAGTCTTCAACACTTTTTGCGTGCCCGCTCGCCCATGAGCGTGTGGTACATGTCGAGTGCCTTGTCGGGCTTCTCGTTCTTGTGGACCACGGCGCGGACCGCCTGGATCATGGCGACGGGATCGTCGGCACAGAAGATGTTCCGGCCCATGTCGACGCCGAGGGCGCCTTGATCGATGGCCTTGTAGGCCATATTCAGGGCATCCTTTTCGGGGATCTTCTTGCCACCGGCGATGACGATCGGCACGGGGCAGCCCGCAACGACCTCGTCGAAGTCCGGTTCGCAGTAGTAGGTCTTGACGTAGTGGACGCCGAGTTCGGCCATGACACGGCAGGCGAGTCCGAGATAGCGGGCGTCGCGGACCATGTCCTTGCCGACGGCGGTGACGCCGAGGGTGGGGATGCCGTAGCGATTGCCTTCGCTGATGAGATAGCCCAGATTGGTCAGCGATTCTTTTTCTCCCGGGGCCCCGACATATCCCTGGGCGGTCACGCAGGCGGCGTTCAGGCGGACGGCGTCTTCAATCGTCACGCCGATGACCTCGTTGCTCAGTTCCTTAAGGACGGTGGCTCCGGTGGTCGATCGCAGCACGACGGGCTTGTTTGAGGCCGGATCGACGCAGCTCTGAAGGGCCCCACGGGTACACATGAGGCAGTCGGCGTAGGGCACGAGGGGGGGGATGGCAAGGTCCATGCGCTCGAGTCCGGTGGTCGGGCCCATGATGTAGCCGTGGTCGAAGGCCAGCATGACGGTTCGTCCCGACGTCGGGTCGAAGATCCTCGCGAGGCGGTTCTTCATTCCCCAACCGAGATGGGCGGAGCCTCTGAGAAAGAAGCCCGGGGTTTCCATCGGGATTCCGATACCGAAATCCTTCTTCTCTGTATCCTGTCCTTTGGTCTTGTCTACATCAGGCAAGGTTCTTCACTCCTTCAACGAAGCCTTTGAAAATCAACGAAACGGATGTGGCGCCGGGGTCGGGGTTTCCGATGCTTTTGGCGCCGATGTTCTTGGCGCGGCCGAACTTGGCCTGCATGTCTTTCGTGGCGAGGGCGCCCTTTTCGGCGGCATGGGCGGCTTGGGTCAGCACGGCGTGGACGTCGGCACCGCTGTCGGCAGCCGATCGGGCGGCCTGAACCGCCGGAACGAGGGCATCGACCATCGTCTTGTCACCCGGTTGGGCCTTGGTCCGCTTACGGACGGCCGCGAGCCCTCCCTCGAACATGGCCGCCAGGGTGGCTCCGTCGATGGCCTCTTTTCCGGAGGCGGGTTCCGACATGCCGCCGAAGAATGTACCGAAGAGGGGTCCGGTGGCTCCTCCGTCGACGCCCATGATCGCCCATCCGATGTCCTTGATCAGGGTGTGGGTATCAGGCGTGGTTGCTTCGGACAGGGTCTTGGCCAGGATCTCCATCGCTCGGAGCATCGTCGTGCCGTGGTCGCCGTCGCCGCCGAAGGAGTCGAGTTTGGACAGGGCTTCGTGGTTGATGCGAATCTGTTCCACGGCACCGCAGAACATGCCCACCAGATCCTTCCTTCCAAGGGTTCCAGGCATAGGGTTCAACTCGCGTATTACGGACAATGACTTCTGTGCGACGCCGCTGTCTTCACCCCTTCTTACTTTACGGTTATGGCCGGGGTGTTGCAGGGGGCGTCCCAGAGCTTCAGCATGTTGTCATCCGCCCGGAGAACGGACATCTGAAATCCGCCCATCTCCTGCACGGTGAGGAATTCACCGACGATGGCGCGGGCCAAAGTGATGCCCTTGGCTTCGAGAATCTGCTTGCAGCGTCGGAGCACCAAGTACATTTCCATGAGGGTGGTTGAACCGACGCCGTTGAGCAGGACGATCAGTTGCTCGCCCTTGATGACGTTGAGGTCTTTAAGGAGGAGGGGCATCATGATGTCGGCCGTTTCATCGGCGGTCTTGATATCGAACTCGCCGCCGCTGCCGGCTTCGCCGTGCTGTCCCATGCCGACCACCATTCGTCCCTCGGGCAGTTCGGCAATGACCTGTCCGGTGCACGGGTGGGTGGCTCCGCTGACGGCGACGGCCAGTGTGGCCATGTTCCGCTCGACCTTCTCGGCCAGGGCGAGGCACTCGTCGAGGGACTTACCCTGTTCGGCGGCCGCTCCGGCGATCTTGTAGACGAAAACGGCTCCGACCAATCCGCGGCGGTCGGAGGGGTCCTGGCGCGACGGGGCGGAGATGTCTTCGTGCGTCAGGATCTGTTTGACCTTCAGGCCTTCCTTTTGCACCATCTCCATGGCGACGTCGGCAGTCATCACGTCGCCGGCGTGATTGAGCACGACGAACAGGACGCCTGCGGGCCGGTTGGCGGTTGCCATTCGCAGGGCTTCGATGACGCGAGGGGGACCCGGCGCCGCGAAGATCTCACCGGGCACGCTGATATCCAGCATTCCGTCGCCGACGAATCCGCTGAGGGCGGGTTCGTGTCCGCTGCCGCCCAGCGTGACGATCGCGACCTTGTCGGCCGCTTTGGGTCTGGCTCGCACCACGAGGTTGCTGCCGGCCAGCTTGACCTTGCCGGCGCCGGCGATGGCAAACCCCTCGAGGAGTTCGCTGACGATGTTGTCGGGTTTGTTGACGAATTTCTTCATAGCCATGTTCGTGGTTCCTATTCGACGATCCTCTCGTGTTCCACTATGGGGTTTTGATTCTCTGAAGGGTAACGGACATCCTATCGAGCGTGTCGGCGATCTTGGCCAACTTAAGGGCGATGTACCAGATACCGGCGACGCCGGCGAAAAAGGCAATAGCCAAAACAAAGATGCCCATGGATCCGTCTCCGTATCTCCCGACGAAGCGGGATGCTGCCTACCTCCGCTCCATCAGTTCGATTACCGCATCACCGTCCGTGATGAACGCGCAACGAAGCTCCGGGGTGGCATCGAACGGTTGGATGATGACGGTTCGGCCCTGGAGCGCTTCGGTCAGGCTGCTGACGATGAACGCCGCATGGGGGCGGGTCTGAACGATCTGAGGCAGCGGGCTGCCGGGTTCAAATCGGAGGAATTCGACACGGTAGGGGTGCTTCTCGGCGTCGGTGATGAACACCTTGGCCGGGGCGATGTGGATCTCGTTCGGCTGTTTGGCGGTGGTTGGAACGCCGTAGTGATGAAACTCAGATGTCATTAGGGAACCCCTTTCTCGATGAATACCTCTTTCGTCCAGACGCGTGTGAAGATTATACAGGGCCCGGCGCGGATTCGGAAATGGGTTGGCGGGGCCGTTTTGAGGGACTGCGAGGCTCAGGTCAGGGCGTTGATTTTGGCGGCCATGATGAAGTCGTTTTCGGATAGTCCCTTGATGGCGTGTGTGGTCAGCGTCAGGGTGACGCGATTCCAGGAGATGTGGATGTCCGGGTGATGTCCTTCTGCCTCGGCCAGGTCAGCCACCTTATTGACGAAGGCCATGGATTCGCGGAAGTTCCGAAACTTGAGCTTCCGTTCGATTGCCGAGCCGTGGAGTTCCCAGGCGGGCACTTGCGGCATGAGGGAGCACGCCTGTGGGTCGGCCATGGGCTGGGTTCCCCCTTCGCACGGGATACACTTCCGTTCGTTGAGGTTCATGGCGATTTCTCCGTTTCTGTTCTTGTTCCGGCGACCTATCGTGACGGCGAGCTGGATGTCGTTCGCGGGGGCATCGCACTCCTGGCCAGCAGGTCCTCCAGTTGGCGGATGCGCTCTTTGAGCTTGTTTATCTGTGCGTCGCGTTCGGCAAGCGTCTGGTTGTTCGTGTTGTTGAGCTGTTCGAGGTCTTTTCTACGGTCGGCTTCGAAGGTCTCGAGCCGCTTCTGGAGCGTCTGGGTGGTCTGCTGGAGAGAATCGACCTTTGCCTGGGCCTGCCGTTCCTGCTCGCGTGATTCGGCGAGTTGCTCGTTGGATCTGGCCAGGCGGCGGCGCAGATCGAGTTCTTCATTGGCCTGGCGGGAGAGGTCCTGGTCTTTGACGGCCAGACGGTCCTGGAGCTCCTTCATCTGGGCCTCGTGCTGTGTCTTGAACTGCTCGAAGCGGTTATCTTCTTCGCCCATCATACAGCCGCCGACGAGGAGGCTGCACACAACCAGACCATATCGAGTGCTCATTGGGACGACTCGCTTGTGGACGACTGAGACCACTGTTCGTACACCCTTGTGATTTTCTCCGGTTCGGGCGCTCCGGTCCAGACGGCGATGCCGTAACGGAGCACGAGTCTGGTGCCCGCCTTGAGCACGAAGGGTTCAGACTTCAGCCCCAAGGTTGCACTGAGATAGGCAAAGCCCTGGGTCATGGCGAACCAGTGGGCCGGGTGTCGAGGATTCTTCGGGTCGTCCATGACGGCCAGGGTCACGGGCTGTCCGTTTGTGGTGCTCGTCTTTGCCGAGAAGGCGCACCACGGGGCGGTGCTGCCGTTGACCCGCTCCACGGCGGTTTCGCCGCGGCTGTTCAAGAATCGGCCGCCTGTGTCCATCGACTGGAGGAACCGCACGCCCAGTCCGAGGTAATCCCGTCCGGTGATCGTCACGTCCCGGTGAGGGTCCGGTGTTGAGAACGCGGCTTGCCAGGTCAGGCATCGGTCGGCCAGTCGCGGGTCTTGCGGTATGAGGAGCTGCCGTCGTTCCTTGAGCAAGACGGTCTTGCGGTCGGGGCCGACCCAATCGATGTCTTCGACGATGCGGACGCGTGTGGCGGACTTGGCGATCGGATCGGACTCGACGCTGCACGTGGCGAACCGCTGGTGCACCTGGCGCCCGACGGGGCCCTCCTCGCCCCAGAATTCGACGTTGTCGACGTTCCAGGCGAACATCAGGGCATGGTGGTGTTTGTGGTCGGGCGGGGAGTCTCGCAGGATGTTGCGCCCATCGGGCAGGTGAAGTTCCGCGACGTAGGGTTTGAAGATGTCGCCGCCATAGCGGTATCGCAACAGGACCCCTTGATGTGTTCTGACGGTGAGGGACGTTCTGTCATCGTCGACGCGGAGCTGTTGAACGGAGGTTGCGGGATCGGCAGCGGTCTGGGCGCCGGCATTCGCTGCGGAGAATGTCATACATAAGAGCCCCAGCATCCACAGGGCGATCGTTCTCATTGGGAGGCCTCCTACAGGCGTTTCGTGTCCTCTTTCGGGGGGCGGCTTCTCACGGCTGTTCCCCGACACACTCGGAAGGGGCCGGTTCGGGTTCGATCTGGGGGACCTCCTCGTCGGGTTCCGCCGTGTCCGGAGCTTCGGGCGACAGGTCCGAGAGGACATACCTTACCCATTGGAGGCAGAGCCCCCTGGCCGGTGCCGTGGGGCCGGCCAAGGCACGGTCTCGACCGGCCATGATCTCGGCAACGTGGTCGGGGGGCCAGTGGCCGCGACCGACCTCGATCAACGTGCCGATCATATTCCGCACCTGGTTGTAGAGGAAGCCCTTTCCGCAGACGTCGAATCGGATTTCGGAGAAGCGTTTCTGGATTCGGACGTACTCGACCGTTCGGACGGTGGTGAGCCGGGGGCTGCCGCGTGTGGCCATGGCGGCGAAGTCGAGGTGTCCGACCATGTGTCGCGCGGCCTGGCGCATCCGGTCGATGTCGAGGGGCTGCCAGAAGTGGTAGGTGTACCGCTGGAGGTGTTGTTCGACGGGGCGTCCGGAGGAGTTGTAGACGCGATAGCGATAGAGTTTGCCTCGGGCCGATCGTATAGCATTGAAGCCGAGCGGGACTTCGACGGCCGAGAGGATCGTGACATCCTTTGGCAGATGGCTGCCGATGGCTCGTCGAAGGTTCTCCGTCGGGATCGTATCGTCGGTGAAGAAGTTGGCGACCTGTCCCATGGCGTGGACGCCGGCGTCGGTCCGGCCGCTGCCGACGAGTTCAATCTGGTGGCGGGCGACGCGTCGAATGGCCTGTTCGAGCGTTTCCTGCACGGTTCGCGCATTCGGTTGGCGCTGCCAACCGCTGTACTCCGTGCCGTCGTAGGCAATCAACAGCTTAATGTTTCTTTCCATCGTCGGGGGTCATGCGCTACTTCAGTAGCAGGACGAGGTTGAAGAACAGGCTCAGTATCAGCAGGATGGCCAGGACACCTATAATGGCCCAACTCGGCTGGATACCGAAAGCCGCCGCGCCTTCCATCCCCTCTTGAACGCCCTGGGCACGTTCCTCTTGTTCGGCCAGACCTCGGAGCAGGTCGGAGTTGTAGCGTTTTCGTGCTTGCAGGGGTGCTTCACCGCGTGCCACCGCTTCGAGGTCGCGCAGGAGGTCTTTAGTCGATGCGTAGCGGTCTTCGGGTCGCTTGGCCATCATGACCTCGATGATTTCGCCGATACCCGCCGAGAGCTTGGTGTTGATGTGATCGGGCGGGATCAGGCGTTCTTTGAGGTGCTTATGCATGACGGCGGTGGGCGTCGGCCCCTCGAACGGGTATCGTCCCGTGACGAGGTGGTAGAACGTGGCGCCGAGCGAGTAGATGTCCGCGCGGAAGTCGATGTTCACTTCGCCGCGGACCTGTTCGGGGCTGATGTAGTAGGGGGTGCCGAAGGCACGTCCGGCCTCGGCCATGGCGGCCTCTTTGTCGGAGACTTCGCGGGCCAGACCCATGTCCGCCAGTTTGGCTACCCGCTCCTTGGTGATCATGATGTTCTTGGGCTTCACGTCGCGGTGGACAAAACCGCGTTCATGGGCGTGGTCGAGGGCGCGGCCGATCTGCATGATGATGTCGAGTGCTTCACTTTCGCTGAAGACCTTGCCCTTGGCCATCTCGTCATACAAGGTGTGGCCGTCGACGAATTCCATGACGAAGTAATGGCGTCCGGCCGCCTCGGAGACGTCGATGGCCTGGACGATGTTGTTGTGGTTCAGCTTGGCGGCCGCTTTTCCTTCCTTGTAGAAACGATCGACAAATTCGGGGTTCTGGCTGAGTCGCGGCGGGAGCACCTTGATCGCGACGAGGCGGTCGAGGCTGAGCTGTTTGGCCTTGTAGACGGTGGCCATCGCACCCGACCCCAGTTTATCCAGTATCTGGAATCCCGGGATCTGCTGAGCCGGTCTGGTTGCGGAATCCTCCGACGTTTCCAACCGTTTGGCCTGAGCTGCTGTCATGACACCCTGCTCCACCAGCACACTGGCTAGAGAGACTTTCTTGCCTCTCGAGACGAGGTCTTGCTTCCGTGCGATACACCGTTTGACCTCATCGTCGGACGCCAGCTTGTGTTCGACGACGAATCGCGCAACCGCACTGTCATCCGCCGTCTTCGGTGTATGGGTTTGTCCGCTTTGAGCGTCCACTCGCCACTGTTATCCTGATTAGGTACTTCTGTTTCGAAATGCAAAGCCTAACAAACTGTAGGGGCGTTGTCACTCCAGATCAACCCCTCATCGAGGGAAATCTGTAACCGGATTTCAGACGTCTTGCTACGGAGACGGTTGGAGAGGTCTTGCAGTGAGTCCGCGCATGGCTGCGGGAAGTTGTATTTGAGCGAATTGCAGTCATCGCTCGTGGGCAGGTTCGCGGTCTGCGTTCTCTCCGAGCAGGTCCGCTAATACTGCGACGGCGCCAAGCGAATCATGGGGGAGGGCGGAGACGGCCCTGTTCAGCAGCTCCATCTGTCGTGTCGTCCAGGGGGCGGATGTGTGGTCAGACCAGTCGCTGAGGCCCAGGGCTTCCGCGATGCAGCGGCCCAGGCGATCGAGGCCTTCGCCGGTGGCGGCGCTGACAGCGACCCGGCCGATCCATTGGCCTTCCCAGGGGGCATCGAGTGAGGGGCCGCCGGGCCGGTCGATCTTGTTCAGTACGAGAATCGTTCGGGCGGGGCGGAGGTGGGTGCGGGCGACCTGTACGGCATCGAGAGACACTTCGGTCGGGGCGGAGGCATCGATGACGAGCAGAACGACGTCGGACCGACGGGCGCGTTCGAGGCCTCGTTCGATCGAAGCCTGTTCGATGGGATCGTTGGTGTGCCGCAGGCCGGCCGTGTCGGTGAGAACGATAGGGATGCCTTCGACCGCGGCGGGTTCGGCGACCCAGTCGCGGGTTGTGCCGGGTTGTTCCGAGACAATGCTTTGGCGCTGGCCGAAAAGACGGTTGGCCAGACTGCTCTTGCCCGCGTTCGGCGGACCGGCGATGACGATGCCCGCGCCTTCGATCAGGAACTTCGCCGAGGCATATCGATCTATCAGGGTTCGGAGCTCTTCCAGGACGGCGTTGGGTTCGGCCGGCAGCCGCTCTGTCTGGCGCCGGATGAAGGCGGAGAGGACCGACGGCTGGTTCAGGAGCCATGTGGCGGCGCGATGCGTAGGCACGCGAACGATCGAGGACCAGACCTCGCGTTCGATCACGCTTCTGGGCTGCCAACCGACCATGCCGATGCGCTGGGGGTCGGTCAGGAGGGCTCCGCACCGTGCGAGAAGCATGAGGATGCGCTGAACCACGCGGACACCGCCGTGGGCATTGATGTCGGCCAGGCAGACCGGTGTTGCCGAGGTTGGGTCCTTGGCTTTGCGAAGGGTCAGGACGACATCGTCGATGACCTGCCGATCATCGACGATCTGTCCGTAGAGGACTCGCCCTTCGGCGGCTTCGGTGAGCTGTGCGGGCTTGCCGATGGGGCGAAAGACCTTCTCGACGACGGCGAAGGCCCGCGGACCCGTTACGCGAATGACGGCGATTCCCGAGGCGCCGATGGGTGTGATGACGGCCGCGAGGGTCTGCGTGGGGTCATGTTCGCAGAGGGCTTCCGACGGCTCGACCGGGCGGTTTTCGATCGGGGAGGCTCCCGGGCCGGTCGTTGGGTGGGAAGATCTGCCTGTCGGGTCTGTCTGGGTCATTCGTCGGGACTGCTCGCCGGGGGACCGAACATGCGATAGTAAGCCAGGGCAATGCCTCGGAGCGTAAGATCGGGCACGACGTGATCGACGAATTCAGCGTGCTTGGCGATCATCGCGGCGGCGCCTCCGGTGGCGATGAGGATCGGCCACTTGCCCATCTCGGTGGCGTACCGTTCGACGATTTCCCGGAGGGCCCCGACGGCGCCGAAGAAGATGCCGTTGCTGATGGCCTCGTAGGTGTTTCGCCCCCACGGGTTGGTGGGCTCGACGACATCGACCAGCGGCAGGGCGGCTGTGTGCTCCTCCAAGGCCTTGGCCGAGAGGCGCAGGCCGGGCAGGATGGTTCCGCCCAGGAAGACGCCGTCGTCACTGACGCAGTCGATGGTGATGGCGGTGCCGAAGTCGGCGATGACACAGGCCTGTTGGAGCTGGGCGTGAGCGGCGGCCGCGGCGCAGACGCGATCGACGCCGACGCTGTCGGGATTTTCGATGGCAAGTTCCATCGGGAGGTTGATCTGGTCGCGGATGACGAGGAGATCGCGATCCAGGACCTCGCGCACGACGGTTCGGACGCACTTGAGCACGTCGGGGACGACGGAGCCGGCGATGGCGGCTCGCGGCTGTTGGGTATTGAGTTTGTCCCAGAGTGCTTTGATGGCGGCCCGGAGGCCGTCGGCGTTGGCGGCGTCGACAACGGTTCTGTCGAAGACCTTGCCATCTCGGACGGCACCGAGATGAACCATCGTGTTGCCGATGTCGATGACCAACAGTTCGGTGGCGACCGTCTTGTCGTGCGGCTGTGGGGTCATTGCGGGTCACTCTCCTGCGTTCGGAGGCCATTGTCTCCGGCACGGCTTGTTCGTGCAACCTTGAGGGGGAGTCGGGTGGGTGGGCCGGAGGTGGCGGGGTGGTGATGCATGCAATGGGTTCATGGGTTTGGTACTCTATCGCGGTCGAATGGCAGGGGCGGCGGTGGCTCCTGCGGGTTTGGAGTGATGAATCGGAGGTGGTGAGTGGACGTCAGCATTGCTGTTACTCAGCGGGTTCCTCAGAGCGGGATCGATCTGCTTCGCCAACATTGTGATCGCGTGGACGTGAGTCCTCACGATCGTCCGCTGACCCGGGCGGAGTTTCTGGAGATGATTCAGGGACGCGACGGCGTGCTGACCGTTCTGAACGATCGGCTTGACGACGAGGCGTTCGATGCAGCCGGCCCGCAGTGCCGGGTGTATGCGAACCTGGCGGTGGGGTTCAACAACACCGACATCGCGGCGGCGACGCGGCGGGGCATCGTTATTACCAATACGCCGGACGTACTGACGGAGACGACAGCGGATCTGGCATGGTCGCTGATCATGGCCAGTGGGCGGCGGATCGTGGAGTCCGACCGGTTTCTGCGGAGCGGACGGTGGGGCGGATGGGGGCCGCTGCAATTCCTGGGCTGGGATGTCCACGGGGCGACGCTGGGGATCATCGGGGCGGGGCGCATCGGTTCGGCGGTGGGGCGCCGGGCGGTCGGGTTCAACATGAAGGTGATCTACTACGAGGTGGGGGGGACGAACAGCCCGTCACTCGATGCGATGGGGGCGCGGCGGGTGACGCTGGATGAGCTGCTCCGTCAGAGCGATTTTGTCAGCCTTCATGTGCCTCTGACCGATCAGACGCGGCACATGATCGGGCGCGAACAGCTCGCGAAGATGAAGCCGACGGCCCACCTGATCAACACGGCTCGAGGGCCCGTGGTGGATGAGAAGGCCCTGGTCGAGGCGCTGCGGAGGCGGACGATCGCTGGCGCGGGGCTGGACGTGTACGAGGACGAGCCCGCGATCACGCCGGGGCTGATCGAGCTGGACAACGTCGTGTGTCTGCCGCACATCGGGTCGGCGACGACGGCGACGCGGTCGAAGATGTCTGAGCTGGCGGCCCGGAACATCATTGCAGTTCTCCGAGGGGAGGTTCCTCCGACACCGGTGAACCCCGAGGCGCTGAAGGTCTGGCCAGCGGGCGAATAGCCGCCGGGCTCAGAGCACGATCATTTCGCGGGAACGACGTCGATCGATCCCAGTCGATACCTCCGCTGACCATCCTCGTTGGGCAGGGGCAGGGCGATTCGGGGCGTACCCGTGCGCGTGCCCACCGAGAGGAACACCCCATACTTGCCGGGCTTGAGGTTGAACGGCAGGGAGAAGGTGGCCTCGGCGGCGCGGGTTTCGGCCTTGTCGGGCGGGGCGACGGGCAGAGACGCGACATCGAATCTCTCGTCGGTGAAGACGCCGACGATTCCCCCCTGATCGTCTTTGAAGGTGAGGGCCGGGTGGCCGCCCGGCAGGCAGGGGGCGACGCCGGTGTTCTTCCATTTCGCAGCGAACCTGAACGATGCTTCCGTCCGAACGGCGGTATCCCATGAGACCTCGGTGGGCATGAGGCGATAGCCGAGTCGGCGATTGATGCGATCGATCAGTGGGCGGCACTCCTTGAGGAACTCCCGGGGCCACCAGTGGATGGATGCGTAGCTGGCGTGGTAGTCCTCGACGGCCTTGAGGTAGAGGGAGCCGTCCTGCCAGCAGCCGCGGTCTCGCGAGCCGCCGTAGTGTTCGCATTCGAGTATGACGGGCACCTTGCGCCAGAAGAGCTGGGCGTAGTCGGCGTGGAAGTAGGCGTTCTTGCCGGCCTGGACGAGGATGCTGTCGTCGCGGAGCGTGAGCCCGCGCTGGGCGGCATAGGGCATGACGTCGGCGGCGGGGTAGGACGGGTTCACACCGGCGAAGGCGAAGTCATCGTTGACGGCCAGCAGGGCGCGGCGGAAGTGCTTCTGATGCATTTCGATGTGCTTGAGGATCGTCGGGGTGGGGATGGGCTGCTGGCTGCTGTGCCAGGTATGCCCTTCGCCCCAGACGCCCAGCGAGCCGATGTCGAAGAAGGCGACTTCGGGGTTGGCGTCGTATCGCGCGGCCGCGGCGGCGAGGAAGTTGTCGAGCTTGGCCAGGAAGACCGGGTCGTGGTAGTTGGGCTCCCAGAAGGGGCCGTCGGGTTTGGCGCCCTTGCCGGATTCGAAGTTGTAGCCCTTGGCGCCGGCCTGCTCGACCCACTGAGGCGTGGCGTATCGCATCCACGATTCGGCGCAGGAGAATCGAAAGGCGATCTGCTTGCCCTTGGCGATCCATCGCTGGGCGGGGGTGTCGACGACGGCCCAGTTGAACTGCCCTTCACGCGGCTCGACATAGGACCAGGGGATGCGGAGGTAGACCACGGTGAGCCCCGGGAATTCATCGACCGTGTCGGCGGGGGCGAGCTGCGATCCGTAGTTGGCGGGGACGTTGTCGTAGAAGTGGAGGACCCAACCCATGCCAGGGTTGGCCAGGCCAGCCCCGGTGTCGGTGGGGCTGACGACCACGCGGTTGTTCTCTGATGGTGAGGCGGTGGCTTGTGACGGTTCCGTCGTAAGGACCGTCGCGGCTATCAGGACGATGCATGTCGTCATGTCAGGATGCTCCTTTTTTGGAGGATGCCCGGGGACATCCGCCGGCTGTTTGGTGGCAGAGTATCTCCTGCGGGGTTCGATTCCGCAATCGTGGGGTCGAGTGGACGGGGGTCAGAAGGGGATGTCCACTCGCGGCTCCGTATACCCGCGCTGTCCGTGGACGTGGCCGAGAACCCAGTCGAGGAACTTGACGGCCAATCCGATGGCTTCCCAGGCGCCGAGTGTGGTGTCCACGCGGCGACTGGGCAGGGGGTCCAGTTCGAGGCCGGCGTGGCCATCGTAATAGACGACTCCCGCGCGTTTGACCGAGGGGATCTTGTATTCGGGTGGGGCCAGGTAGCTGGGCATGGGCTTGCCATGGTACTGGCCCAGTTCGTCGCCGATGATACCCAGCATGGGGTCGGCGACCATCCACTGTCCGACGAGTCTGCCTTCGAGCAGAGGGCCCTCACCGGCCCGGACCTGGGGGATGAACTTGTCGACGGGGCCGGCACAGTGGCGGTCCCATCGTTCGTCGAAGAGCAGCTCGAGTGTGGCAGGGGAGTACATCTGGTCGAACTTCATGATGGGTCCGGCGGCTCCGGCCCAGTTGCCGAAGTACCATGGCGAACCTGAGTTGCCTTCCTTGTCATTCTTGTGGAACCATTTTCGTCCGAGGAGGGTGCGGGTGTAGTTGAAGACGTTCTGCGACTTGCCGGCGTCGGTGATGCGCTCGAATTCGGGACACGTGTAGAGACCGGCGAAGCGGGCATAGGGGAACAACTGTCCGCCGCTGACTTTGGCGTGAGCCGGCCAGTCGTCGCTGTGCATGGCCCAATGGCCGGGCATATTGGGCATGAGCCAGTCTTCGAAGATCTTCCACTGACGAACCGTGATGCCGCTGTTGGCCGGCCAGATGAGGGGGTCCTGGATCGGGTCGTCGGCGTCTTCCCAGCCGCGGCCCATGAAGGGGGGTGTATTGTTGAAGCCTTCGGCGTAGAGCATCAATGCCTTGCCCATCTGAGAGATCCGGGATGTGCAGAGCGTTGTTCGGGCCTGCATGCGGGCCTGTCCGAGGGACGGCAGGAGGATCGAGATGAGCAATGCGATGATGGCGACTACGACGAGGAGTTCGATCAGGGTGAAGGCGTGGTGCTGCGGAGTTGCCATCCGTTGCACGGGGGGCGTTGGGCTCTTACGGCAGGATCGAGGGGACTGCATGGTTATTCTGTCTCCGCAGATGACGGGTGATTCCGCTACGGATATGAAGACACATGCACGCCCGATTCGATGGGCGACCTGATTCGACGTGCGCCGCCAACCGAGATCGGACGGAACAGACTCCTCTGCCAAGATCCATGATACGGTGTATTGGGTTTGTTGGCTAGCATGTACTCACCGTGTGTTCTGTTGTGTGTGGCATGAGGGTCGTCCGGCTCTGGTGTCCCTCTGCGAAAGGGATGGGGGTCGGGGACGTGGAAGGGGGCGCTGTGAGCGGGGCATGGAGGGAGAAGCTAGGAGTTAGGAGCTAGGAGTTAGAAGTTAGAAGCCGGTCGGTGGGCGGTCGAGGCGGGTGTATTCGGATTGGGTGTGTCGGCGAATGTCTCACTTTCGACCGATATTTCACGCCTTTCGGGGTGACGCGGCGGCGTCCTGAGGTATCCGGGGCGGGGGACCGCCCGGCTCGGAGGAGGCGGGTGTCACGCTTTGTCCCGTTTTGTCACGTCTTTGGGGGGGGTTCGGGGCGGGTTGGATGTCGGGGGTTCGGGCGGGCTAATGCGGAGAGGCGTCGGGTCGGGGCGGCGGTGTGAAGTCGGATAGGTTGTGTCGGCGAATGTCTCGTTTTGTCCCGTGGTGTCACAGGTTTCGGATTGGACGACGGGGGCGGGGCGTTCACTGGGGCGGTGGGCAGCCTGGTGAGTTCGAGCTCTGTGGATGTCATTGTGGAGGCTCCTGTGCATGAGGGTTCTGCATCTCCATTGATGAGAAAGGGGTCGGCGACTGGTGTGGATGTTGGGGGAGGCTCGCGTGATGGAGAGATGTCCGGCGGCGTGACGCGCCGTACGTGATGTCGTGCGACAGCGCGCTTGGGGCGGACCTTCGCCTGAAAACTAGCTGCGTCCCCGTTTCCGATTTCGTGATGTCGTGCGACAGCGCGCTTGGGGCGGACCTTCGCCTGAAAACTAGCTGCGTCCCCGTTTCCGATTTTCGATTTTGAAAACTAGCTGCGTCCCCGTTTCCGATTTTCTGCACTCGCTACCCCATCGGCTCGATGCATCATTCATCGTCATGCGCCGGCGAGTTCACCCAGGGTAAGACGGCGCAGGCGTCCATCCTTCTTGGATCGAAGGGTCGCAGCATCGCCTGCAACTCATCCTTGTCGGTCAGATCAGGATCAAGCCATCGTTCGTGAAACTGCTCCTGGCAGGCCAGTCTCCCCTTGAAAACGTCAAAACACGAGGCCTACTAATCTGAGTAGGGCGGTATATCAGGCACCTTTGCACCGCTTTTATTCTATAAGTTGGATGATACCGAATCTTAAGGAGAACGCATTATGTCACTTCCCAAGATTTGTTTCACTCTATTTCTATCTTGTGCTATCTCAGAGCGTCTGGCATCGGCAGCGGTTGCTAAAGTTCTCAATTTCGACGATCTGTCCTACGAATACGTGCTGACAGGGAGCAACTACGAAGGACTGGTGTGGGAGCAGGGCAACCCTGGTTATAATGGTAATATAGGTGGTTGGAGGGTGCCAACCCAAGAGAACTCTTATCCATATTCTGGATTTCATAACGCCATGAATTTCTGGGGAAGCACATTTATAGGTATAACATTCCCGCAACAGGTTGACGTTTCAGGGGCGTATTTTGCTGCTCAAGGAGATGTGATTTCCTGGACATCTGGAGTCAGAGTACATGGATATCGGAGTGGAACAGAGGTTGCTACCACTGCGTGGTTCACAGATATTGATACACATCCAGACTGGTTTAATATGAACCTCAATAGCGTCGACCGTATCGTTTTGGAATCCGTGCCGACAAATAATGGAGGCGGCTGGTATGGCATGGATGACTTTACCTACACTATCCCAGAGCCAGCCTCTGTTGGGCTTTTGATATGTGGGACGGCAGCATTGCTCCGAAGAAAACGTTGTTCAGAGTAACGCTGGCCTACTCGCTCATACAGGTCGCTCCTGACCACGCCGCGGTCATCCTGGTTGGCGATGTTGATCAGCTTCCGTCGGTAGGTCCTGTCTCAGTTCTAGCGGATCTGATCGGCTCAGGTGTCATACCGACCGTTCGTCTTACCGAGATCTTCCGCCAAGCGGCGGAGAGTCAGATCGTTCAGGCGGCACACCAGGTCAACAACGGTCGAGTGCCCAACCTTCAGCCGCCGAAGGGGCAGAGCGACTTCTACTTCGTGTCGGCGAATGTCTCGTTTTGTCCCGTGGTGTCACACGTTTCGGATTGGACGACGGGGTCGGGGCGTTCAGTGGGGCGGTGGGCCGCGTGGTGAGTTCGAGCTCTGTGGGTGTCATTGTGGGGGCTCCTGTCTGTGGGGGTTCTGCATCTCCATAGATGAGAAAGGGGTCGGCGACTGGTGTGGATGTTGGGGGAGGCTCGCGTGATGGAGAGATGTCCGGCGGCGTGACGCGCCGGCCTGAAAACTAGCTGCGTCCCCGTTTCACGTCGTCCCCGTTTCACGTTCCGCCTACAGCCCATGGCCAGACCATTTCGTCAGCGGAGCCAAGTTGCCCTATCGTGGTCGCAGGATGCGACTGATCGTCAAGGCGACATCGACACGTGGCATCTCCATCACGTATCAGGGCGGCTTCTTGGTACATGTGCCGAGATCGTTTGCTGACGGCCAGCATGACAGCCACGTCAGGGCGGCTTTGGTCGATTGGTTTCAGGAGAGGCTCCATGACGATGCCGCCGCCTTCGCCCGCAAGCATGCCGTCAGACTGGGCGAGGTGCCCAGGGCGATCCATGTGAAGGAGCAGAAGCACCTCTGGGGCAGTTGCGGCAAGGATCGGATCGTCAATCTGAACTGGCGGCTGATCTTCATGCCGAAGACGGTTCTGGAATACGTGGTCGTCCACGAGCTGTGCCACCTGGTGAACCGAAACCATTCGTCCGGATTCTGGGCGGCGGTGAGGCGGTTGCTGCCGGACTACGAGCCCCGCAAGGTGTGGCTGGAGCGGCATGGGGCGGGGTATGACCTGTAGAGTGCGGGGCGGTGGACGGGGTGGTATGGGATCCAATCGGTGGTGTTCTGTCGTGCCTGCGGCACTGGGGAATGATTGGGGCGACGGGTTCCCAGCGTTGAAACGCTGGGCTATTTTCGGCGGTCCCTACGGGACCATGTGGACGGCACGATACGACCGACGCTGAAGAGCACATCGTCACTCCAGGAGGCCCCGTCTTCATATATCCTCATGGGTCCGCGCCTTGCCGCGTTGCAGGCCACTGCGGATACGCTTGAGCACCGGGGAAGGATGATAGGCCGGAGACCGTGGGCGGACCCACGCGGACACGAACGACACGCCGGTCGCGATGGCTGTTGCCCGGTGGCTTGCGAACGGAGGATGGGGTGCGGATAATGCGGTCGCTGTCGGGTCAAACGACCCGTGTTTCGCGGATCCGGATCGATTACGAGAGGATGCACATGGCTAGTCGAGAGTTCTTTCCCGGCGTTAAGGCGATCAAGTATGAAGGGCCCGATTCGAAGAATCCCCTGGCGTTCAAACACTACAACCCCAAAGAGAAGGTCATGGGCAAGACCATGGCCGAGCACCTGAGATTCGGCGTGTGCTACTGGCACACGTTCAAGGGATTGGGGGGCGATCCGTTCGGTCCGGGCACGATGATCCGCGAGTACAACGCGTCGAGCGACCCGATGGAGGTCGCCCGGATGACGATGCAGGCGGCGTTTGAGTTGTTTACGAAGCTGGGCGTGGGGTTCTGGTGCTTCCACGACCGCGATATCGCACCCGAGGCCGACACGCTGGCCGGGACGAACCGGCGGCTCGACGAGATCGTTCGGATGGCGCGGAAGCTTCAGAGGAATACGGGTGTGAAGCTGCTGTGGGGCACGAGCAACATGTTCTCGCATCGGCGGTTCATGGCCGGTGCGGCGACGAACCCCTCGGCGGCGGTGTTCGCCTATGCCGCCAGCCAGGTCAAGAAGGCGATGGAGATCACCCACGAACTGGGCGGGGCGGGCTATGTGTTCTGGGGCGGGCGTGAGGGATACGACACGCTGCTGAACACGGACATGGCGAGGGAACTGGACCATCTGGGGCTGTTCCTGCACATGGCGGCGGACTACAAGAAGAAGATCGGCTTCAAGGGCCAGTTCTACATCGAGCCCAAGCCGAAAGAGCCGACGAAGCACCAGTACGACTTCGACGCGGCGAGCTGCCACGCCTTTCTGCAGAAGTACGATCTGGTCGACCACCTGAAGCTGAACATCGAGGCCAACCACGCCACGCTGGCCACGCACACCTTCCATCACGAGCTGGAGTATGCGGTGGGCAACGGGTTGTTCGGCTCGGTGGACGCCAATCGCGGCGATCTGCTGCTGGGCTGGGATACCGACCAGTTTCCGACGGACCTCTACGATACGTCTCTGGCGATGTACATCATCCTGCGGGGCGGCGGGTTCAAGACGGGCGGGTTGAACTTCGACGCGAAGGTCCGGCGTCAGTCGATCGATCCGGTCGATCTGTTCCACGCCCACATCGGCGGCATGGATGCCTTCGCTCGCGGGCTGAAGATCGCGGCGAAGATGATCAAGGATCAGCGCTTTGAGAAGTTCATCAAGGCGCGGTACGCCGGCTGGTCGACCGACCTGGGCCGCAAGATCGAGAAGGGGCAGATGGACCTGTCCAAGCTCGAGGCCTATACGCTGAAGAGCGGCGAGCCGAAGATCCAGAGCGGCCGGCAGGAGATGCTCGAGAACATTCTGAACGAATACATCCGGTAGGGGCGGGCCGCTCCGCCTGGGCCCCTGTCTTTGAGGCGGGGGCGACCGGGACTGCAAAAGACGAGCCCACCGACGTGTGTACACATCGGTGGGCTCGGTTGGTTTCCGGACGTGGTCTTCGCGGAAGACCCTCTTGCGGCCCCTATTTCGGGAAGAGCCTCATCAGTTCCTCGACGAAGAGTGCGTGTCCCCTGGCGTCGGGATGGTTGATGCCGTTGATGAAGTAGGTTTCGTACGGGGCACCCTCATATTCCATCAGCTCCCACCGCTTGGCAGTGTCGGCGAGACCGACCTTCAGTTCGGGGGCCAGCTTGCGGAGGGCCTGGCAGTTCGGCCGGTTCTCGGCACCGCGGGAATAGGATTTGCTCATCCAGGACGGCATCACGAAGTGGGGGGTGATGATCACGAATTCGGCGCCGATCTTTCGGGCCTTGTCGACGGCGAGGCGCCAGTTGGCCAGCAGCGTTTCGATGGGCAGGCCCATGTCGTTGACGAACTCGACGGTGATCAGATCGGGCTTGAACGAGAGGACTTCCTTGTCGTAGGCGGCGAGGCGGCCCTGCGTGCTCGTGCCGCCGATGCCGGCGTTGATGACCTTGATGTCGCTCTTGTCGAACCGCTTCTTGAGCTGGGTGGCGAAGGCGTTGACGTAGCGGGCTTCGACGGGGAAGACATCGCCGGCGTCGGTCACGCTGTCGCCCCAGCAGACCACGGTGACGGGTTGTCCGGCCCGGAGCTTGGCGAGCGTCTTGGCGACGCCTTCCAGATCGGGATGGGGCACGTCGGCGGCCTTCTTGGGGTTGACGACGAAGATGTCCTCGGCCTTGAGGGTGCGGGCGTGATAGGGACGATAGACGGTGGCGAGGGTGAGGCATCCCGGGGTGGCGTCTGGCATGAGGGGGCAATCGACTTTTGGGGTTCCGCGGCGGAGGACGATCTGGCCTTCAGGCGTGACCTCGATGCGGTCGATCCGGCGCCGGCCGTAGGTATAGCTGACGGGAACTCGCTGATTGGGCTTGATGTGTCCGTTGGGCTCGCGGCAGAAGGCGCCCCAGAATTCGTCGAGGAAGTAGTCGCGGCCCTTCTCGTATTGCTCGCCGCCGCGATTCGTCTCAGCGAAGATCGCGAAGGTCTTCGGTTCGAGCTGGCCCGGCATGACGCGCATGGGCTGGCGTCCGGCGATGAGGCGGTTGCCGGAGTGCCAGGTCTGCGGCCGCTGATCGATGATGTCGTACATCTCGTCGGCGACGACGACGGAATCGGAGGGATCGATGGCGAGGGTTGTCTCCTGGGTTTCGACCACCTTGTCTCCGACGCGGCATTTTCCGGGTGCGATGACGACGGCCTTCTCCTGGAGGCGAATTTGCATGCCGTCGAGGACGGCGGGGTTTTCGCCGGCGGTCTTGATCTGGGCCATCGCGCCGATCGTCAGGATGATTGCACCGGCACAAGAAGACATCAGCATGGGTTGTGTTCTCCTGTAGGGGCGAGGGTGTCGCCCGTGTTGTGGGTCTGCCGGACGGGTCTGTCTTGACCGTCCGCTCCGATGAATGTAGCGTGAATCGTCCCAGTGGCAAGGGTTCGCTTGATGGACAGGATCAGCATTATCGGCGCGGGCGTGGTGGGAACGACGGTGGCGATCCTCGCCCGGCGGGCGGGATATGAGATCGCGGCCATCGCGAGCCGGCGGATGGAGTCGGCGCGTCGGGCGAGCGAGCGGCTGGGGGAAGATGTGGCGGTAGGGGACGCGTGCGAGGCGGCTCGGTGCGCCGATGTCGTACTGATTACGACTCGGGATGATGCGATCGAGTCGGTGTGCCGGCAGGTGGCGGAGGCGGGGGCGTTCCGGGCTGGTGTCGTGGTCGGCCACTGCAGCGGGGCGCTCGGCAGCGAGGTACTGGAATCGGCGCGGCAGCGGTGCGGTGCGGTGGTGGGGTCGATCCACCCGATGCAGACGTTTCCGTCGGTCGACCACGGATTGGAGCAGTTTCCGGGCACGTGGTGCTTCTGTGAGGGAGACGACGAGGCGGTCGCCACGCTGGGGCGTGTGTTCGGCGGGATGGGGGCGCGGGTCGAACGGATCGAGACGTCGCTGAAACCGCTGTATCATGCGACCAGCGTGATGGCGTGCAACTATCTGGTGGCGCTGATGGACGCGGCATCGGAGCTGGCGGAGCAGGCGGGGATCGATCGCCGCCGGTCGCTGGAGGCGATGGAGCACATGGTGATGGCGGCCATCCGCAACACGGTGCGATCGGGGCCCGCCGAGGCGCTGACCGGTCCGATCGAGCGGGGCGACGTTGAGACGGTGCGCAGGCACCTGGAGGCGATCGAGGGGTATTCGCAGGATATCGTCGAGTTGTATCGGGTTCTGGGGCGGCGCGTTCTGGGGATTGCGCGGGGCAAGGGGAAGCTGCCTCCGGCAGTGACCGAACAGCTTCGGAAGATGCTGGACGGAAAATAGACGCGACGTGCTGTCGCGCTGAGGGCGACAGAGTGTTGCGTCTGCTCTGGTTTTCGGAGCACTCAGGGGGAGGCAAAGGCGATGCCGGCCCGTCGGATGGTCCGGCCGAGGCATGATGGGGGTATTGGGAGGTTGTTGTGGCGGCACAGATCCTGGATGGCGAGGCGCTGGCGGGGCGGATCAAGTCGGGGTTGATGGAGGAGATCGAGACGCTGAAGCGTGGGGGGCGGCCGCCGCATCTGGTGGCCGTGCAGGTGGGTGATCCGCCGGCCTCCCGCATCTATGTGAATCAGCAGAAGAAGGCGTGCGAAGAGATCGGGTTGGTCTACGACCTGCACCAGCTCGATGAGCATTGCACGGAGCAGGACGTATTGCACGAGATCGAGCGGCTGAACGGCGACGGTTCGGTGACGGGGATCATTCTTCAGATGCCGCTGGGACCGGGGATGGATGCGCGTCGCGTTCAGGTGACCATTCATCCGGACAAGGACGTGGAGGGGATGCATCCGTTCAACCTGGGGCGGTTGTTCTATGGCGGCGGGATCGTGCGCCCGTGCACGCCGGCGGGTGCCGTCGAGCTGTTGAAGAGTACCGGGGTGAATCTGGCGGGCAAGGAGGTCGTGGTCGTCGGCCACAGCGAGATCGTCGGCAAGCCGATCGCCATGATCCTGCTGCAATCGCTGAATGAGTCGCCGACGGTAACGGTGTGCCATGTGGCCACGCAGGACCTGGTGGGCCACACGCGGCGTGCCGAGGTGTTGATTGTGGCGACGGGCAAGGCGCAGGCGGTGTGGCAGCGCTATGAGAGGTCTCGCAAGGCGGGGCAGAACCCGCCCAGGCCCGATCTGGCACCGCTGATCAAGGGCGAGATGATTCGGGACGGGGCGATTGTCATCGACGTGGCAATCAACCGGTTGCCCAGGGCCCTGGATGATTCGGGCTCGGCCGTGTTGAACGCCAAAGGCAAGCCGGACATGATGACGGTGGGCGATGTGGAGTTTGATGCCGCTGCTCAGAAGTGTTCGTGGATCACGCCGGTGCCGGGCGGGTGCGGTCCGATGACGGTGGCGATGCTGCTCAAGAACACGGTGGAGTGCGCCAAGGCGATGTCGGGGACGACGTGACACTGGGGCGGGACAGGGCTCGTATCTGGCCTGCTGGGAGCGTATGGAGGATCACACCGGGTGATCGCGGGAACCGACTTTGATGCCATGGATCGCCCGGAGGAAGAGGTGTCCGTCTGGGAAGTCCCAGGCGGCCAGAAGATCAAGGTTCGGCTTCGTCATTTCCTGGTGATGTTGTATCTGATCGTCCCGATGGGTCTGACCGCGACACTCGGGACGATTTCGTTTGCGGATTCCAGCGGCGACGCGATCGCGAGCCTGTGGCCGTCGTCGGCATTTCAGGTGGTGTTCTCCATCTGGTTCGGGCTGTTCGGGGCGATTGCGGGGACGATCGGCCCGATGCTGGGCAACGGCATCATCGGGGGTTCGCCGTTCGTCTATCTGATCGGGAACGCCATTCAATCGTGTCTGGCCGGACTCTGGTTCAGGCATCGTCGGCTCGATCCGCAGTTGAGGAGCCGGCGGGACTGGGTCGGGTTGATTCTGGTCGGCTGCATCGTGGGCAACGGACTGGGTGCGATCGCGGGCGTTTCCGAGAACGCGATTCGCCATGCCATTGCCGGCGATACGCATTCGTGGACCCACTATGGGGCTCAGTTTTTGCGATGGTTTCTGGGGAACACCATTCCCAGCCTGATCCTGGCTCCGGCGATGCTGAAGACGGGCTCGGCTATCGTGACCCGGGGGCCGTTCTTCTGTCAGCGGTTCTGGGGGGGCGCGTATTCCGGGGCGATGGGACGGATGCGGTGGTTCCGCTTCGACGATCTGCCGATTTCGGCCAAGCTGATGTTGCTGGTGCTGATCGCCGGGATGCTGCCGCTGTATTGCGTGGCCGGTTGGGTGGTCCTGGACACGCTGGTGACCGCGGAGATCCTCTCGGTTCAGGCCAACCAGGAGGCGGCCTGCGACATTCGGGACGAGATCGAACGGCACGAGCTGCTCCTTCGCGGCTATACGCTTGAGTACGATCGGGTTGCCGGTCGGAAGGACGAGCAAGAGAAGTTGCTTCAGAAGTGGCGGGCGGAGTCGGACTCCTTCGAGAACCTGCAGCTTGTGGATCGAGCCGTGTTCGAGAAGCAGACTTCCGGCGAGTCCGTCGGATGGCTGAACGAGGGGCGGATTGTCTTCTCGACCACGGATATTCCGGTACGGCACAAGGGGGTCTCCATGCCGTTTACGCGGATTCGCGGGACGGCGCCGCTGTCGAGCGAGCCCAACAAGGTTCTGACGGGGTTGGTGGTCTGGCGGGAGCGTCCGTCCATAAGCCGGGAGTTGACGGCGCTTCCGACGTTTCGAGCAACGGATCGGGAGGGCCAGACACTCCACTCGCAGGTGCCGGAATCATTGGAGCGGTGGCGTGTTCCTCGGGAGGGGTTTGAAGGCATGCCCCGGGTGGTGAGGGTGGACGGGCACTCGTGGAACGTTGCCGAGGCGAGCATCGACCGGCTGGGGATCCGGTTCTTCGCCTTCACGTCGAGCCGGCGGGGACGGGAGACGGTACTGGCGAACATTCCGCATCCGGTGGCGGAATTGATCAATCTGGCGATCTTCGGCTCGCTGATTGCCGGCAGCGCGATTGCCAAGCGGCTCGCCGGACGCGTGCTGGAAATTGCCCGAACGGTTCGGCAGGCCGGCACCCTGCCTCGCCAGCTCGACATACCGGAGCGGGGCCGGGATGAGCTTGGCTATCTTGCTCATACGCTGAATCGCATCAGCGGGGAGATGGAGGACTATGTCAACACGTTGCGTGTGACGACCGCAGAGAAGGAACGCCTGGAGCGGGAGGTCGAGCTGGCACGCCAGGTTCAGCAGAGCGTTCTGCCGAAGCATCCTCCGAAGGTCAGGGGGTATGAACTGGCGTCGTTCTGCGTGCCGGCCTATGAGGTCGGCGGGGACTTCTACGACACCTTCATCAGCGAGGCCGGGCACCTGGTGCTGATGATCGGCGATGCGGCGGGCAAGGGGCTCGGGGCTGCGATGTTCATGACGGAGAACCGCGCCGTTGCCCGAATGTCGGCCATGGGCGGGTTGACGCCCGATGCCGTTCTGGCCGCGGCGAACCGGGCCGTGCTTTCGGATCGAAGGCTGCCGGGCGACTTCATGACGCTGTTCTGCGCCGTTCTGGACGTCCGTCAGCACGTGTTTCACTATGCCAGTGCCGGGCATAACCCGCCGGTGCTGGTATCCGGCGGCCAGACGTCGCTGCTGAACATCGGGGGGTTTCCGCTGGCGATTCTGGAGCACGAGGGGTATTCGACGGTAGCGCTGGGGCTGTCGCCGGGGGATTGCGTGGTGATGTACACGGACGGAATCACGGAGGCGATGAACCCGTCGCTCCAGTACTTCGGGGCTTCTCGATTGAGGGCCTGTCTGGAGGGTTGCGCTTCACGGGAGCCGCAGGAGGTGGTGAAGGCCGTGGTCGAGGCCGTCCGGGGGTTTGTCGACGGTGCGGCGCAGTCGGACGACATGACGCTGCTCGTCGTTCGGCGCGTTTCGTAGTCACAGCGAGCGGTGTTTCGATCGTCGGGGGCCCGGCATCTCCGGCCGATCAGGCCAATCTGCGGACGATGAGTGTGTCGTTCTGACCGCCAAACCCGAATGAGTTGCTCAGGGCCGTCTTGACCGGCACGTCGCGTGCGACATTGGGGACGTAGTCCAGGTCGCAGTTGGGGTCGGGGGTGCTGTAGTTCGTGGTGGGGGGCACCTTGTTGTCGCGGATGGCCAGCAGGCACGTGATCAGCTCGACGGCGCCGGCTGCGGCAATGAGGTGGCCGAACATGCTCTTGACACTGCTGATGGGCACCTTGTGTGCAATGTCGCCGAAGACGCCCCGGATGGCGAGGGATTCGATCTTGTCGTTTTCCTCGGTTCCGGTGCCGTGGGCACTGATGTAGTCGATCTCGGCGGGTGCAACGCCGGCGTCTTTCAGGGCGAGCTTCATGGCGGCGATACCCCCGCGTGCGTGCTCGTGAATATCGGTGATGCGGAAGGCGTCGGCGGTCGATCCGTAGCCGATGACCTCGCCGTAGACGCGTGCCCCTCGGGCCTTGGCCCGTTCGTACTCTTCGAGGATCAACATGCCGGCACCCTCACCGAGCACGAAGCCGTCTCGATTCCGGTCGAAGGGCCTGCTGGCGGTTTCGGGTGAATCGTTACGCCTGGACAGGGCGGTGAGGCGGTTAAACCCCGTGACACCGAAGGGGTGGATCATGCTGTGCGTGCCGCCGGAGATCATGACGTCGGCATGTCCGCGCCGGATGATGGACGTGGCCTCGCCGATCGCCTGTGTGCTGGCGGCGCAGGCGGTCAGGGTGTTCAGGTTGGGACCCTCGACCTGGAACAGTCGGGCAATGTGCGCCGAGGCCATGTTGGGGTCCTGTTCGAGTTCGCGGACATCGCTCAGCCGTTGGTAGGCCACCTGGGCCCACTTCACGGTGTCGAGCGACTTGCCGCCGGCCGCCTGAACGCCTTTGACCCCTGCGGCGACGAAATTGTCGAAATCCATCGGGCCTTCACCACCGCCCAGGTAGACGCCGACGGCCGTCCGGTCGAGCGAGGAGTCTTTTTCGAGTCCGGAGTCGTCCCATGCGATGCGGGCGGCGGCGAGCGCAAAACGCGTGTTGCGGCTGGCGTTGGCATGTTCGGCCGCGGCTTCTTTGCCGAGGTAGGCCGCCATGTCGTAATTCTTCACTTCGGCGGAGAAGGTCGTGGGGAAGGTCGAGGCGTCGAAAACGGATGTCAGGGCGATGCCGCTGTGTCCGGAGAGCAACCGCTGCCAGACTTTGTCGATGTCATCACCGAGCGGGGTGATCCAACCGATACCGGTTATCACGACACGTCGCGACACGCTGTCATCTCCCATCTACCCAAGCGCCGGAACGATGCAAGCCGGCCTGGTATTCCTTGACGGGGGACGGGCCAGCCCGCCCCCATGTGTTCTCAGGCCGAGCACGGCTTGAAAACGATCGACGCGGTCTGTCCGCCGCTGAGTGCGTAGGCGGTGCTCAGTACGGCCTGCGGTTTCAGCTCGATCGGCTTTCCGATGATCGGGTTGAGCCCGCATTGAGGATCCGCCTTTTCGACCCCCTGTGACGCCGGGATCTTTCCGGAGTGGGCAGCCATGACGGCGAGGGCGAAATCGATCGCCCCGCTGCCGGCGCCATTGTTCCCGACGGCCCCTTTGATCGCCAGTGTGGGGATTTCGCCGGCACGTGTGCCCAGGGCGCTGGTCAGTCCTCTGGCTTCACTGAGATCGTAGGCCGGGATGCCGGAGCCGAAGGGGACGATCAGGTCTATCTGGTCGGGCGCCACTCCGGCGTTCTTGAGGGCCTTGGTGGCCGCAATGCCGACGGCCCGGCCGTCGCTATCGGGGGCCGACCAGCTCTTGGTGCAGGCACCGGCACCGAAGCCGAGCATCTCGCCGTAGATCCGTGCCCCGCGGGCCTTGGCGTGTTCGTACTCTTCCAGAATGATCAGTCCGCCGCCTTCGCTGATGACGGTGCCGTTGTGTGCCACATCGAAGGGCCGGCACGCCGTGGTGGGGCGATCGTTGTGATCGGGGACGAGCCGCTTGAGCAGGCTTTGCCGCATGAGTCCCATCGGATTCATCTTGCTTTCGGCGCCACCGCAGATGCAGATGTCGGCAGCCCCGTAGGCGATGGTGCTGAACGCTTCTCCGATGGCCAGATGGCTGCTGGCCTCGCCGCAGGTGATCGTATTGCTGGCGCACTGGGCGTCATGGACGATGGTCACGTGGCAGGCCAGCATGTTGGGCAGGAACTTGAGCAGCCACAGGGGGGTGAGGTTGTTCATGCCCTCTCGCCCCCAGACGCGGATGTTAAATTCGTTGGTTTCGTCGGTGGCCGTGGCGAGCGCCCCGGCCAGTTCGGTCAGGTCGGCGCAGATCAGGCCGGCGCCGATGTTGGCACCGAAGCGGGTGGGGTCGATGGCGGCGCCGTCGGGCATCTCATTCCGCTCGACCATGCAGCGGGTTCGCAATCCGGCATCCTTGACGGCTTCGTAGGCGGCGACGACGGCCAGCTCGATGTCGCGGGCCATCACCTTGGTTGCCTTGCGGTACCCCTTGGGCACGTAGTCGCTCATCTTCAGTTCGATGACTTCGCCGCCGACCTGGGAATCGAAGCCGCCGGGGTCGAAGGCCTGGATGCGCCGAATGCCGCTTTGTCCCGCGAGCAAGGCCTCATAGGCCTGTTGAATACCGAGGCCCACCGGGCAGACTACTCCCAACCCCGTAATGACCACGCGTCGTCTGTTCATGCGCTGTTCGTCCGATCAACCGTCCCGCTGGAATCCCGGCGTGAATCGGCCAAATGGTAGCTCGCCAGAAGGGACTTGAAGTCTTCGGTGAAGACGAAGTTTTCCTCAGGGAAGTCCAGCCCCGACATGTTGCGATCGATATGTGAGAAGACGATGTCGATCTCGGCAATGGGTTGCAGTTCCCCGTTGCGAAAGACTTGCCCGGCCGTGGCACACCCCGACAGGGGCACCGGATCGGGCTGATCCGCGGATTCGATGGCGGCCTCATAGCGGAGTTGGTCGCCCGGGACGGCCAGGTCGTGGAAGACGGCCCTGCGGACCTTGGCCAGGATGACCTTCTCCCGAAACTGGTGGGCCTCACCCACCAGGATACCGGCGGTTTGGGCCATGCCTTCGATCATGAGGCTGGCCGGCATCACCGGGTAGCCGGGGAAGTGGTCGTGCAGATGCTCCTCCGCCATCGTGAGGTTCTTGACAGCCACTGCCCGCCGGCAGGACTGGAATTCGAGAAATCTATCAATCCAAATCCAACGCATGATTACAACGACAATCCCGAGCGAGGGAAAACACAACCACCGCCAGCGTCACGAGGGGCATGACCGACTGCTTCGGTACCCCCTCGTGGTGGAATCCAGAGACGTCTCAGGCCGCTCCGACCTTCGATTGGACGTAATTGACGATCGTCCGAACCGTGAACAGTTCCGGCATCTTGTTGACGTCGGGGTCCTTATCGAACTCGGTGAAGTCGGCGTGGGGCATGGCGGCCTTGAGCTTCGTCAGGCCGGCCGGAGTCACCTTTCCGTTTTCAACGAAGTCGGGGTTGTTCAAGAGATCGTCGGGGAAAAGCTCTCCTCGCGGGATCTTGATGTCGAACGTCTTTTCCAGCCGGAAGACGATGTCCAGGAAGTCGATGCTTTCGGCTCCCAGATCGCTGGTCAGCGTGGCATTTTCCGTCACCTCGTCCTCATCGACTCCCAAGGCATCCACCAACGTCTCTTTTACCTTCTCGAAAATATCCTGGCGGGTCATCGCCATCGCGACTGTCCTCCCATTGAAACTAGAAACCGCCACAACCTCTACAGATTTCGGGGAATGGTTAATCGTCAGCCCGCCACCGTGGAGGCCAACACCTTGTTCCCCCCCAACAACGCGAATTGGCTCCGGGCGTGCTCAATCATCCTCGCGTCGACCACCGCCAAGGCGGGATTTCGCTGCGACAGATTGGAATGGCACAACCGTAACCTCGCCTTCACCATCTCGCGATCTTCGCTCGTTCCCTTGCAGTCGAATTCGCTGGAATCTGCGTCGAGACGCCGCACCGTCGCCTCGATTCTCAGAATTCGTCCGGGCGAGACGAAGCTCTTGTACGTGACGTTCTTCGCTTCGGCCAGCGTAATCAGGCTGGCGGCGAAGCCGGTACTCGCCCGTACAAGCCACGCGGCCGATTGAACCATCGCCTCCACCATCAGCACTCCCGGCATGACCGGGAAGGTCGGGAAGTGGTCGGCAAGATACTCCTCCGCCAGCGTCAGTGCCTTGCAGGTGACGATCCGACGGGGGGGGTCCAGCTCTAGGATTCGATCGACCAGAATGAACTTCATAGCTTCTGATGCAAAGGACCGCGACCGCCGCGGGCCCCCGCAAGTCTATACCTTTAACCTCTGTGTCATGCCAAGGCAAGGACAAAACCCGTCCTGCCCAGAAAACTGGAAGCGAGAATGATAGCAGCGGTTTGGATCGTCGGCAAGGGGTTCCTCCCGCCCTTTCCCCGATGTGGAGAGGATTACGGGCATGCGCCGCGGCGTGTGAATGCCGGTTCGCCCCCAGGTCGCCGGATCGGGGTCGGCTTCCGTCCGGCGGTTCGCCCGACACGAGGTCGGATGCGAGTCGGGTGGATCTGTCGGTGGTTTGTGTTGCCACCTGAGAAGCTGCTGATGTCGCGCGAGGGGGGGATGCGTGTTGCCAGCATTGAGAGAGTCCCAAGTGCCATGTCATCCGGGGAAGAGCCCCCTTCGGTTTCGACAAAGGGGCAGGAGAGGGCTGGGGCATATGGCGGCTGGATCGTTGCCGGGGTTTGGGGGAGTCTGCCTTTCAGAGAATTCTATAGCGTGTCGCGGAAGAGATCTGGCCGGTCCGGACCTCTTCAGTGTGGACCACCTGCCGACAGCGGGGGATCGTTGAAGGTGTAGACGGGGAATGACGGTGCTCGGGTCTGTGACTCCCAACGGAGGGGTGAGCTGCGGGCGGAGGTTTGCATCCGAGTCGTGAATGTAGTACCATGCTGCTCTTATGGATAAGGATGACTTTTCGCTTTCCTTGGAGGCGGAAAACACCTTCGACTTCGATGTTTTTGAAGCCGCGGCATCTCTAACTTCCTCCAAAATGAAATGGCATCCTTCAACTATGAAACAAGTATGCGGTCGTTTGCCTGAAGCAAGGGGTCTGTGGTATAGAAAGAACGTTGGCCTGGGCTTCAGGAAATTTGAGATTGACGAACGGCGCAATATTAGTATAAGTTAACATCTCAATTCCCAACTTGGGCTTTCTATAGTAGGAGTCTGCACGTGCTGTTGTTACCGGTAAGAACCGGAGAAGGGCCGAGTCATGGCTGAGACGTCCTTTGCGCTAAAAGGCTGCTCGTGGTTGATTGATGACCCGCCGGTGGAGGCGATCCACACCTTGGAGGAGATGACGGACGAACACCGCATGATGGCGGACACGATCCAGAAGTTCGTCTTCAACGAGGTCATTCCTCGGGCCAAGGAGATCGACGAAATGCAGGAAGGGCTGATGCAGGAGCTCTTCCGGAAGGCGGGTGAACTGGGCCTGCTGATGGTCGAGATCCCGGAAGAGTACGGCGGCATGGGGCTGGACTTTTTCGGCGCGATGACGTTGATGCAGCACATGTCGGTCGGTGGATCGTTTGCCACGGCGACGCTTGCGCACATGGGAATTGGAACGCTGCCGATTCTGTACTTCGGCAAGCCCGCGTTGAAGGAACGGCTTCTTCCGGATTTGGCAACGGGTGCGAAGATGGCGGCCTATGCTCTGACCGAACCGGGCGCGGGGTCGGACGCGATGGCGGCCAAGTGCAAGGCGGTTCCCACCGAGGACGGGAAGTTCTACCTTCTGACCGGGACCAAGCAGTTCATCACGAACGGGGCCTGGGCCGACGTGGTGACCGTGTTCGCCAAGGTCAACGGCGAAGACGACAAGTTCACCGCGTTCGTGGTGGAGGTTCCGACGCCGGGGTTTGAGAGGGAACCCGAGGAAGACAAGCTGGGCATCAAGGGCAGCAGCACGTGTGCGCTGCGGTTCAAGGATGTGAAGGTGCCGGCGGAGAACATCCTGGGTGAGATCGGCGACGGCGGCAAGATCGCGCTGAACATCCTGAACCTGGGGCGGTTGAAGCTGGGCGTGGGTGCGGTCGGCGGGGCGAAGCTGGCGTTGCAGTACTCGGTTCAGTACGGGATGCAGCGAGAGCAGTTCAAGCGTCCCATCGCCAAGTTCGGCCTGATCCAGCAGAAGATTGCCATGATGGCGACCGGTGTGTACACCGGCGATTCGATGACGATGCGAACGTCGGGGCATTGCTCCGATCAGATTCACACGTTGGGCAAAGAGGCCGGCGGCATGGCGAAGCTGAAGGCCCTCGAAGAGTTCCTGATCGAGTGCGCCATCGACAAGGTCTACCAGTCGGAGATGCTGGGTCGCGTCGTGGACGAGACGGTTCAGGTGTACGGCGGCTACGGGTTCACGACGGAGTATCCGGCGGAACGCGCATTCCGCGACGCTCGGATCGCCCGCATTTATGAGGGCACGAACGAGATCAACCGGCTGATCATTGCCGGGACGGTGTTCAAGCGGGTTGCGATGAATCGTCTGCCGCTCGTGGCAGCGATCATGAAGACGATGAGCGCGGTGATGGGCGCCAAGCTCGAGATCCCCAAGTTCGAGGGTCCGCTCGCCGACATTCGCCAGCGGGTGTGGCTGGCCAAGCGGATGTTCCACCTGGTGGGCGCGGCCTTCCAGCAGGGGATGGGGAGCAAGATCGCCGATCAGATGGCAGTCATCGAGCAGCAGGAATGCCTGGGCTGGATGTCCGACATCGTGATGGAGATCTACGCGATGGAGAGCGCGATGCTTCGCACGCAGAAGCTGATCGATGCGAAGGGCGAAGCAGAGTGCAAGCTGGCGATCGCCATGACGAAGTATCAGGCGGATCGCAGCAGCCGCCTGATTTACGAGTTTGCTCAGAACGTGATTACGGCCATCGCCAATCCGGGTGCGGCTATCGGCCTGCTGAAAGCCGCGGAGAAGCTGAACCCGTGGCGACCGGTGAACATGCGCGACCTGAGCCATCAGATCGCGGAGGCACTGATCGCTTCGAACGGCGTGCTGACAGTCTGAGATTCTGTGAACGGGTCGCTCGCGGTCGGCCGCGAGCGACCGATCGGAATTCACGAGGTGGGAAGCTATGGCTGATCTGAAGGTTTTGGTTCTGGTCAAGCAGACGTTCAATACGGAAGCTCGCATTCAACTGGCCGGCGACGGCGGTATCGACGACAAGGGTGTGAAGGTGATCGTCAACCCTTACGACGAGTTCGCCATTGAAGAAGCCGTTCAGATGAAGGAGAAGAGTATCGCCTCTCACGTTCGCCTGCTGAGTGTCGGGCCGAAGGCGATCGAAGACACGATGCGTCAGGGCATCGCGATGGGGGCCGACGACGCCACCCGCGTGTGGGACGATTCGCTGGCGACGGCAGACAACGGGGCCATCGCCGAGGTGTTGGCGGCGGCCATCCGGAAGTACGAGTGGAACCTCATCCTGGCGGGCAAGGTGGCCGTGGACGACCAGTCGTTCGAGGTGCCCGGGCGCCTGTCGGTGTTGCTGGACGTGCCGATCATCAATTCGGCGGTCAAGATCGTTCAGAGCGACGGGGCCGTGACGGTCACTCGGGAGACGGATGCCGGGACAGAGACGGTCGAGGCGAAGCTGCCGGCGATCGTGACGGCGGAGAAGGGGCTGAACGAGCCGAGGTATCCGCCGCTGCCCAAGATCATGAAGGCCAAGAAGAAGGCCGTTGACGAGCTGACGCTGGCGGCGTTGGGGGTTCAGGTTCGCAAGACCGTGACGATTGCCGGTCACGATCTGCCTCCGGCCCGCAGCGAGGCCAAGATGGTCAAGGGCAAGCCGTCCGAGGCGGTTCCGGAACTCGTCCGGCTGCTCAAGGAAGAGGCGAAGGTTCTGTAGAGGGTCTTTGCAGGTGGCCGGTGGCGCCGCTTCGGCGGAACGGCCGGCTGTCTGCGAGGGTTTCAACCCAGCGGGGAGGTTCGCCCGTTCGGGTTGTAGATCCAGCGTGATATCCCATCAAGGGTCGGGAGGATGCACTGATGGCATCGACCGTATATGTATTCGCTGAGTTTGACGCCAAGGGGCTGCGGAAGACGACGCGTCAGGTTCTGACGGTTGCCCATCGGATCGCCGCAGGGGGTCCGGTGGTGGCGGTCGTGGTGGGACCTGGCGATGCGGGCCTGGTGGCTTCGGCGGGCGTGAGCACCGTGCTGAAGGTGCAGGACGCTCACGTGGAGAAGTACACTGCCTGTGGGTATGCCAAGGCGGTTGCCGGGGCGGTTTCGGCCAACGGCGTGGGGCCGGTTCTGATCGGCTGCACGAGCGCGGGCAAGGAGATCGCGCCGATGGTGGCGCAGCGGCTGGGGCTGGCGCTGATCCCCGATATCACCGAGGCCAGGGCCGACGGGGGTTCGGTGGAATTCACCCGTCCGATCTATGCCGGAAAGGCATTGCGGAAGGTCAAGCCGGCCGAGGCGAACTATGTGGTGACGGTTCGTCCGAATGCGTTTCCGGATCATGCGGGTTCGGGCTCTGCCGAGGTGCGGACCGTATCGGTGGCGTTCGACGCGTCGGACAGCCGGGTGACGGTGAAGGCACTTGAAACGAAGGTGAGTACGCGTCCCGAGCTGACCGAGGCCGAATGCGTAGTTTCGGGCGGTATCGGTGTGGGCAGCGCCGATGGCTTCAAGTATGTCGAGATGGTTGCCGACGCCCTGGGCGCGGCGGTGGGTGCCTCTCGCGCGGCCGTCAACGCCGGATGGATCGACCACGCTCATCAGGTCGGCCAGACGGGCAAGACGGTGGGCCCGCAGATCTACGTGGCCCTGGGGATCAGCGGCGCGATTCAGCATCTGGCGGGCATGAGCACCTCGAAGTGCATCGTCGCGGTGAACACGGATGCGGATGCCCCGATCTTCAAGAGCGCTCACTACGGGATCGTCGGCGATGTCGTCGAAGTGGCTCCGCTGATGGCGGAGGCGATCAAGAAGGCCAAGGGATAGTCGTCCGTCGGTCCTTCAGTATCGACCTGTCGTTCGATCAGAAACATGCCGCGCCGGCGACCGTTTGTGCGGTGGTCCGAGTGGATTGCGAAGCCGCGTCGCGTGATCTGAAGGCTCCGGCCGGGGTGGCCGGAGGGTGGTGACCCCGTCGGTGGGACGGGGATCCTGTTCATGTCCAGTACACCATGATTCTCTCGCCGTGCGTCTCATCGGCGAGACAGGGTGCAAGGCAGAGGTATCATGATCGCATCGAGCTTGTGGTTCATCCATACGTTGCTCACCGTTGCCATTCTTGCCTTGGGGTTGGGTTACTTTGCACGCACGATGCTCGGTCGGTTTCAGATCCTGACCACGATGGTTCGCGGGATCCAGATCTCGGATTGGGGTCGGCGCATCGGCCTGCTGCTTCGCGTCGGGCTGGGGCAAGGTCGGTTCATGCAGCGCTGGGAGATCGGCGCGGGGATCATGCATGCCATGATCTTCTGGGGCTTCTTGGCCGTGTCTCTGCGGACCATCACGGCGTTCGGTCATGGTCTGGCCGGCATGCCCCACCCTGAGTGGCACCTGCCGCTGTTCGGTCCCGGGGCCTTGGGGCCGATCTACACGCTGTTCTACAGTGTGGCGGAGATCTGGGTGCTGGTGGCGGTGATATGGGCGTTCTACCGCCGGCTGGTCGTCCGGCCAAGCCGGCTGGTGCTGAGCAAAGAGGCGCTGCTCATTCTGGGCCTGATCGGCAGCTTGATGATCACGGACTTTCTGTTCGACGCCACGGCGATTGCCCGGCATCCGAATTCATGGCAGGCGCAATATGCCTTTGTCGGGCGTGCCCTGAGCGGGTGCTTCTGTGCGACGTCGGGGGTGACCTCGGCGGTGCACTACCTGTCCTTCTACGCACACATCGGCATGGTGGTGATCTTCCTGAACCTGCTGCCGTTGAGTAAGCACTTCCACGTGATCACGGCGTTGCCGAACGTGTTTCTGGCCAACCTGAAGCACCGGGGCGAATTGCCTCGGATGAACCTGGAAGACGAAAACGCCGAGGTCTTCGGTGTGAATCGGATCGAGCATTTTACCTGGAAGGACGGCCTGGACATGTACTCGTGCACCGAGTGCGGTCGGTGCACAGCCAACTGTCCGGCGAACTTCACGGGCAAGCCGCTGGATCCGTCGAAGCTCGTGTATCACCTGCGGGATGTCCTCTATGAGGATGCGCCGCGACTGCTGAAGCTGGCGCAAGGGGCCAAGGCAGGCGGCGACGGCGAGGAGGACGCCGGCGGTGAACCCCGGCCTTGTATCGACGAGGTGATCACGAACGAATTCCTCTGGTCGTGCACGACGTGCAACGCGTGCGTGGAGATCTGCCCGGTCACGATCGACCAGATGGGCAAGATCATGCAGATGCGGCGGTATCTGGCGTTGATGGAGTCGGACACGTCTCTGACGCCGGAGATGACCCGCGCGATGAACGGGATGGAGAACAACTCGAATCCGTGGGGCATCGGAGCCCACACGCGAGGTGACTGGGCCAAGGGGCTGGACATTCCGACGATGTCGGATTCGCCGGGAGAGATCGACTATCTGTTCTTCGTCGGGTGCGCGGGCAGCTTCGAGGACCACGGCAAGAAGGTGAGCCTGGCACTGAGCCGCATTCTCAAGGCGGCCGGCGTGCGGTTTGCGATTCTCGGGGCGGAGGAGCAGTGCACGGGCGATTCCGCCCGGCGAATGGGCAACGAGTATCTGTTCGACGCGATGGCGAAGGCCAACGTCGAACTGCTGAACAACTACGGCGTCAAGCGGATCGTTACGGCCTGTCCGCACTGTCTCAATACGCTGAAAAACGAGTATCCCGCCTTCGGCGGCCACTATGAGGTGGTGCATCACAGCGTGTTGATCGACCAGCTTATCCGGCAGGGGCGCCTGAAACTGAACAAGTCTCTGGCCGACGGCGACGGGCGTGTGGTCTATCACGACTCGTGTTATCTGGGGCGCTACAACGAAATCTACGATGCACCTCGCAGCATCATTGCTTCGGTACCCGGTACCTCGCCGGTCGAGATGTCCAGGAGCCGCCACCGTTCCTTCTGCTGTGGGGCGGGCGGCGGTCGCATGTGGATGGAAGAGAAGATCGGCAAGCGGGTCAACCTGGAGCGAACCGAAGAGTGCGTCGCCACCGGGGCCGGGATGATCGCCGTGGCCTGCCCGTTCTGCAACATCATGATTTCGGATGGGCTGAAAGAGCTGCCCAAGGCGACGGCGCGGGTCAAGGACATCGCCGAACTGGTGGTCGAGTCGGCAGGGCTGTAGGCTCGGCGGCAGGCGGCGAATCGATCGTATCTTTTCAGGCCATCTCCTCACGGCAGACCTTCTGTGCAGGGTGCAGAGGCCCTTCTCCTGATCTGCTTTCATGTAGAAAACGCCCGGAGGGTTGCCGTATGCGCGGGCGTGCGGTTGACAGAGCCCTGCCGCTGGTCGCAAGCTATCTGCGCCTGTTCATGTGAGGAGATGGCCTGTGGGCAAGACCTTCGGTGGCGTGGGAATGGTGGCGCTGTGTGTCGCGGTGGGGCGGTCCGACTCCGCATGGGGGCAGGAGAAGGCGGACCTCGTAGTGCTCGGTGGCCGGGTGATCACGGTGGATGCGGCATTCAGCATCCATCGGGCGATGGCGGTCAAGGGCGGCCGGATTGTGGCGGTCGGCGGCGACGAGCGGATCCGGCAATACCAGGGCCCGGGCACGGAGGTGGTGTCGCTGGGGGGCAAGACCGTCATGCCGGGGCTGGTCGATTCGCACACGCATCCGATTTCGGCGGCGATCACTGAGTTCGACCATCCCATTCCGGCGATGGAGTGCATTGCCGACGTGCTGGAGTACATCCGGTCTCGTGCCAAGGCGCTGGGGGCGGGCAAGTGGATCCGGGTCAGCCAGGTGTTTCTGACGCGTCTGAGGGAGGCACGTTATCCCACTCGGGCCGAACTCGATGCCGCCGCGCCGGACAACCCCGTGGTCTTCCAGACCGGTCCGGATGCGTCGGTGAATTCCCTGGCTCTGAAGCTCAGCGGTATCAACCGGAACTGGAAGGTGTCCGACGGGGGCTACGGCCACGCCGAGAAAGACCCTGCCACCGGCGAGCCAACCGGCATCCTGCGGAGTTGCACGCGGTGTCTGAAGGTGGTGTCGTCGACCCGGGAACCCTCGCCGGAGCAGCATGCCGAGTTGCTGAAGAAGCTGCTGTCAGACTACAACCGTGTCGGCATTACGGCAGTGGGCGAACGCGATGTCACGCCGGCCGAGGTGGCGGTCTATCGGCGTCTGCACGAGCGGGGCGAGCTGACCGTGCGAGCGGTGCTATCGTGCCACGTCGAGACCAACCAGCCCATGGAGAAGATCCGGGCGGACATCGAGGCGATCGCCCGGTCGCCACTGTTCAAGGGCGATAGTCTGTTGCGGGCACCGGCCGCGAAGTTCTACATGGACGGTGGCATGTTGACCGGCAGCGCCTTCATGCGCGAGCCCTGGGGGGTGAGCACGTTCTACAATATCACCGATCCGCAGTATCGCGGGGTGCGTTTCATCCCCGAGGACAAGCTGCTTCCGATCATCGAAACCTGCATGAAGAACGATGTGCAGTTCGCCGCGCACGGCGTGGGCGACGGTGCGGTGCATGCGATTCTCGATGCCTGTTGGAACCTGGCCGGCAAGTACGATCTGCGCCGCCAGCGACCGACGATCTCCCACTCAAACTTCATGAGCCCTGAGGCGGTGGAGAATGCGGCGAAGCACGGGGTGTGCCTGGAGATTCAGCCGGCGTGGCTCTACCTGGACGCTCGAACGCTGAGCAGCCACTTCGGATACGAGCGTCTGACATGGTTCCAACCGCTGCGGTCACTTTTTGCGCTCGGGGCGATGGTTGGTGGCGGCAGCGATCATATGCAGAAGATCGGTGCCTTGCGGTCGAACAACTTCTACGATCCGTGGCTGTCGATGTGGGTGGCGATGACGCGGCAGGCTCGATGGCTGGATCGGCCGCTGCATCCGGAGCAATCGCTGAGCCGGGTCGAGGTGATCCGCTTCTACACGATCAACAATGCCTACATCCAGTTCGCAGAGCATGAACGGGGTTCGCTGGAAGCGGGTAAGTTCGCCGATTTCATCGTCATCGAGGACGACGTCATGGCATGTCCGCTGGAACGCCTGAAGGCCATGAAGGTCCGCAGCACCTACCTGGGCGGAAAGCGGGTGTACGGAGAGTGAGCGTTTGGCCGCGTGTACCGCCGGTCCGTCGGAATGCGGGGCCGTCGAGCGTCGGTCGGTTGTGGGCGGGTCGCGGCGCCGGGCCCTTGACGCTGGTTGTCGCACGGAAGTAGCCTTCCGTCTTGACGGCAGCCGAGGAACGGTTTTCGAGTCGCGCGGGGGCCTCTGACAGACGGATTGTGGCGAAGATGAGCACGATGTCTGGAACATACGTGGACCTGTCGGTGGACCTGGCGGGGGTTCGCCTGGCCAACCCGGTGCTGACCGCCTCGGGGACCAGCGGCTACGGTCTGGAACTTGCCGACTTTGTCGATCTGGGGCTTCTGGGGGCGTTCACGACCAAGAGCGTGACGGTGGAAGAGCGGATCGGGAACCCTCCCCCGCGGATCACCGAGACCCATTCGGGGATGCTGAACGCCATCGGCCTGGCGAACGTCGGCCTGGAACGCTTCGTGGCGGAGAAGGCGCCCGAGCTGAAGGAACTCGGCGTACCCGTGTTCGTCAATGTGGCCGGTCACTGCGTTGAGGACTACGTGACCGTCTGCCGGCGTCTGGATCCGCTGGTCGAGATTGCAGGGCTGGAGCTGAACGTCAGTTGTCCGAACGTTTCGGACGGGATGGTGTTCGGAACGAATCCCGCGGCACTGAAGGATCTGGTGACACAGGTCCGGCAGGTGGTCCGCCGGGCGATTCTGATCGTCAAGCTGAGTCCGAACGTGACGGACATTACGGCCACTGCCCGGGCGGCGGTCGAGGCCGGTGCGGACGTACTGAGCATGGTCAATACGTTCCTTGGGATGTCGATCGACATCGAGACGTGGCGTCCGCGACTGGCGAACAACACCGGCGGCATGAGCGGTCCGGCGGTCAAACCGCTGGCGATTCAACTGATCAGCCGGGTGTATCGCTGCGTCTGCCGCGATGCGCGAATCCCGATCATCGGGATGGGGGGTATCAGCGATTGGCGCGACGCGGTGGAGTTTCTGCTGGCCGGTGCCAGCGCGGTGGCGATCGGGACCGCGTTGTTCGGTGATCCGTCGGCGCCCGTTCGCGTGGTCGAAGGGATTCGCTCGTATCTTCAAAGCCGCGGCCTGATGCGAGTAAGCGATCTGGTCGGTCAGGCGAAACTGCACAGCTTCTGATCGGTGCACGAAGGGTCAGGACACCGCCGGTCGGCGTGCCTAAGGGGATGTCGGAGAGGCACGTGCGCGTGGCAGCAGAGAGGGGTTTCCCTCAGGGCGAATCACCGTAAGTCGATAGTTTCAGATTGCACGCCAGATTTTTCACAGGCCCATGACGCTTTGGCTGGGAATTGCTCTGCCCAACCGCTCGTGCTTAGTGTTTTGTGCGCCAATGGCTTGAATCGGCGTCTTGATGGTCTGCGGGTTCCAATGGGAAATATCACTTTTTTGAATATGGGCACTTGACAAAATACATCTTCACTCCATGGTCGGCAATTTGCTATAATGAATATCTGCGGCACGCTCCCTCATTGGTTAGGGGAGAAGCGAATGGGAGATAGAGACATGCGCCACCTCGCCCGGGGTTGGTGGTCACTTGTTGGTGTTCCATCTATTACAGTCCTGGTTCTTTTTTCCGCGGCTCAAGCAGAACAGATCAAGTTAGCAGTCGAAGTCCCTGTGATTTCGATCAGCCCTGCGGCCGATGGCTCTGTCGCGCTGATATGTTCGGGGTCTGAGTGGCTGGGGTCTCCGGGTGAACCGGCGATTCCCTGGCGGGTCCTGACGGTCTTGCTCCCGGCCGATGCCAGGCCAGAGAGCGTCGCGGCGTCCTTGGAAGGGGCGCAATGGGCGTCCATATCAGGCACACAACGGCTCCAGCCGATTCCGCCGATCGCTACGTGGGACGGGATGCAACTCGTGGCTGAAACGTCATCGGCTGTTGCAGGTGGGAATACCATTTACGCCACCGACGCGTTCTGGCCGGCGGAAGGCGCCAGGCTTCTCAGTGTCGGGGCGCTGCGCAAATGGCGTCTGGCTCAGGTGGCGGTGCCGCTGGCACGCTACAACCCGGTTCGAGGAGAACTCCAGCGGTTGGAGGCGGGTCAGATCGTGGTGGGGTTCGACCTGGGTGGGAAACAGGCCCTCAAGAGTAGTGCGATCGGTGGTACGGATCAGATCGGCGCGGATGCTGTTCGACGGATCGCGGCCAACTACGCCGATCAGCAGGTTTCGTATGCCGAGACCGCCGCGGGTGGCGACAGTGGGGGCACGATCACGCCGGTGTACGCCATCATCACGACCTCGGCGATTCAGACGGCCTCGACGAAGCTCTCCGACTTTGTGGCCCACAAGAATCTCTTCGGGTACGACACCCGCATCATTACGGAGGAGCAGTGGGGGGGCGGCACGGGGGATGCTGCGGCCGAGAATATTCGATCGTGGCTGAAGGCCCACTACGCCAGCGACGGCATTGAATATGTGCTGTTGATCGGCAATGCCGACCCGACCAGCGGCGATGTTCCGATGAAGATGCTGTGGCCGAGGCACAACGAGTCGACCTACCCGGAGGCCCCGTCCGATTTCTATTACTCTGACCTGACGGGCAATTGGGACCTCGACGGCGACGGCTACTTTGGGGAATTTCCGGACGACTTTGGCACGGGTGGGGTGGATCGCAACTGGGAGGTCCTGGTCGGACGGGTTCCTTACTACGGGGCCGTCGCGGACGTCGATGCCTATCTGGCGAAGGCGATTCAGTATGAGCGGTCGCCCGCCGGCGGAATAGGGTGGCGCAAGAACGTGCTGTTGCCGATGAAGCCGAGTGACTCTTCAACGCCCGGATATCAATTGGGCGAGGCGATTCGCAACAACATTCTGTCTCCGGCCGGTTGGTCGTCGTATCGGATCTACGAGTCGGATTATGGTCTGACGCCCCCTCCGGAGAAGACTCCGTGCACGATCGCCGATGTGACGAGCGTGTGGGGCCCGGGTATCTTCGGGCTGGTGGTGTACTGGACGCACGGATCGTCATCGAGCGCCATTTCGGTGATGGATGTGTTCAGTGCCCTGAATCTGAGCAACAACTACCCGGTCTTCACGTTCCAGGTGTCCTGTGAGAATTCACATCCGGAGGTTGCCAACCTGTCGGCGGTGTTGTTGAAGACGTGTGCCGTATCCACCGTCGGGGCGACTCGCGTTTCCTGGTACTACATCGGCCAGACCTACTACGACGGTTCGCCGAGCAACTCGGGGATGAGCTATGAGTATTGTCAGCGTGTGGTGACCGACGGGTTGTCGTGCGGGTCGGCGCTGGGCGAACTGAAGCAGACGTTGTCGGTGCCGGGAACGGCGATGTGGATGAACTTCGTGGTGTTCAACATCTACGGCGATCCGTCGCTGTCGATTATCCCCAAGAGCTATCCGCTGACCGTGAACGTTCAGAACTCGGTTCTGGGGTCGGTGCTGAGAGACCCGCAGCCGAGCGATTCGAATTCCTCCGGTTACGCGCCGGGCAGCGTGGTGACCCTGACGGCGGAGCCCCTGGCCGGCCGCGAGTTCGACGGATGGCAGATCTTCGATCCCAACTATCCGGGCGACGCCGGCCATGCAACCGTTGATGCGAACGCGACGATCGCTCTGATCATGGATACCGCCCGCGAGGTAAAGGCCACCTTCCGATGCGGCGGGTTGGCTCCGGCGATGCTCCCGTTGATGGCGACGGGCTTCTGGGGCATGCTTCGCTTGCGACGGAGGACCTAGCGGGACCTGACATGACGGACACCTCTTGCGACCGCACACCATCCGTGTTTTCCGTGCCTTCTCCGGGCGTTCCCTCTCGACTCGGGTCGGATTGGCTGATCGTCTTTGCCATGGGGCTGGTGTTGTATGTCGCCACCTGCGCCCCGGACATCCTGATGGGCGATCCCGGTGTTCCACAACTGCGGGTTCCGGCGTTCCCGCCTACCCCCGCGAAGCTCATGAAGGACAATCTCGTCCAGGTTCACCCTTTCTACCTCGCTGCGGCCAAGGTCTTCACCTGGATTCCCGTAGGCAATCTTGCCTATCGCGTGAACCTGGCATCCGCGTGTTTTGGGGCGTTGAGCCTCGCCAGCGTCTTCGTCTGTTCACGGGTGCTCACCGGTTCGCGCTGGGCGGCTGCCATAGGTACACTCTCGTTGGGGTTGGGGCACACGTTCTGGGCCTACTCCGTCATGGCCGAGAGCCTCACCCTGGTGACGGCCTGCTTCTCGGCCGAGGTGCTGTTCCTGGTCATGTTCAGCCGGACGCGACGTCCGATGTGGATCATGCTCGTCGCGCTAATCAACGGTCTGAGCATCAGCAATCACCTGCTGGGCGGGCTGGCGACGCCGGTCTACGCGGTCCTCATGATCATAGGGTGGGTCCGAGGACGCCTTCGTGGTGCCGACATCGGGTGCTGCCTGGGGCTGTGGGTGCTTGGCCTTAGCCCCTACCTTTTCCTGATCGTTCGACAGATTGCAGAGACAGGGCAGATCCTGGCGACCCTTCGCTCGGCCACCACAGGCACCTGGGGGGCGGCCAATGTCCACATATCGGCCTCGATGATCGCCAAGGTCCCGCTTTACCTCGTCCTTCAGTATCCGACGCTGCTGATCCTCCTGTGCATCCCCGCGATGTGGGCGAGGCCGCTTCATGAAGGCGATGGATCCCTCCGGTGGGCGGTGGTGTGCGTAGGGCTCATTCACTTCGTGTTTGCGGCTCGATACCCCATTGTAGACCAGTACACCTACTTCATTCCCTTCTATGCGTGCGCGGCGTTTTTGATCGCCCTGGGAGCGCAGGTGATCATTCATCGATGGGCCTGGACGCGATGGGTGACGCTTGCGATGACGATCGTTCCCGTCGGCGTCTACATGGTTCTGCCATCGGTGGCGCGCCGGGTGGGGGTCACCCCCTTTACGCGGGCTATCGCCTATCGAGATCCGTACGTGTTCTGGCTCAAGCCCTGGCAACAAGGCTATTACGGTGCTCGACAATATGTGGACGAGGCCTTCAAGATCCTTCCCAAAGACGCGATCCTCTTTGCCGATCCCACACCCGCGGTCGCCTTCCTGTACGTACAGGAGATCGAGAAGAAGCGTCCGGACGTGAAGGTCGTCTTCGGTTGGGATCGGCTGCCGCTGGATGCGCTGCTCAAGGCGGAGGTCCCGAGTTTCGTGCCGCGGTGGGTCCGACCCGTCTACGTGGTCGATACCCGCCCGCCCTTTGCACCGGCGGCGTTCGTCCGCGATTGCCGACTGGTGCCCGAGGGCATCCTCTACCGCGTCGTGGCGCCGGAGAAGTGGCCTCCCAAGCCGTGGCGATAGCGCGATTCCGTCGAACACCCAACCCCCCTCCGCGAAAGTCTACCGGCTGATGCAGTAGTAATTCGCCGTGGTCTGTCCCGTGCGCCATTCGATCCATCCGTCGCCTCGCTGGGTCTCGACCAACCCGTAGCTGCGGCTGTTGGCGTTCATCATCTGCACGCTCCAGCCGGTCGACGGCATCTTGGGGTCGAGCCGATCCATCCGCAGGCGAATCGTGAAGGGGCGCTCCCGCGGGCAGACGGTGACCCACCACGACTTGTACATCGGGCGGATCGCGACGCAGCCGTTCGTGACGACCTTGCCGAAATCGACCATCGCCTGCGAGCGGTTTATGTGTCCCTCGTACGGCAGGTTGTTCGGATCGTTCACCAGCGGTTTGAGCGGCGTGGGCGTCGAGGTGATCTCGTCGCCCTTGATCCGGATCGTGCCGATGTCGTATCGCCCCTTCCCGTCGGATTCGAAGGCCAGGCTCACGCGGCCGTTCGGGTTGAACAGCCCGATCCGGACGTGGTATTCGCCATCGGGCACGGCTGCGGCCACGGCGACCTCGTGCGGACCGTCCGTGACTTCCTGGCCCACCTGCCATTGCAGTGGATCCGACGGCAGCGGGTGATCGTTCTGGAACTGGATTTCCTCCGGATGCGATGAGTCGGGCGAGGTGAAGTGGACGAAGCTGTTCAGCCCCTTCTGATCGTGCTTTGCGTGGGTCTTCCACCGGTAGGTGATCTGGAACTTGCGGGGGCCCACCTTCTGAACCGACAGCAGGCTCGGCTCGATCCGCACAATCCGGGCGAACCCGTCGGGGTCGAACGATCGGGCGTCGGCAAACAGGATGGCGGCATCGTGGCGATAGTCGGCCACGACCTTTCGCCCGTCGGTGGCCGGCCACAGGGTCGTGGTGGACAGCAGGTCGTTCGCCTCGGCCCGGAACCCGTAGTCGGGCAGGGTGTCGCCGGCGATCTTCCAGTCCTTTTCGCTGCCGTTGCACCAGAGCTTCAGCCCGCTGTCGTATTCCACATACACGCGGTTGCTGAGCGGTCCGGCGGCCAGGGCCTCGGCGGTCGGTTTCATCTGCCCGTCGACGTCGTAGAGGATGGCGGTGGGTCTGGCGTTGACATATCGATCCTGGATCGGCGTGACGAGGTAGTATTCCCTCAGGACGTAGGGCAGTTGGTGCCAGATCTGTCCGGCCACGAACCCGGCGTGTCCGAAGGCCAGCTCCATCGCACGATACTTGTCCATGGCCCGCGTCTGGGGCGTGTTGGTATACCAGCCCGCGCCGTAGCCGGTGGAGAGCCACCGTTCGAGATAGCCCATGCCGTGGTTGGCCATCTGCGGGTGAACCTTGAGCAGATCGAAATCGAGCAGCCACGCGGCGTTCTCGCCGCCGTCGACCTGGGCCTCGCATCCGTCGCAGAGTCCCGCCCAGTAGAACTGCCCGTTGCCCTCGCCGAACAGCGGGCCCTCGTGGGTCTGCCGCTCGAAGGCAAAGAGTTCGGCGTGGGTCTTGTAGACCGGCTGATACGAGGCGGCGCCGGGCTCGCTCGCACGGTGATCGACGTGGAACCACGGCGGCACGCAGGTGTGGACGTCGAGGTACGAGGCATTCGTGCCGTATCGCCGGTGGATCTCCGGCGACTGCATCCGTGCGTATTTCATGATCGAGGTGGGCTTGGCCGCGAAGCTCTGCACGCCCGTGCCCCCGTTGAACCAGGCCTTCATCGGCTTGCCGTCGACTTCGAGCGAGATGTCGTTGGCATCGTACAGCTCACTGTTCGGGTAGAAATCGACATAGTTCTCGTGCAGCGACGTGCGATGGCCGAGCCCCCGGGTCATCTCGACGTAGTAGATCATATCTTCGTCGCCGCCGAGCTTGGGGTTCGCGGGATAATGGTTGGGCAGGGCGTTGTCGTAGCCGCTCCGCTGCCAGTCGTGCTTGATGATGGCGGCGTTGCGCACGCCGTAGCTCGCCAGCTCTTTGAACCAGTCGCCGTCGTCGCGGAATCGTCCGCCCCATATGTCGAACATGATTCGACCGGCCAGGTCGTTCATGAACGGCGAAGGGGCGTGCGGGATATTGCACACCACCTCGCCGACCCGCGGCGAGAGGGTGTAGAAGGCGGTCGTGCTCACCGCGTTTCGCTTGCCGTCGGTCTTGGGCAGATAGTGGGCCGTCGAATCGGTGTGCGAGGTGGCCTGCGAATCGTGCCAGTCGAGCACGACAGAGGCATAGAGCTGTGAGTCGGGCACGTAGAGGATCGGTCCGAGCCCCAGATACGGAACCGGAACGGGCCGGCGGATCGGGGCCGCGATCGAGCCGAAGCGGACCTCGTCGAGTGCCGGCGTGGCCTGAACGCGGGCGCAGAGCGACGAGCCCTTCACCGCGTACTCTGTCGTGATTGGGGCGGTCAGCCCCTCGACGCTGTATTCGGTGGTCACGGTCAGCCGGTCGTCCTTAACGGCCGCCGACAGCAGACGAACCTTGACGCCCGGTGCGTCGGCCTCCCACGTCTTGGCCCCGCTTGCCAGCAGCACACCACTGCCCGCGCCGAGGGCATACGGGCCGTAGACGGTGCCGTCGGGCGCGGTCACGGTGGCCCCGATCGCCATGAGCCGGTCGGCGGCCTGCGGGCCTTCGCGTCGCGTGCAGATCGAATACGATATCTTCCCCTTGTCCGCCGGCCAGTCGATGTCATAGCGCCCCACGCCGGTCGATTCGTCCCACGTGAACTTCGGCGCGGCAGCCTGGGCGCCGGTCGGGCGGCACCCGAGTGTTCGGTCGTTGCTCAGACGCTTCAGATCGCCGACCGCCGGCCAGAGGGGCGCGATCGCGGCGGGGGCCTTCTGTGCCTCGCCGACGACGATCTCGGGATCGCCGAAGAAGGCGTAGTCCCAGCTCGCGTTGTTCGCCGGGCCGGGGCCGACCTCCAGTCGCACGACGACGCGCCGGCCGGCCTGGGGCGTCAGGTCCCACTGAAAGGGCTTCCACTGTGCCGCGGCGTAGTGTTCGTCGAGCAGCGTCTGCGGCGCCCCTTCGGCGGGTTGCAGCTTCACGCGGAACTGGCAGCCGTCGCTGCGATCGGGTCGGGCGACGTCGGTCTTCATGGCGATCGCCAGCCGCAGCGTAATCGGGCGGACGTCGGGCAGTTGCAGCGGAAACTCAACCCACGTCACCCCCGTCCCGTTTCGCCACGGGCAGTGCATCAGCAGGCAGTCCTTACCGTCCTGCCGTCCGAAGGGCGTATAGCTGATGCCCGAGGGCCCGTGAAAGTGTCCGGTCCAGCCGTCGGCCATTCGTGCCGTGCGACCGTCGGTGTACACGCAGCCGACACGGTTGATCCCGATATCGACCAGCCGTGTCCGCCCCGGTGGCAGTGTGATCGACTGCGGTTCGGCGCCCAGGAACAGCACACTGATCAAGCCAAGGAGTCCCATACGTTACCTCCGCTCTGTGCGGGCCATGAATGACAGATAAGCTCCATCGCCCCAACCTGGAATGGGGGCAGCCGCCATGAGGATACCGGCAGGGCGCGAGGAGGCAAGTCGGTGGGGGATGGGGACGTCGGTTTCGGGTGGGTGTGCTCTTCTTGTGTCCGACTACGCGTTCTGTTCCAGGCCGAGCCGCTGGGCGATCTCGGTGGCTTGCTGCACGGCGGGCGCCATGCCTACTGGCCTTCCGCACTCTTCGAACCGCTTGCGAAGGTTTCGCAGACTGATCATGAAGTTTTGGCTGAACGCCGCGGGGACTCGCTGCACGAGCCCCGCATAGATCTCGGCCGCCTCGTTGGCCGCCGCCAATGCCTCCTCACGACGCCCCAGATCGCTGAGCATGTTGCCCAGGTTGTTCAGGCTCATGGCCAGATCGGGCCGGTAGGTGCTCGGATGCTCCGCCGCCAGCTTGCGGTAGACCTCTGTGGCTTCGCCAGCCGCCGCCAACGCCTCCTCACGACG
>CAYUQT010000004.1:0-229581 GCA_964446835.1 uncultured Planctomycetales bacterium | reverse complement strand
CACCCGCGCCACCGCCTCCTCCACCGGCGGCTGCTCCGAAACCGGCTGAGGTGAAACCTGCGACGACGGCTCCGACGCCTCCTCCGCCACCGGCGGCACCTCCGGCAGCGGCGAAACCTGCACCGACTCCGGTACCTGCACCCGCGCCACCGCCTCCTCCACCGGCGGCTGCTCCGAAACCGGCTGAGGTGAAACCGGCGACGACGGCTCCGACGCCTCCGCCACCGGCGGCACCTCCGGCAGCGGCGAAACCTGCGGCTCCGATTCCGCCGCCTCCTCCGCCACCGCCGACGACAAAACCGGCACCAGTGCCTGCACCGCCTCCTCCTGCAGCGACCAAGCCTGCGCCGGCAGCAGCTCCGCCGCCGGCCACGAAGCCTGCGGCTCCGCCTGCCACAAAGCCAACGACGAAGCCGAGTGCACACCTGAGGCCGGGCGGTTCACGAGTTGTCGCTGTGGCATGAGGTTCACATGACAAAGAGGCCGGGGACAGATTCGAAGGGCTCGCCGGGACTTCAGAATGCCGGCCAGTTCCCGTCGCCGGAGAGCCCCATTCGGCGTCTGCCTCCCTGGCTGTATGCCGTCGGGGCGGCTGTCGTGCTTGTGACGATCATCGGGGGAATTTGGGTCGCACGCGGTGCGAGGGTCAAGAAGCCCGATCCCAAGGTCTATCAGAGGGGGCATAATCCCCTGATTGAGACGAAAGGCCCCAGTTGTGTGGGTATTCCGCTGGGTGCCCGCAGGATCGTCTACTGCATCGACAGCGGTAGTGCCCTGACCGAGAGCTTCGATGTCCTCCGCGGTGCGGTGCTGCATTCCATGAACAGTCTGGAGGCTCGCCAGCAGTTCGGATTGGTCGCGTGGGGAACGTCCAAGCCCAGCGTGATCCCGCCGGCAGACGTCACGCCCGTTCACCGAAAGGCCTTCTCGGAGCGATTGGAGGAAGTCCAGCCCGGTGGTTCAAGCAAGGCGACCCCCGGCATTCGGGCGGCGATCGAGATGGCCCCCGACCTGATCTGTCTGATTGCCGCGAAGGGACCTTCGGAGGCAGAGGCGGCGACCCTCGCCGCCGAATGTCGGAGGGCCGGCATCGTCGTCCATTGCTTGGCGATACGAGACGATATTCCAACGCTCTCGGTGCTGGCCGAGAAGACCCGCGGTGCCTATCAGCTTGTCGATCCGACCGACCTGAAGACCTGGCTGTCCGAACTGCGGTAGTACTTCCGCCCGGGTTGGTTGCAGGGGGGTCCACACGCCGACGCAGGGGTTACTTCTTCCGTATCAGGAAGAATCGATCCACGAACACGGCATCCACACTGGCCGGGTTGTTGAGCGGTGAGACCCAGAAGTACATCTCGGACGTCAGCTCATGCTCGCCCAGATCGAAGACGTGGTAGTTGCCGTCGGCGGATTGTTCAATCTGGACGATTGTGCCCGCGACGCCGCGGCGGTGGGCGTCATCGTAGAGGCCGATCTGAAACGCGGGGCCTGTCTTGGCCTTGGCTTCGCATCGGGCCACCACAAAACACTGCCACCGGCCTCGTTTGGCGACATCGGCGGGGATGCGGGTCTGTGTGGCCCATTGTGGGTGATCCGAGGGCATTCTGGCGGTCAGACGGTTTGAGGCCTTGGTGTCTTCGACAATGGATACCCAGCGGCTTTCACCGGCCAGGGAGAAGTCTGCTTCCTGGAAGTCTATCCAATCGGCTTCCGGCAGGCCGGCGCAGGCTTCCGGCGGGAGGGCCTTCCGGTTTCGCGAGAGCAACCGGGGGGCGTGTTCGGAGAAGGGGCTGCCCTCGCTGTACTGCCCGACCTGGAACTGCTCGGCGGTCCGCACGAAGTCCTTGCAGAATTCCTCAATGTCCTTCGGGCCGTTGAAAGGCTTGCCGGTTTGGCTGGCGGTGCGTCTCGTCTCGCCGTATCGACGAATCCACATATGATCCAGCGGCATTCGCGCTCGCCGAACACGCTGTGACAGGGCCGCATCTCCGGCCACGGCGGCGGCCGCCTGGTCGAACAGCTCGGTGGCCCTATTCATCTCATCGAAGGTCAGCCAGCCGGACGTGTCGGCCAGGAAGCATCCCAGATAGGTTCCTGCCCGCTCCACGGCGTTGTGTGTTCTCTCGATGTACTCCAACAGCGGCTTACCGGCCGCGCCGTAGTAGCCGTTCATGAACTCCTCAGTCAGCACCCGTTCGTTCAGTGCGGGATTCCACATCAGATGTGCCAGCAGCCAGCCCCGCAGTTCCGGGAAGTCGCTGCACGAACAACCTGAATCGCCTTGCTCGAACAGGCCGATCACTTTGTGGTCGACGAAGTAGCGAATATTCTGCGCCAGCACGCGGAGGTTCGGATGCGGCTGGATGTAGTTGCTGAAGACCGTTGTGTAGTCCCAGAGGTAGAGCTGCGGGGCGATGGGCGACCAAGCCTGGATGTCGCGCCGGAAGGCTTCGTTCTGAGGCCCGGTGGCCAGCGGCTGAGAGAACGAGCATTCGATCGTGCAGAGGCGAACAATGACATTGCCACGGGGTCTGACCGTTTTCGGTGCCGCTCGGGTGTACTGATAGGCCAGTGTTTCGATCAGGAAGCCGGGGAACTCCTTCTCGATGTCCTGGGCCACCTGGTTGACGAACTCAATCAACGGACCCGACTCAGCCCCCTCGCGCCGAACGATGGTCTGGCATCGCTCGCACTGGCACGGGCCATGGCAGTCGTTCTGGGAAATGGAGATGATGCCGGCCTGCGGGTTGGCGCGTACCCATGCCAGGGCATTTCGGGTCAGCTCGGCCCGCATGGCATCGTTGGTCAGGCAGAGTTGTGCGTCCTCGGCGACGCGTTTCCCGTTAATCAGGCTGTACCAGTCGGGACGGTCCTTGAAGTACTTGTCCGGCGGCAACAGGGTGTAGGCGGTGTGGCACCATCCCAGTAGTGTGTAGTGTCCGCCATACTCGGCCGGGGTGCGCGCGAAGTGTCCGTTGCAGCGAGACCTTGCTGCGTAGATGCCGTCGAGGGCGTCGCGGTAGAAGGCCTCCCGGTATTGAAGCTTGGGCACATAGAGCACCTTCAGCGGGGCGACCGTGAGGGTGGGCTTGGAGGGGAGGAACACCTCGCCTTGGCGCGAACTCCACCATCGGCAGCCGACTACATCCTCCAGGAAAGTGTAGACCGCATAGAGCGTGCCGCGAGGACGCCCGCCGGCCAGATACAGGTTCGCACCGACGGTTCGCATCACGATACCGTCGTGCTTCAGGGCGGCCAGATTCACATCGGGGCACGCCTTCTGGAATCGGCTCGATGGGCCCACGACGATCTGCCGGGCGTCTTCGGCGACGTCCTGCTCCCGGCGGATCTCCCATCGTGCACCCGTCACCTTGTTCAGGTGTTCCTGCAATTCGCGGGCGGCGGTCTGTTCCGGCACGATGGCATCGGCGGCGACGACAATCGTGTAATCTGTCGTGCCCTTCGAGGAAAGAGCCAGCGGCGGCTGGGCGGCGGCCGGGCAAAGTCGGCCTGCCTCGACGGTCAGAACGGAACCAATTAGAAGAACCCAGGCAGTCAGATTGTGTGTTTTCCTGTCGGTGTGCATGTATGAACCTCCACGGTCGCGGATACTATCAGGCGGCGGCGCACGGAGCCAGTGCTGCGCGCGGGATCGTCCCCTTGTCCGGGGACACCGAAAGCTGTAGTGTCGCGGCGTTTTCGGCCATGAGGGTATGCACCAGAGACGGAGATTCGGTCACATGATCGTGCGGAGGCGGGATGTGCATCGGTGTCAGATGATGGTATGGGTGGCAATGATGGTCGCGGCCACTACATTGCAGGCGGACCGGGCGGCCGCTCAATCGGCAAGTTCGCCCGCCGGGACGGTGAGCGTCTGGCTGGCGAAAGATCCCCTTTCGGGCAGAGAGGCTTCGTTGAAGGCCGGTCAATGGCAGCCAGTCGTCTTGAGCGATGCGCCTGAGGTCTTGTCAGGTTGTCCGATCGTGGCGAGCGAGTCGATCGTCGTGGCCTTCGATCCGCAGAAGTCCACGATCTATATCTTCACCCGCAAGCAGGATCGGCTAAAGCGGCGCGGCGTCTGTTCGATCACGCCTGCCGGTCGACCCACGGTGTACAAACGGGCGCCTGGGTCGAACGCAGGCGGCGTCGGCATCGAGGCCTATGCTTCGTCGGCGGAGGGCGTGAAGGCTGAGCTTCAGTACACACTGGTCCTCAGGCCGGACGGTCTCATCGAGTTCAAACCGGCTTCTGCTGTCGGGATGACGCTTGCAGAGACGCCGATGCGGTATGGCATTGCGCCCTCGTTCTTGGGCACGGACCTCGTCTACGAACCGGCGAAGTGCGCCGATCGCAAGGAGGTCTTCCTTCCCTCGATGGGCTTCTACGTCGGTTTGGCTGAAGGCGAGGATTGCATGATGGTCGGCGTCTGGCCACCGGGTCGCCAGACCACAAGGCTCATTCCCTCCGGTCAGGACGAGAAGAAGGTGTTCTCCGGTTTCTCGATCGATCTCGACAATCTCAGCTTCTTCTGGACCTACGTCGAGTCGCCGCACATTTGGCACGCCGAACCGCTCAAGGAGGAATACCTGGAGAAGCACACCGCCATCGGCTGGAAGCGGCCCTTCCCGGCTCGGTGGATCGGCTGGTTCTTTGTAGAGTCCGGCGAAATGCACTACCCGTTCTACTTCCAGAGAGGCAAACGGAAGATCTGGGGACGATACATTTCCGGCTGGTATGAGTATCCGATGTGGTTCGATGACGATCGGACGATGATCCATTTCGAGAAGGAGTTCCCGCCGATCGGTGACTTGGTGATCTACTACCTTGAGGGCCCCGGAGGTTTCGCGGGCACTCAGTCGGCGGTCTTGTCGCCCGTGGAGGTCATGCGAAGAGCCCTGGGCGCGGAGACGGCCAAGAAGCTGCTCGACATCGACGGTGTGACCGAACGGCGGCTTCAGGAGCACGGCCTTGCGGTGTGCGCAATGTCCGACGAGCTGGGTCGGGTCTTTGCCGGCGGCAACGAGGCCAAGCAGAAGGCGAAGGTGAATCGGCTGCTCGACGACATTGTGACGTTCATGCGATTGGTGCGCGAACGCGTCACGGAATTCGGGGCCTTCGCCCGGGACACACAGGCATTTCTCGATGCCCGGACGAAAGCTGATTCGGACCTGACCGAGGCCTTTCGCCCGGCGGCCGAGAAATTGGATGAGATCCTCGCCAAGATCAAGTCGAACATGCCGGCCACGCCGTTAGACGAAGTCCGAGGGTGGATCGAGCAGATCCGGTCTCTTACGGATCAGGTTCACCAGGGCAGCAAGGAGAAACTGGTCGTGCTGGCGCATCAGTGGAGAAGCGTGGCGGGTGCCCAGGACGACGTGAACCGAGACGTCAGTGTCATAACGATCGGAGTCATGGAAGCGGCAGCGAAGGCGGGCATCGGTTCGGCGAAGAGGGCCGCACTGGCCGAAGAGTTGATCGAAAAGTGCCGGAAGGTTCTGAGGCACGGTGCGACGTGGGAACCGCGCAGAGTCTATATCCCTGGTATCACGCCCGGGTGATCCGATGAGAGGAACCATGAGGAACACACGCCGTCTGTGGGGGGCTCCATTGATGTTGGGGGCGTTCCTATTTCCGATCGGCTGCCAGCGGCAGCCCCAGTCCGGAGCGACTACCGCTCCGACAAGCCGCCCCGGCGGGCCTGCTGCCGCAATCAAGACGCCGACGGGGCTGGATTTGGTGTTGATCCCGGCCGGTGAGTTCGCGATGGGTGCTCCGCAGGATGTCGACGCCCGGCCGGTCCACAGAGTGGCCGTCAGCGGCTTCTACATGGGCAAGTTCGAAGTGACCCAGGAGCTGTACGAGCGGGTCATGGGCAAGAACCTGTCCACCCACAAGGGTAAGAGCAACCCCGTGGAACGGTTGTCCTGGCTCGACGCCATCACGTTCTGCAACACGCTGTCGACCCTGGAGAAGCGGCGTCCCTGCTACGACCTGAAGACTCGCCAGTGCAATTTCGCTGCCGACGGCTATCGTCTGCCGACGGAGGCGGAATGGGAGTACGCCTGTCGCGCCGGCTCGACCGGTGATTATTACTTCGGCAGCAAGGAAGCAGACCTTCCCGCCCATGCGTGGTTCAAGGGCAACGCGGGCAACACGACCCATCCGGTCGGTGGCAAGCGTGCCAATGCCTTCGGCCTCTATGACATGGCCGGCAATGTCCGTGAGTATTGCAACGATTGGTATCAGGTCGATGCTTACAAGCAGGACGCACGGGCGGTGGGCAAAGACCCCCGCGGACCGGCAAGCGGCGACAAGAAGGTCCTTCGCGGCGGTGCGTTCTCCGTTCGTGCGAAGGCGTGTACCAGTTGGGCCCGCTTCTGCCAGGAGCCCGGCTTCACCGATGCCTGTGTCGTCAGCGACGATTGCGGGTTCCGATGCGTCCGACGGCCGTGAGGTGTGGCATCCCGCAGCCCTAATGCCGTGCGATGAAGTCCCTCACCCATCGTGCCTCGGTCTCGTGGACATCGATCAGAACGGATGCGAGAATCGCGTAGCCGGCGATCTTCTTCTCGGCAACGAGGGCAGCTACACGCTCCCACTGGTGTTTGAGCATGTCCATCGGCACCGCCGTACGCGTGGTGTAGTCGCGAAGATAGCAGCCGACGACGATCGGCTTGTCGCCGAATATATCGCGGGTCTTCGCCACCCCCTCGTCGAGTTTGGGCAGGTCCTTGGCGTTCCACACCCAGAGATTGACCACGTCCATGAACGGCAGAAACGGCTTCCAGACCCTTGGGTCAAGTTCATGAGTGTAGACTACCGACCAGAGCTTGAGCTTGGGATTGTCCTTCTTGAGTGCGCCGTAGATGTCACTGTAGCGATCACCGGAAATTCCTGCCCGTTCGATCAGGCCCTTCATGTCGTCATGAATGGCTCCGGTGATGTTGGGGAACTTTCTGGACAACCGGCTTACGTTGGCCGCCTCGTCACGGACCGTTTCGAAGGACGGATCGCAGTAGCAGATCGAACCGCCTTTTTCGGTGTGTTTGAATTTCCACTTTGAGATGTCGCACACCACGTCGTCGAGCCCGCGAAGCTTCTCCATCGCCAGTTCGGTATTGGGGTGGAACAGGAAATGGACCCGGCGGAGTCCGAACCACTTCGCTCCCTCTCCGATGCCGAAGATCGATGGGTGGACTCCGGGGTCCAATCCCTGCCCCTCCCACACCCATCCGACGTCTCGCAAGGCGATGCTCATGATCGTCTCCCTATTCTCGGAGGTGATTTCGTGGTCCGCGCCTGTCCCTTTATCCTCGGCGTTTCAGGTCGGTGTCGGTCGAAGGTCTACGCGGCATCACCTTACGTCCTGAAGCCGGTCGTGACAAGACAGGTCTGTGACCACGTTATTCTTGGTCGCAATTAGATGGATTTGGCCCCGGGCGACACTCATGCATGCCGACCGAAATCCATAATTTTTCGTCGCGTTGATCTGGGCGGGTGTGCCGATAATAATCCAGAGGCCGCGCGCCTACGGGGTGCGGACTAGACCGCGCTGCCTCCCAAAATCGCCTTCACATGACTGGAGAGGAGGACCTACATGGTTCTGCGCCGCCGTACTCGATTTCGGTTCTTGGCCCTTGTGCTCACCGGAGGGACGATCTTTGGCTTCTGGCCCAACTGTGGGATCATGGCCATGCAGGATTTTCTCATTTCCGTAAACTGGACATGGTTCTTGACTTGCGCCACGGGTCCGCTGTTCTCAGGTGCCAACCTGCTGGTGGACTGTGGCTCGTCGACGACAACGCAGTAGCATAGGACATCGTTGCCGGACTTGGTGCTCCGTTGGATGGCACCAAGACGATGACAGCATGACGTCGAGGCGGACCAGGACTATTGCAACCGAGTACTAAGCATAAGGCTAGGGAGGATAATATGTTAGGCAAACCAAAACAGCGAGTTGCTGCCCTCGTACTGCTGTTCGCCCCGTTGGCAGCCGGCACGGTCGTTGGGGCATCGTGTGCAGAAACGGCGCTCATGGCGATCAACCCCTGTGGGACCGTGCTCTCCAACTGCACGGCGAATGATTGGTATCGACTGATGGTCTGGCCCTATGTGAACTGGCCCGACTACGGTCGCGATCCGTCCTGTATCATCCCCTATGGTTGTGGTGACTGGTTTGGAAACGCCGCCACACAGGGACGAACAACCAGCTCGTCGAGCGGCTCGACGAGCACGACGACGAGTTCTACGACGTCTTCTTCGACCAGCGGACTGAGTTCGCTGTTCTCGTAAGGCGTTCTTGCCCGATATTGCCAGGCGGTCGAACAGGTCTGCAGGCTCTGGCTCCTGTGACTTCTTGCGGGGACCGGAGAATGCGGACCTGTTCTATTTGGAACCACGATTCAGTGCAGGGTTGGCCATTGGGCGCCGGCCTTGCGGACCGTTGGCTCCTCCCACCACACGTCAGCTTGCGAAATGACAGTCCAATTGCAGGGCCCGTCGCAGTCGCCGAAGGTACTCGCGGCGGGGGATGTTGACGGCCCCGAGTGTTTGCAGATGGCCGGTCATGAACTGCACGTCCAGGAGCTGAAACTCCCGTGCGCGCAGCCGCTCAATGAGGTGCACGAGTGCCACCTTGCTCGCGTCGGTTTCACGGTGGAACATGGATTCGCCGAAGAAGGCCCCTCTCAGGGCGACTCCGTAGAGTCCTCCGACCAGGCGATCCGCTTGCCATGCCTCCACACTATGGGCCACTCCCAGCCGATGGAGTTGGACATAGGCTTCGACGATGTCCCGACTGATCCATGTGCCGTCGGATCGGTCCGCACAGGCCAGCATCACCGCCTCGAAATCGCCATCGATTCGGATTTCGAACCGATCCTGTTGGCACCGCCGGCGAAGGTTCTTCGAGATGTGCATGCCGTTTAGCGGCAGGATTGCCCGTGGGTCCGGGCTGAACCAGTGGATCGTTTCGTTGGCATCGGCCATGGGAAAGATGCCGTTGGCATACGCCAGCACCAAGTTCTCGGGTTTCAGTTCGGGATGCATATGCGGACATATCCTCGGGGGCCTCAGCCGCCGGGTCGCCGAGACATAGCGGTATTGAGATTCCTCCGGGCGTTGGACAGGTCGGGCCTCAGCCTTAACGCTACCTGGAAGCGGTCAATGGCCTCGTCGATCCGCCCAAGTTTCAGCAGGGCGACACCGAAATTGTTGTGGGCCTCGGCGAAATCGGACCTCAGTCGGATCGCCTCGGCATACTGCTCGATCGCCTCGAGCGTCTGTCCCCGTTCGAGCAACAGGTTGCCCGCCAGATAGCGTGCCTGTGGGTTTGCCGGTTCCAATCGTATGACTTCCAGGATGTTTTGGAGTGCCTCGGCGGTCTTGCCTTGGCGGGCGAGGGCCTCAGCCAACCCCTCGCGGGCGCCGGCCAGCGTCGGCCATCGCTGCAATGCCACCTGGTAGTGCTTGATCGCCCCGGGCAGGTCGCCCCGCTGCTTCAACATGTTCGCCAGCCCGTAGTGCCATTGGGGAACCTCCGGGCTGATGCTGATCAGGTGCGCCAACAGCCGTTCCTTGTCCTTCCAGGGAGCCAGGTATAACCGTGTGGCCTTGGCCTCGGCACCGATGGCCAAGAGGACCACGGCAGCCGAGGCGATTCGCCCCCACCGCGGCGCTCGGGCCTCTTGTATGGGTGTCCACAGTGCACTGAGCAGATACGCGACAGGCAGAAACAGTCCGACCATAGGCAGATAGGCGTACTTGTCCGAAGCGATGACCGGGTTGGTTCTGATCAAGCTCATGGCCGGCAGGAGCGTCACCAGGAAGAACGCCACCCCGACCACCAGTGAGGGCGTACGCCGCAGCGACAGCACCAGTAAAACCACCAGCACGGTCGAGCCAACGACTCCCGCGAGCACCGCCGGGTGTCGGATCGAGAAGGGCTCCGGATAGAAGTAGGGCGATGCGAATTGTCCAAACCAGACCGACCGCGACAGATACAGATATAAGTTGTGCGTGAGTGTGTAGAACGATTCCAGCACGGGATTCCTGCTCGGCAGGTCCAGGGGTGATGTGCGTCCATGGGAGAGCACGGTGATGGCGGACGAGACGGCCGCCACGGCCAGTAGGGGCAGTTTTTCCACCACCGCGCGGCGGTTCAAGCGTCGGAGAGGCCAGGCATCGAGCAGCAGCATCAGGGCAGGTAGGGGGGTGGTCGTTGGCTTGGACAACAGTGCCAGAACATACAGGATCAGAGTGCCCGCATAGGCCTTGGGCCCCTGGCCGCGGACGTACAGCACATAGCTGCACAGGCCGGCCAGTGCAAAGAAGCTCGCCAGGACCGTCTTGCGCTCACCCGCCCAGGGGATCACCTCGACGGTCATCGGATGAATGCCGAAGAGCACTCCGGCCACGGCAGCCGCCCAGGGGTTCCCAAAGAGCAGATAGCACAGGCTGAACAGCAGAACGGAATTCAGGACATGCAGGCATAGGGCGGTGCGGTGGAACGGTCGGAGGTGATCCGGGCGTCCGCCGAGCCAGCAGTCCATCATGAGGGAAGACATGGCCAGGGGGTGATAGTACCCTTCTACCGTTGAGGGATTCATGACCTCTGCGAAGAATCGGCGGATCGAGTTCCACCCTGGCTTCTGCACCAGGGGGTTGTCCGTGAGGTACTGGTCGTCGTCGATCCACAGGGTTCGGGTCGAGAGCACGGGGTAGTACGTCACCGCCACGATCAGGGCCACGGCGAGGCTCAGCCCGATCAGAAGGGGTCTCTGGGGAATTTTCTGCTGGGGGGTCAGAGAGGATCCACCGTCACTAAGCATACGCTCACTGTACAGTCGGCGCGCTCAAATCGCGAGGGGGCTTCCCTGGGAGGCGCGACGAATCCGGAGCATTCGAACGCAGGGAGCCCGGACTCCCAGTCGCGGAGATCGCACCATGAGAAAGACCTCCCCGCGACGGCGCCGGGTCTCGCACGTCCATTCGCCCCTTGGCGCAGGGTCCGATTCGGCCGGCGGGATGGCGAGCAACTCGACTTCGGAGGGGGCCGGCTCGAAGATTTGCATCGGCTCCGGGCGTTTGCCGGGGTGCACGCTGTCATGGGCGTTCGATCGTCTCACAGTTCGGACTCCGGTCGCCCGGCATCGGGCGGGGCGGCGAGTGCATCGAGGGCTTCGACATTCTGGAGCACGAAGGTGGCATCGATCGTCTTGTTTGCGCACAAATCGTGGAGGACTTCCACCACCTGCGAGTAGTTCAGGCCCAACCCGTGGTACTGACCCTGTCCGTCGGGCATCGGATTGCCGCCGAGTACCCGGACAAGACCGGTCACGTCCAGCGGAGCTTTGATCGGTGGGCTCATTCGGCCGGTCAGAGGCGTTCGCCGCATGAGGGTCAACTCTTTTGCGCCGGCATTGGCCGACAGCACGATCAGCTCGCTGTGGTGGGAGTAGAAGGCAGGAGTTTGGCATTTCATGCCCGAACCCAGAAGGCTGATCCGCTGTTCATCCATCCGGCTGGCACTGATAAGGTACTTGCTACTCGTCGGGACCGTGTTGAGCAGGAAGCTCGCCTTCTCGCCCACGTGGGTGCTCTTGATGATCGGATCCTTATGCTTGGTAATCGACTCGATGGCGAGTTGGCGAAGTCTCTGGTCCTCATGATCGAGTATCGGTCGCAGGATCAATGTTGCTCGCGAGAGGTCCGTTGCTTCGCCGAGTTCTCGCACGATGACGGCGTGGAACGGGCTCTTGGCATCTTTCAGGTGTCTGGCCATGACATCCAGTGCCAGGTCGTCGCCGAGTCGCAGTCCCGTCCGGGCCGCGTAGTAGCTGACGGAGAAGTCCGCGTGCGTGTACAGCTTTCGAACCGAAGGCAGACAGATCTTGCCGAACCCCTCCCAGGCCAGGGCGATGTCTTCATACGCCGCGCCGGGCTTGACGACCTCTTCAGAGAGTTCCCGCAGTCGGATGTCTCCAAAAGAGGGGGCCGCCGGCACGTACAGATGGAGCATCAGCTCCAGGAAATGCGCCTCGCGTCCCTCCCATTTCGGGGGGACATGAAGGTCGACGACATGGGGACTCAGGGCGTCGGCCGTCTTCTCAGGTTCCACACCGAATCGCTGGTTGATCAGGTACATCAGTCGGCTGGCGATGGCCGCCGAAGGCTCGATGAGCACCAGGCGGATCCGCCGGGCTTCGTTCGACTTGGCCCCGCCGATGACGATGCCCGTACGGGGGTCGGCCTTTGTGGCCGCCTTTTCCTTCAGCCCGAAGGGGTTGATGAAGATCTGTCCGCACGCCTCGCCCAGAATTCTTCCCTCGACCGGTTCGCCGTTAGCCCAGAGCTTCAGCGAGCAGGGCATCAGCCAGCCGCCGTCGAGGCTGCGGGTGTCGGTGCCGTCGATCGCCCGAACGGTCAGATCGAAGGTTGCGCCCTTCCGGGCGGCGGCGGATATCTCACCGTACACGGTTACTGGAGCGGTCTCCTCGCTGTCGACGAGCTTCTCAGGCGCCAGATGCTTCAATTCCTCGTACTCGCTGCCCAGGCGGTAGCGAGTTCTCATCTCCTTCAGCAGGTAGTCGCGGACGGGACGGGGGCACTGGGCGGTGCCGTTCTTGCCGAGCCCGACGACCAGCCCATAACCGCCGACGGCCATTCGACGCAGCCCCTCGATGTAGGCCACCGTCTGCACCGTATCGCGAATGCCGGCCGACGGCTGATTGGCGTCGTCATCAATCGTGGCATTCTCGGCGGACTTGGCATGGTCCTGGCGGCCCTTCAGCCACCGGGTCTGCCCCGTTTCACCGCAACCGTGAATGTATGCAATGGTCGCAAGGATGAGTAGTACCAGACCTGACCCCAGCCTCCAATGCCTGGACATTGAGTGGTCCTCCATGACCCCGGTAGCGGCCGACGGGGCGAGTCGCATGCCTGCTGTCAGTGCAGGCGGCATTCCCCTGGTAAGGGGTAGCGTTTGTGTGTTGTCGTGGATAGGGGCGATTCGCCCGTACCACCCTCGCTCGGTCGGCGCAATGGCACCGTACCTCTGTTATCGGACGTTAGCGGCCTGTTCCATCAGTCCAATGATTATGAAAAGGAGAGTCAGGAGATGCCTCTGTGGTCAGAGCCGTCTGATGGGCCACGGCTTCGTGGAGACAGTCTGCTTATTGGAGCTACTTGTTGAGATAGATGATGAGCTGGGTGATCGCTGGAAGCGCAAGAATCAGCCATCCGCCGAGTGCAATGAAGCATCCCGGCGTTGGCTCATCGATGTAGCGATTCCGCATGAAGCCTTTGTACTGCCCCATCTCGTCGCTGAACCAGATGCACGTCAGTGGCAGCGTGAGGAACAGGGCGGTCTTGCGCAGTGCATATCCCCCACCGCTTAATGAGGCAATGATCAGATATGTTGCGGCGATCGCGGAGGATATTATTCCCGCCACGGTGGTACCTCCCGCCTTTCCGAAGACACCCACGCGCGACGTTATTGAAAAGGCTCACTTCTGGGGCGTTGCCTTCAGTGTCTCGGCCGTCACGAGGTCTGTGGCCGTGGGGAATTCCTTGGGTACTGCTTTGCCCTTCAGAAGGTCGATGGCCACTTCAACCGCCTTGGCACCCATCAGATCGGGATGCTGCTCGATCGTGCCGTGCATCTTGCCCGCGCGGATGGCGTCCTGGGCGGCCTTGATCCCATCATAGCCGGCCACGAAGATCTTGCCGGTCTTGCCGGCGGTTTCGATCGCCTGCACGGCCCCCAGCGCCATACTGTCGTTGGCGGCAAAGACCGCGTTCAGGTCGGGATTGCGCGAGAGAATGCCTTCCATCTTCCGTTGCGCGGGATCCGTCATCCAGTCGGCGCTTTCCGACGCGACGAGCTGCACCTTGTCCTTGACCTCTTCGAGGGCCCTGAAGAAGCCCTTCTTCCGCTGTTCACCGTTGTCGACGCCGGGGATGCCGGATATCAGTGCGATCTTGCCCGTTCCGCCCATGAGCTTCAGGAGGTGCTTGGTCACCTTGTAGGCCCCCTCGGCATTGTCCGGACCGACGAAACATTCGACATTCAGGCCGGCCTTCTGGGCCGACTCGCGATCGATGCGGTTGTCCAGATTGACAACTCGGATCTTCTTGCTTTGGGCGTCCAGCAAGGAGCTGACGATGGCCTTGCTGTCGGCCGGGGCAATCAGGATGGCGTCGACACCCTGGCTGATGGCATTCTCGACCAGACCGGCCTGCTTGGCGAAGTCGGTCTCGAGGTTGACCGAGGTTACCTGAAGGTCGACATGGAGACTCTCGGCGGCCTTCCTTGCACCTATCTCCATCGTGTGGAAGAACGGATTGGTGCGGGCCTTCATGATCAGGGCGATCTTGGGCCGGCTCGACTTGCCCTTGGCGTCGCCGCCGGCTTGGGACTCGTCCTTTCCGCAGCCGACCAACGAGACCATCAGGAATTCCGCCGCCAGGATGGACGCCAACGCGCGATATGCAGATATCACAGTTCGGACTCCTCTTGGGACCTGGGCCTCGGGAGCGCATCGTCGATACCCGATTCCCAATCCCGCGAACCTCGAAGGCCGGTGGCCTTCTCGCCCTCGCTCCTGCTGCCGTCGGTCGCAGACCATCACGGCCAGGATCACGGCACTGATGATAGTCCTCCGGACGCCTTCATGCACGCCGGACTACCCAGGGATGCATCCTCCTTATCTTGACTCAGGAAGAAGAGGGCGGCTCGCACCGATCCTACTCTCCGGGTTGCACCGTCATTGCAGCATCAGTCTTGGATCAACGCATAAACGCCTTCCTCACATTCCTTGAAGTTGCCTCTACGGTGAACGGTATCGGCTTGACATTGTCGGCCAGGAGTTCGGCGACCAACGGGTCTTTGCAGTCCCTGCCAAAGCGTGCCAGCAGTTCGCGATGCATCAGGAGGACGTTGCGGTGGTTCGGGTCCGAAGCCAGATCGTTCATCTCGCCTGGGTCGGTCTGCAGATCCACCAGTGACTCCCGCCGGGTGCCGCGACTGTAGAGGCAATACTTGTATCGCTCGGTTCGCACCATACGGCCTTCCATCCTGGGCCACAAGCCGTCCACTTTCCCGGCCTGTGACATGTCATCCTGCACCACCACATGGTCTCGCCACTTGCCGACGGGCTGTCCGAGGGCCAGAGGCTGCACACTTCGGCCGGGCAGCTTCCGGGGCACGTCCAGACCGGCGAATTCAAACAGTGTTGGCAGGATATCGATGCCGGTGTTTACGAGTCGGTCACTGGTTCCCACGGCCGTCTTGCCCTTCCAGGCGACGATTAGCGGCACACGCACCGATTCCTCATACAAGACAGTCTTCTGGTTGAAGCCGTGGGCCCCCGCGCATTCGCCGTGATCGCTGGTGAACACGATGAGCGTGTTGTCCTCAAGGCCGGCCCTTCGCAACGCGTCGAGGACCTTGCCCATTTCCGCATCCACCTTCTCGATCATCCGGTAGTACCCCCATCGCTGCTTGCGCCAGTCTTCGGCGGTGAAGCCTCCCACCGGGAATCTGTCGGTGGCGTGGTAGGCTCGGCGCATGAGGGTGATGCCGTCGGGCTCGTTCTTCGGCGGGGCAAGGTTGGCGGGGGCCGGAGGAAGCTGGTCCAGGGGTGGAGGGGGCCCGATTTCACCGCACGACAGCCTCTGCTCAAGCCCCGCCCCGCGCCGTGCCCACTCGCAGATGTTGTGCGGATTCAGGAAACTCACCACCAACAGAAACGGCTTGTCATGGCTTCGAGTCAGAAACCCGACGGCCGCCTCCGCGGTCTTGGCGTCAGGGTTGTTCTTGCTGCGACCTTCCAGGATATTGAAACCATGGGTGCCGGCATCCCGCTCATCGAAACACAGGTGCCACTTGCCGCAATAGGCCGTCTCGAAGCCGGCCTTTCGGAAGTACGTTCCCATCGAGACGAATTCCTTGGGGTCCAGGCCACCGGGGGGGCTTTCGTTTCGGGTCACCCCTGTTTCATGCGGATAGCGTCCCGTGAATAGCGAATTGCGCAAGGGCATGCACAAGGGATTCGAACTGTAGGCACGCGTGAACACCATGCCCCTGGCCGCCAGGCTGTCCATGACCGGTGTATGAAGGTACTGCTTGCCCATTTGGCAGCTCATCGCATCTCCGAACTGCTGGTCGGTCATGATGAAAACAATGTTGGGTCTGCCGGGCGACGTTGCGGCGACGGCGTGAAGGCAGAGGGTCATCGCTAGAGCGAGGCTCGCAGCAGTTCTACCGGAATGTTTCATTGTTCTGGTTCCTCATCTTCTCGACCGTGTTCCACTTGAAGTCGGCTCGGTCAGGTCGCCGCCAGGAGAAACGATGCGCCTGCAACAGTATTGCTTCCATAGGCACCGTTGTTGGTGTTGTGGTGGACAGGCGTTTACACTTTCAACCAGTATACAGGGTCAACCCGCCGGCAGGAGCCCCGCGGGGTCGTCAGACCGCCTTCAGTCGCCGGGGGGTTCACGAGACGCTGCGAGGCCTTCGCCGAGTTCCTTCAGACTCGGAAGGATCAGATCGGGAGGGGGTGAGTGCCGGCGGGCCTCTTGTTCCGTGGCCTCGCCCGTGAGCACCAGGACGCCGACGGCCCCGGCGCTTCGGGCCATTGCCATGTCCGTGTAGAGCCGGTCGCCGACCATCGCCAATTCATGGGGTTGCAGGTTGTGTCGCTGCAGAATCCCTCGCAGCATCGACGCGTGGGGTTTGCCGAGCACGGCCTGTGGCTCCCGCCCTGTCGCGCTCTTGAGGCATGTGCAGACCGAACCGCAATCGATCATGACCGTCGGCTGGTCGGTGGGGCATACGCGGTCGGGGTGCGTGGCCACGAACGGCTTGCCCTGTTTGATCCACCAGGCAGTGTGGCACAGCCTGGCGTAGGTCAATCCGGTGTCGATGCTGACGACGACGGCCTCGGGCTCCACCTCGTCGGTTGCCACGTCGAATCCGGCATCGGTGAACTCGTCGCACAGGCCGGGTGTGCCGAGGATCCAGAGCCGTCTTGCCTGCGGGAGCTCGCTTCGCAGGTAGTCGATTGTCGACAGTGCCGAGGTGTATACCTGATCCTTGCGGGCCTCGATGCCCATCTGGCGGAGATGGGTCAGGTAGTCTCGAACACTTCTGGAGCAGTTGTTGGTGAGGAAGGTGTAGCCGATGCCGAGATGATTCATTCGCGCCAGGAACGCGGTCGTGAAATTGAAAAGCGTCTTGCCCCTGTAGATGGTGCCGTCCATATCAAGAGCCAGATGGCGGATTGCTTTCAGCATGTGATGTCCCCTCTCGCGTTCATGGGGTGCTCAGTGACCTGACATGCTAGCCGTTGTGGCCGGAGAAGTCACAGTGCCGACCCCTCTTCGCCGTCAATGAAAGAAACCTCATCAAGAGAATCGCTCACAACCATGGCCGCCCCCCGCCTTGGAGGGAAGACGGTGTGAGGGGGCGAACGGGGTCCGATACGGAATGGAGCCTTCGCAGCAGGGCAGCTTGTGCCTCCTGAGGACGAGGGTGTGCAGCGGCATTCGGGCATTTCTGACCCAGCGACATCCGGCCACTTTCGAATGCCGCTCTCTCTATCCGGCCGTGACAATCCGTTTGCGCCGGGCTATCTTCACGCCACACGTTACCCTGTCTGAAAGGAAGAGACACTCCATGAAGAAGCATCTTTGGGCTGCTGTGTTGTGCATACCATTCGCCACAACACTCGCCAGAGCGGACGGACTGCTCGACGCATTCGCCCGTCCGCCTGATTCGGCCCGGCCGCACACCTTCTGGCACTGGATGAACGGGAACGTTACGAAGGAAGGCATCACGGCCGACCTGGAGGCGATGAAGCGGGCGGGGATCGGCGGCGTCTTCCTGTTCGTCGTCGAAGGGAAGCTGACGGAGTCGGTGCCGGTATACATCGCGAAGCCGGTCCGGCAGCTCACCCCGGAATGGTTTGCCATGCTCCGGCACTCGGCGGTCGAGTGCAAACGACTGGGCCTGGAACTGTCGTTGATGAATTGCACGGGCTGGTCCACGTCGGGCGGGCCGTGGGTGCCGCCGGACAGGTCGATGATGCGCATTGCGTGGAGCGAGAAGTATCTCAAGGGCCCCGGCCGGCTCGCGGCGCCGTTGCCCAAGCCTCCTTGCGACTACGCGAACTATCAGAACCTGACCGCGGCAAGGCCACACATTCGTGAATCGGCACCGCCCGAGCAGCGGTTCTACCGTGACGTCGCCGTCGTGGCCTATCGTCTGGACCCTTCGTCTGCTCGCGTTGCCGCCCTCTGGCCGCCGAGGCTTTCTTGCAGCCAAACGGACCAGAACACCGCCCATGCCGTCGATGGCGACGGAGCGACGGCGGTGGCCGTCAAGGCCAATGGGTTCCTCCAAGTTGATTTCGGTGAGCCGGCCACTGTCCGCGGAGCCGAGTACCTGGGTAGTGGATGCCAGCTTCAGGCGGGCGACGACGGGACCCAATGGCGCAAAGTCGCCGACCTGCCCGCCCCGCGGGCCTGGAACTACCCGCAGACCCTGCCCGTGCGCGAGACGAAGGCCCGATACTTCCGCCTGTTCTATCCCGGCGGTGGTTCGGTCAGCGACGTGAAGCTCTCGGGCGATTCCCTGGTGCAGGACTACCAACGGAAGGCATCCTTTCATGGCGTATGGGAGGATGTGAAGACAGCCGACGACCGCATCGGTGCGCCGACGCCGGAGTGGGCTTCGGCATCGATCAGGTCGAAAGACGTGTTGAACTTGACGGATCGGCTCGGCGCCGACGGGACTCTGAACTGGGACGCGCCGGAAGGGGACTGGATGATCGTCCGCTTCGGTTGTGCCCCCATCGGAAGGCTCAACGCGCCCTGCGCCCTCGAGTTCGCCGGATTGGAATGCGACAAGCTCGACGCCGAGGCCGTGGCGCATCACTTCAACCAATACGCCGGCCGTGTGGCCGACGAGTTGAAGGACCTGATCGGCTCGGGCTTCCACGCCGTTCACGTCGATTCCTGGGAGGCGGGCGACCTGAACATCACGCCGAAGTTCGTCGATGAGTTCCGCAAGCGTCGCGGCTACGATCCGACGCCGTTTCTCCTGGTTCATGGCGGCGGCCGTGTGGTCGACAGCCCTGCGGTCGCCGACCGCTTCCTCTGGGACGTCCGGCGGACGATCGCCGATCTGCTTGCCGACAACTACTTCGGAACGCTCAACGAGCTGTGTCACAAGCGAGGGCTGAAGTTTCAGGGCGAGATTGCCGGCGTCATGGTGCAGACGACGGTCGACCAGCTTCAGGCCAAGGGGCGCTGCGATCTGCCGATGGGCGAGTTCCAGATGCCCAATTGTGTCTATGGTGACGATTGGGCCCGATCGGACTCCCGCGAAGCGGCCTCCGGCGCCCATATCTACGGCAGGCCGATCGCCGCGGCCGAGGCGTTCACCACGTTCGATCGCTGGATGACCGACCCATACGGGTTGAAAGGCATCGGCGATCTGGGCTTCGCCATGGGCATCAACCGGTTGGTGTTTCACACCTGGGCGCTGCATCCGTGGCTCGATCGTGCACCGGGGATGACGATGGGGCCATTCGGCGTCAATTTCAGTCGCATGAACACCTGGTGGGGCCGGCCGGCCAAGGCATACATCGACTACCTCCGACGCTGTCAGAGCATGCTCCAGCAGGGGCGGTACGTGGCCGACGTCCTGTACTTCTACGGTGAGGGCGCCCCGAGCATGCTGCCGGCGAGGCCTCTCATCAAACCCGCCTTGCCCGACGGCTATTCCTATGATGGTTGCGATGCGGGCACGCTCTTGTCGCGGGTCGAGGTGAAGGATGGCCGGCTGACGTTGCCTAACGGCATGAGCTATCGCGTTCTCGTCCTGAAGGATGAGAACCACATGACGCCGGAACTGCTCGCCAGGGTCGGCGACCTGGTCCAGGCGGGGGCGACCGTCGTTGGTCCCAGGCCGCATGAGTCGCCGAGCCTGAGAGGGTATCCTCGATGCGACGACCAGGTCCGCAAGCTCGCCGACGATCTGTGGGGTTCCATCGACGGCAAGGCCGTGACGGAGCACGGGGTCGGTGCGGGCCGCATCATCTGGGGGCCTTCGGTCGGCGATGTCCTGAAGTCCATGAACATCCGTGCCGATGTCGAGATCGCTTTGCGCGATGGTCAGGGTCCGATCGAATGGATTCACCGCCGCACGGGCGATGCCGACATCTACTTCCTCTCCAACCAGCGGAACATTATCGATCACGGCGTCTCGCTCGAGATCTGGGAGCGGCGCCAGGGCTCGCTGGCCGTCAATGAGTTGGAGAAGGATGCGGCTCATCTGGAGGTCGCCTTTCGCGTTTCCGGCCGGCAGCCCGAGCTGTGGGACGCGGTTGCCGGGTCGCGGCGCGATGTGCCGGAGTTCCGCGTCGAAGACGGTCGGACGATCGTGCCGCTTTGGCTGCCGCCCTCGGGCAGTTGCTTCGTTGTCTTCCGTCGCGTCCTGTCGGACCCGCCGAAGCCACCGTCCGGCAAGAACTGGTCCGTCTTGAAGACTGCCGCCCAAGTCGAGGGTCCTTGGACTGTCGCCTTCGATCCGAAACGGGGCGGGCCGGGTCCCGTGACCTTCGATAGACTTGACGACTGGCCCCAGCGCCCCGAGCCGGGCATCAAGTTCTATTCCGGCCGGGCAACGTACACGAAGACCTTCGATGCGGCCGAATCGGTCCGAGCGCCCGGACACCCCGTGTACCTGGATCTGGGCATGCTGCGATCCCTGGCGGAAGTCCGCCTCAACGGCCGCGACCTCGGCGTCCTCTGGTGTCCGCCGTGGAGGGTCGAGGTGACGGGCCTGCTGAAGCCGGCGGGCAACACACTGGAGATCGACATTGTCAATGTCTGGGCGAACCGCATCATCGGCGACGCGGCCCTGCCCCCGGACAAGCGCGTTAGCTGGACCTCGCTGGGCGATACGATCATGGCCCTGAAGCCCGACGCCCGCCTCGTCCCCTCGGGTTTGCGCGGACCGGTGACGCTCCAGATCGAAGAGCCTTGAACCGTGCGAGACGTATCCGCCTTCGGGGGGAAGACACACCACTCCTGGAGTCACCGGCAACGAGGGCGTTTTGGCCGGCGGCGGGGTGGCCGTCGCGCAAGGGCACTCCGTGTCGGTGGTGACTCCGTCGATCCGGAATCCGAGCCGCGCCCTTTAGGCCGGGCGGGCGACAGCGTCGGCGCGTCCTCCCATGTCCCGCTGACACCCGTCAGCAACCAAGCTGTATGACCCTACGCACTACAACCTCCCGTCTCTTGCACCGGTGTGAGACTCCCTGGTTGCTCTGTCGTTCGTTGCTTGTGGCCTTCTGTCGGGAGACAGGGGCCGTGGACCTGTGGTCTCGCTGGATCTCTTGTTCGGATTGGACATCTCAGGTCGGGTATCGCGGGGGACTGCCCGGCTCGGAGCGGGGCGTGTCTCACTTTCGACGCGTTTTTCACACGTTTCGAGGGGGGACGGGCGGGATGAGGGCGACAAGGGAAGGGGCTCGAAACGCATTTTCTGAGTGGGCGTCTGGGTTTGGGGTTCCGGGCGGAGGACCGCCCGGCTCGGAGGGGCGAATGTCTCACTTTGTCCCAGTGTGTCACGGAAATTGGACGGCAAGGGATCGGGGATCGGGTGTGGGGAATGGAGCGTGTTGGGGCGTCTGTTGGGGATGGGCGTCTCGCGTCGGGTGTCCGGGCGGTTCGGAGCGGGTGATGTCTCACTTTCGACACGTTTTTCACGCGTTTTCGGGGGAGGGGCTTGGTGGGGCGGGGAGGTAGAAGTTAGGAGTTGGGAGTTAGAAGTCAAGAGTTGGAAGTCAGAAGCCGGTCGGTGGGCGGGGGAGGCGGGCGTATTCGGATTGGGCGAGTCGGCGAATGTCTCACTTTGCCCCAGTGTGTCACGGAAATTGGACGGCAAGGGATCGGGGATCGGGTGTGGGGAATGGAGCTTGTTGGGACGGGGCGTCTCAGGTCGGGTATCGGGGCGGAGGACCGCCCGGCTCGGAGGGGTGCGTGTCTCACTTTCGACACGTTCTTCACGCGTTTCGGGGGGAGAGGCGGCGGATGTCTCACTTTCGACGCCTTTTTCACACTGCATGATGGTCTGTGCGAGGAGTTCGGCCTGGACGGCGAGGGCGGCGGGGTCGTCGTTCATGGGCAGGCTGCGGCGACGGTCGAGGGCACCGATGCCACGGAGAACGGCGAGGGAGGCCTGGACGTTTCCGGAGGTCACGGCGTTCTCGACGGTGTCGAGTGCGGCCATGGCGATGGCGCGGAGTCGGTCGTCGACGGCGCGGGAGAGGTCGTTTCGCCGTTTGTTGAGTTCGGCGTTGAAGTGGGGGTCGTCGGTGAGCCATCGGTGGAGGGTTCGACGTGTGACGCCGACCTTGCCTGCGGCATCGGTGATGGTGGAGCCGGTAAGGAGGATGTCGACGGCGGCGTTTTGGAGTGATGTGAGGTTTCCGAGTTCGGGATGTCTTTGGTCGGGTTGCATGGTTGGGGGTCTCCTTTCTGGGGAACCGAACCGAGGGGGACAGGCACCCATTCCGATTGTTCCGGTCTGACGACCTGAGCGATCGGAATTGGAGCCAGTCCCCTGGGTTGATATTGGAGGGGCCACGGCGGCCGTCTCCAAGGCCGGGATCGGGAGGTTGGTCCCTTCCCTGTCTCATTGGGGAGAGTGGGGGCGGTGACTGGCGGAGGCGCTGGCAGAGGGTGCAGGCGTTGGAAGCGCGGCGACGGTGCGAGAGGCCCGTTGAAACGGGCTGATTGATAGCAAGAAGAGAGGGAGGCTCGGGTGGTCACGGCGGAGTGTCGCCACACCTTGACGCGGGCCCAGGATGATCGGATAGTCCGGCAGATCACCGTGCGACCGACGCACCTCGAAGAGGAGAGCACGCCATGCGAAGGCGATTCGTGTCTTGGGACAACCTGCAGGGGGTAGCGGTCTTGCTGATGGTTGGCACGTCCGCGTGTGCTTTGGCGAACGGTGCGTCGACCACAAGGCCGGTTCTGGAACTGCCCGAGTACCGGGCCAGGGAAGGCAGCGGCAACTACACCGGATTCAATTCGGTCAATCTTCAGGAAGTTCATGTGGTCGAGAAACAGCCGGCCGAACGGGCACAGATCGGTCCGCGCGGCGGACACAAGCCTTGTCTGGCACGGCTGCCCAACGGCGATCTTCTGGCCAGTCAATTCGCCCACGGCGAGATCACGCTCTATCGCTCGAAGGATCAGGGGCTGAGTTGGGGTTCGCCCCAGGGGACTGGATTTCGGGTTGGTCTGGGCGGCCGAGCCGCGCAGTTCAGCGCACTGCGCGACGGGACACTGCTGCTGGCCCATGGCAGGCTGCATCGTTCGACGGATGAGGGGAAGACGTGGCAGGAGTGTCGTATTGAGTGGACCGTTTCGACCGTCGAGAAGGCGCGAAACGATCTCATCTTCGGGGAGAGCGACGGACCTCACGAAATGGCCGACGGCACGGTACTGTGCAGCGCGTACATTGCGCTGGGGCCGGGGCGTTCACAGGCATACCTTCTGCGCTCGAAGGATGGCGGCCGGACCTGGGGGGACGGTTCATACATCGCCGATGCGAGCGAGGTGAATATTGCCCTGCTGCCCGAGGGACGGCTCTTCGGCTGCCTGCGAGTGGCCAGTGACGGAGCAGGCGAAGGGGGAGCGATGTGCAAGGTGGTCTGCTCGGCCGACGCCGGACGGACCTGGTCGAAGCCTCGCTCGATCGGACTGGGGCGAGCGCAGGTGCCGGGCTTCCCGCTGCGCCTGCCAGACGGGCGCCTGCTGATTCTCTACGGCAACCGGCAGTTTCCGTTTGGTGTACAGGCCATCGCCAGCACCGACGGAGGTCAGACCTGGGACACGGATCATCCGGTGATCCTCGCCTGGTTCAGTTGGGACAACTATTGCGGACATCCTCGCAGCGTCGTGCTGGGCGACGGCAGCATCGTGACCGGATACTACGCACGCGTGTTCAAAGAGAACGCCAATGTCAATCAGGACGTGGTCGGTCACACGATTCGGTGGCGGCCTCCGAAGAACTGGCCCCCCACGCGATGAGGCAGCGCCCTGCAAGAGGTGTAGAGAAGGATCTGCCGGAACCGTTCAGACGCCCCGGCCGACTCATGGAGTTCGACGTTACGTATCATCACCAGGACCGGCGGACGCGAAAGGATGGGCGTGCTGGCAGGTCGAAAGAAGTTCGATCCGTCGTATTGGCAAGTCTTCCTTGCCCGAGCCACCAGCAAGACAGGGGACAATCAGGACGCGTGGAGCAAGGACTTCTGTACGGCCGCAGGCACCTTGATGGGCGAAAAGCGGGAGACAGGATACAGGTAATCTTCGCCGCTCTCATCGATGATTCTGATGTCGCCGTCCGCCGCGGCATCTGCATCCGGCACCACACGGCAGATCTTGTGTAGCTCCAGCGATGCCGGATACCCTGCATTGTCGATGCATACGACGAACTCTGGGCTGGTGCGCGGCTTCTTCATCTCTCAGTCCAAGTATCTCTTGCGCTTGAATTCCTTCTTCCATACAATCGTATCCTGCCGGTTCCACAGGGTGGATTCAAGCCCGATGGCCGGCCGGGCTCGGATCCGTTCGAACCCTCGTCATGCCTCTCCATGGTCCGCAGAGTCAATGGGGTTCCGCTTCGTTTGCCCGGCCGTGCTTGCGCCCATAGAGTATCAGCGCCCGCTGTCGAGGAGACGAACGCTATGAATCAGCCGGTAATGGCGCATCGGTCGTTGCTCGGATCGACGATCGCGATAGTTCTGTCACCTCTCCTCGGGTTCGGACCGATCGATTGTCACGGCGAATCAGCTCGGGCCTCCGGTGCGGCCGCCGAGCGGTCACCGGCGATCGTCCTGGAAGACTCCCTCTGTCGGATCGAATTCGATCGCAACTCCGGCGGGCTCCGCCGCATCGCCAATCGGTCGGTTGGTGACGAGTGCCTGAAGAACGGCCGAGTCGGTGCCATGCCCTTCCGCATCTATGCAGACCTGACCAAGGAATTTGAGATTCGCGTCAATGACAAGTTCCAACTGATCTTCGACGACCCGGCGACAATTGCTCGGGCGATCGTCGACCCTCATGCCTGCCGGCTGGCGGGCGCGGATCGCGACCAAGGCCTGACCTTGCGGTACGAGGGGCAAGGGCTCACGGCACGTTTGCAGGTCAGGCCGGGACCCGGCCCGGGCACATCGGATTGGTCGCTGCGGATCACCAACACCGGGGTGACGCCGCGAGAGTTGCTCGCCTCGTTCCCCTATTTCGACGGCGTGCGGCTCGGGCCTGATGCCACCCGGAATCTCGCCACGGCGATGGACCAGGGCGGCGTGATTGTGCCGGCCTGGGCGCGTCATGGTGGCGTGCTGGGCGAGAGCAACCAGATGTCCATGCAATGGCATGCGATCTGGGACCCGGCCACACGAAGCGCGTTGGGGCTGATCTTCATGGACTCGGACGTCCGGCCCAAGCGGCTGGCGCTTGCCGAGCCGAAGATCGAGCTGCACCACTTCCCGCCAGTGACGTTGGCGCCGGGGGCGTTTGTCGATCTGCCGCCGGTCCGGTTGTTGGTCTACACAGGCGATTGGCGACCGGCAGCCCGCGCCTACCGTGCGTGGTACGACCGCGCGTATGTCCATGTCGAGGCACCCGCCTGGTTCCGCCAGTCTGCCGGGAACAACGGGATCCACTTCAAGAAGGCCACCCCCGGCGTTGCGTCGGGTTACACCGGCCAGGTTGTCCTGGACAGTTTCCGTGAGTTGCCGGCGGCGCACCTCCGCGCTCCGATCGACAATTGGGAGTTCGCCTTTTACTGCCAGACCTCGATGCGGATGAAGGACGAGACGTACACCCCGCACACCGACGGCGAGAACATCATCCGTTCGGACATGGGCGGTTCTGAAGCCATGCGCGAGGGCATCGCGGGCCTCCACCGCCTGGGCCTTCATGCGACGCTCTACGTCGAGGGCTACATCGTGCCTCGTCAGTGCAACCTCGCCACGTCGGGCAAGGCCGAGCGATGGGCCATCATGCACAAGGACGGCAGCCTCCGCGGGCCGTACACGAAACAGGGCTTCTATCACATGTGTCCCGGCTGCGTCGAGTGGCAGGATCATCTGGCCGCGATGGTGGCGCGGCTCCTGCGCCAGACCGGTGCCGACGGCGTCCGCCTCGACTCGCTCGGCTTCTACTATTGGCCCTGCTACAACCCCGCTCACAAGCACACGACGCCCTTCGGCTACAACGATTGGCTCAAGGAGCTGCTGGCGAAGGTTCGCAAGGCGGCGATTGCCGTCCGTCCCGACGTGCTGCTTTTGACGGAGGGGCCGGCCGACTGGGTCGGACAGTGGTTCCATGGGGCGCTGACCAGCCGATGCCCGCGCGACCTGTCGCCGATGCGTCTGGCGGTCGGGCCCTTCCGCCCGTACGTCTATGCTTCCGGGGCGTTGTGGGGTTCGTTGTCGGGGTTTGCCGGCGGCGACTGCACGGGTTCGGACGTGCGGAGGCCGGACTGGAACTGGCTGTGCGCTCGTTTTCCGGTGCACGAGGCCCTCGTCTGGGGCGACGTGGCCGACGAGGATCCGCGATCGTCCGATCCGCAGATCGTCGCGAGGCGATTCGAGGGAAAGGGCTATTGGGCGATCGTCGCCGCCCGGCCTGCCTGCCAGGATCCGCAGGTCTGGCCGCGAGGCACCGGTGTGGCGGGTCATCACGCCGAGTATGCGTTGACCTTGCCCGGACTCGCTTCCCAAGTGGAGGAGGCCGTCGTGTGCGATGTGGAGACGCTGACATGGATGCCGCTGCCGGTCGAGCGCCAGGGCGGCGACGTTCGCCTCCGCCTCAAGACGAACTGGGCGCTGGTGATCCTCCGCCGGACGGGGGGGGCTGGGGTTGTGGCGTTCGATTCACTCGGCACGTTGCGGAGGGGCGAGTCGACGACGCTGTGTCTGAAGTTGTTGACGCGGCGTGAGACGGATGCAACTCAAGACCGTGTTGCCGTCAGTGCTCCCGGGCTACAGGTTACACCACCGGAGACAACCCTTCCCGGCGAGGTGACCATCACCGTTCCCCGAGAGGCCCTGCCGGGCAACTACGCCGTGTCGGTCTCAAGTGCCGGCGGACGCCTCGTGGGCATCAAGCGATTCCTCGTCGTCGAGTGATGTATCGGCATGTAAGGGGTGTTGCGAAGGCCGTTGCGACGTTCGATTGATCGTCGCCGGGCGGGCAACCAGGATCCGGCCTGTGGGCAGCGAAAGCCGATAGGCTCGGCTGATGTGAATCGAAAGGACGTTATGATGCCGTTAAGCCGACGACAGTTCGTTCGGGGGTTGGGAGTTGCTGCCGCCTACGCGAACGCCGAAATGGGGCGCCGTGCGATGGCCGCCTCACCGGCAGCGGTGCACGGAAGGACTTATCACATCGATCCGGCAGGGGGCGACGATGCCAACGATGGATTGGCGCCGTCCCGGCCGTTCAAGACGTATGCCGGACGCGAGTTCGGGGGCGGCGACACCGTGCTCTTCAAGCGAGGCAGCGTCATCCGCGATGTGCTGCATACGCGCAACGGTGCGGAGAAGGCGCCGATCGTCTACGGCGCGTACGGTGAAGGCCCCAAGCCCGCCTTCCTGGGGTCCATGGCGGTGGGCTCCCCGGACAAATGGGTAGAGGAGCGACCGTCGGTCTGGCGTTACACAGAGACGATTCCAAGCGAGGTCTGCAATCTGGTCTTCAACAACGGCCAAAGCTGCGGCATCCTGCGATGGCGGCCAGATGACCTCCGCCGGCCGGGGGAATGGCACTACACCGGTTTCGGCAGGCAGCAGCAGGGCGGAGATCGCCTCTATCTCTGCTCGCCGACCCATCCCGCGCGGGCCTATGCGGATATTGAGTGCGCGCTCTGGGGTCAGCGGCGGCTTGTCGGCGGCCAGAGCCACATTGTTCTTGAGAACCTCAGCTTCCGGAACTCCGGCGTGCACGGCTACCAGGAATCCCATGCGCGGCAGGTCGTCATTCGCAACTGCGAGTTCCGCTTCATCGGCGGCGCCGTCTGGCATTGTGAGCGCCGCATACGTTTCGGCAACGCCATCGAGTTCTGGGACGGCGCCAGCGACGTTACAGTCGAGGGCTGTCTCTTCGATAACATCTACGACTCTGGTGTGACGCACCAGGGCGGCGAGACGCGGAACATCCCGGAAAGGGTCTTCTTCCGCAACAACCTGTTCACCGACTGCGGTCTGGTTGCCTACGAGTGTCGCGAGCCTGCACGGGAGGTCTATTTCGAATACAACACATGCCTGAACGCCGGCGGCGGCTTTGGCATGCAAGGCGAAGCCCCGCCTCGCCGGTCCGATCCTTATCCGCAGCCCGTCGGATATCACGTGTGGGCCTGGATGATCGATCCTCGCACGCTGCCCGGGCAGGTCTTTATTCGCCACAACGTCTTCTGTGAAGGCTACGGTGCGGCGGTCTGCTTGAGCGTTGATCCGGCGGACGAGCGCAAGTTTGTTCTTGACCACAACGCTTATTGGCAGACGAAGGGGAAGTGTCTCATCCATCTGGGCAAGGGCACCAAGAGCTGGGCGGAGGCGATGAAGGCCTGGCAGGTAACTGGCGGCCCGCTCATCGATTGGGGTGGCCGGTCGTATGCGCCGTCGGAGTTCGGCCGCTATCAGACGGAGACCGGACAGGACAAGCACAGCCGAATCGCACAGCCGCTGTTCGTCGATGCGGCGAGCGGGGACTTTCGTCAGCGCGCCGAATCGCCCTGTCTTGAAATGGGGATGCGAGCCGACGTCAGAAGGAGATGACCGTTGTGCGCGGCGAGGGATCGGTGTGGCCGGTCTTCGCGGTTTCCCGAGACGCCCTGCCGGGCAACTGTGCCGTGCCGGTCTTAAGTGTCGGCGGACGCTCTGTGGGTATGAAGCGTTGTCTCATCGTCGAGTGGTGCATCGGCTTTGCCTAATACTACAGAGGCGTTGAAGGAGTTTTTTGAAGTGTAGTTTTACTACTGGAAATATACCGAAGGGCACGATGTTCTGTTATTGTACAAATGATTAAGAGGCCCATCGCGGTTCAAGCATTGTCCCCGTTGCGACGGTCCTCTCCTCCGCCCCGAGGAGACGGGAGGTGCCTGTGGAGCGGAAAACAGACGGTCTGCACCTGCCTGTCTGTCTGTCCCTGCGGCAGATAGTGCCTCGGCTTGTCCTCATCGCTGCCGCCTACTTTCTCTCTCACCAGTTGTCGTTCTTCTATCCAGACGCACAGAAGGTGCTGATGGCCGTTTGGCCGCCGGGCGGCATTGGACTCGCCGCCCTGTTGCTCAATCCTCGCAAGCTCTGGCCGGCCATACTGATCTTGCTCTTCCTGGCGGGTAATGCGGCTGATCTGCTTGCGGGCCGCCCACCACTTGCCAGCATCGGCTTCATGACCGCCAACATCCTGGAATCCGCGACCTGCGCGTGGCTTCTGGTGAGGCTCTGCGGTGAGGGTGTGGGATTCACTCGGGTCCGGGAAGTGCTGGTCTTGGTCCTGGGTGCGACTCTGGTCAACGCATGCACCGGCCTGATGGGTGCGGGGGCGGCGACCTTGACGTCTCACGCGTCCTTCTGGAGTTTCTGGAAGACATGGGTGATCGCGGACGGGTTGGGCATTCTCCTGGTAGCGCCGCTGATTGTCGCGTGGGGCGGTCGCCGGATTGTCTTGAAAGACATTCAATGGGGCCGGGTCCTCGAAGCCGGCGCGTTCCTCGTCGTCTGGTGTACGGTCGCGTGGCTGACGTTCGATCCCCACGTTTCACACGCACTCATCCTTGAGCCCTTTACGCTGGTCGCCTTGCTCACGTGGTGTGCATTGCGACACAGCGTGCGCGGAGTTGTGACCGCCACGGTGGTGCTTGTTGCCATTGTCATGACCAGCGACGCCGTGGTGACCGGGCCCCTCTTGTGGGGAGGCGAGACGCTGACCGAGCGGCTGCTTCTCGCGCAAGCCTACGCAGGCGTTACGGCGGTCACCGGCCTTCTGCTTTCGGCATCGTATACCGAGAGCAGGACGGCCGAACGCATCTCCCGTGAGAACTCTGCTCGCCTTGCCACGACAGCCGAGGCTCTGCGGGTAAGCCGCGAACAGCTCAACTCGATCGTTGAGGGCACCCCGGATGTGGTTTTCGCCAAGGATTCCGCCGGAAGGTACACATTGTTAAACACGGCCGCGGCGAGACTCATCGGCAAGCCAGCCGCGGAGATGATCGGGCAGGACGAGACCGGTTTTCTGGCTTCCGACGAAGCCCGCGTGCTTATGGAACGTGATCATGCCGTCATACGCAGCGGCATGATGTCGACATCGGAGGATGTTGTAACCACGGCCGATGGCATGCGCCACACGTTCCAGGCGACCCGAGGGCCGATCCATGACGGCAATGGACACGTCATCGGCATGTTCAATATCGCTCGCGACATTACGGAGCGGAAAGGAGCGGAGGAGGAACTGGCCCGCTATCGCGACCATCTGGAGGAAGTCATCGCGCAGCGGACGCGTGAGATGGAGGCTGCTCGCGAGGAGGCCCGGCGAGCAGAACGGCTGGCCTGGCTCGGCACATTCGCGGCCGGCATTGCCCACGAGATCAACAATCCGCTCGGCATCATGCTTCTGGGCACGGACACCGCCCTGGCCTGCATGGACAAGCCCGACGTGGTCGCCCAGTTGCTCCGCCAGAACAAGGTTGAGATAGAACGGTGTGCCCGGGTCGTCAGGGGCGTCCTGAATTTCGCGAGAGAGCAACCTACCGAGAAACACCCCCTGGATTTGAATGAGGTCGTCCGTTACGGCGTGGTTTTCGCCACGGAATTCAGCGCGAAGCACGGCGTGAAGGTCGAGACCCGCCTGGCGAAGTCGCTCAACCCAATTCTTGGCAATGCGGTCGAACTGGAGCAGGCGGTTGTGAACCTGGTCTACAATGCCGTGCAGGCGTGCGGAGGGGGTGGCCATGTGACCATCGAAACGCAGGAGGTGGGGGACACAGTCCGGCTGCTCGTTCGAGACGATGGTTCCGGCATGACTCCCGAGGAGGTGCGGCGCGTCTTCGACCCGTTCTACACAACCCGCCTGGAGAAGGGAGGTACCGGCCTGGGGCTCAGCGTGGTTCACGGGGTCGTCACCAGCCACAAGGGCAGCATCACAGTTGCCAGCGAAGAGGGCCGGGGAACCACGTTCACCATTGAGTTTGGACGGCACACGGGAACGGAGGCTGCCGATGGCAAAGATACTGATCGTTGATGATGAGCCACGTTACTGCGAGTTGATCAGCCATGTTCTTTGCGGCGCTCACCAGGAGACGCGAACGGCCGGTACCGGGCGAGAAGCACTCGACATAGGAGCCCGATACCGTCCGGATGTGCTCGTGACGGACTGGATGCTGAAGGACGACATTCACGGACTGCACGTTGTGGAGGTGTTGCGAGCCTTCCTTCCGGACTTGCGGTCGATCCTGATGACCGGCTTCCCGTCGAACGATCTCAGAGCGGGGGCATGCAAGGCAGGCGTTCACGCTTTTCTGATCAAGCCCTTCGATGCGGAGCAGATTCGAACGGCAGTTCAAGAGGCCGTCCTTCAGCAGCAGCAGGTTCCGGGGCCGTTTTCTCTCGCCATGATTGCGGTCGACTCGCGGGGTGCCATTCTGTTCGCAAACAGCGCGGCAAAGGAAATGATGTGCGAGACCAAGGCCGGGCCGGGCGCTTCAAGTCTGGAGGAACTGTTTGGCGGGGGGACGATGCCGGACCTCGACGCGGCGGTTCACTGTTGGGTTGCGGTTCCCCCTCGTTCCAATACGCACAAGAGCTGGCACCTGCGCTCACAAGAGCCCCACGAAGATGGAAGCCGCCTTGTTGTCCTGTGCCGATGGGACGAACCACGAAACATGAACTCCGCCATGATTGAGATGTTTCTTGGAATCAGAGGTGCCCGGCGTTGTCGATGGCCCTTCGACCAACGGATTCTGGTGGTCGATGATGAAGCCATCATTCGACGCTGGTTTGTCTCCATGCTGGAGAGCCTCGGGGCAGGATGCTACGCCGCGGCAACGCATGAGGACGCTTGTCGACTTCTGGAGAACGATCGCGGCATCGGCTTCATGATTCTGAATTTCAACATGCCCGGCGTCGCCCTCCATGTGATGGTTGAGAAGACGAGGGCCGTCCGTCCCGACGTAGTGATTGTGGGCAACAGCGGCACCGATCACAGGGACGACTTCGCCGCGATGGGCGTGGAGTACTTTCTGCAGAAACCCTGGTGTGCGGACGAACTGATCAACATTCTCATAGGAAGAATCGGCAATTGTGTTTCGTGCGGCCTGCCGACTCCGCTGCGCAGGCCCAAGCCGGGGGAGTCTGTACGTGATTGGGAATGCCTGGGGTGCGGCAGGCACTATACGGCCGTTTTCGATGAGGACTGCTCAGCCGATGCGCGGTTGCATGTACGGCCGGTTGATCCGGATTAGCGGCTCTTCAACGTTCCGGATAGCCGCGAACGATACTCTCTCGACGATTGGATCGCGTTTCGCGTCGTTCGCTCTTCCGGTAGTTATTTTGGCGTCACGATGACCGGGGTCTGTCGATCCAATCTGTCATTGATTCACACCAATTTCTTGATTGCATGCCCATTGGCGATATGGGCATAGTTCCACGTCAGCAGGTGATTGACCCCATACGCCACTGCCAAGGCGATGTGCAGGGTGTCGTTACTTGGTTTGGGCGGGTGGAGCGGTGGGCGGTCTCTGCGACGCGGGGCCGGACGTTGTCTGGGGCCCGCCGGTCAGGGGTGGTCGAGCGGCAGGCAGGCCGTAGTACTTGATAATGGCGTCGTTGAGCCTGGTCAGCGTGTCCGGCTTGAGATAGCCCGGGGCGTAGATTGCCAGACCGGCCATCCGCTTCAGAACCGGGTCGGTGGCGCAGACCTCCACCTGTTTCGCCAGGAACTCCGCATAGTCCACTTCCGGCAGGTTGTCATAGCCCCAGTCAGCGTTCTGAACCGTTCCCAGCCCCATGAGGATCTTCGGCGTGATGCCCGGGGCCTGGGCCTCCCACTCCTCGACCTTCTTGCGGAACTCGCCGAAGGGGGCAGGGTTGGTTTTGAAGTTCGGCTCGCTCTTCTCGCGGTAGTAGATCTCCGGCATGACGAAGTCGGCGTAATCGCGCAGGGCCTGCAGCAGGGGCTGGTGTGCCTTGCCGAACACGCGAACCCGGCCCAGGCCGCTGTCCGACCAGAAAGCGAGGATCTTGTCTGGATGCCGTCGCCGGATCTCCTTCAGCGCCGTCACCCAGACCGCGATCAGCTCGGGCGTCACCTTCTTGCCGATGAACTCATCCATGGCAAGGCCGTCGATGCCCTCGCCTCGAAGCGCCTCGTCCCATGCCCGGATGAGGTCGTTGGCCTTGTCGTCCTTCCAGGGCTTGGCCCACTGCTTGACGCGTGCCAGCACGCGCCGGTCGGGCGTGTGCCACGGGGCGTAGGTCTTCGGGTTCACGTGGTCCACCATGTTGGCGGTGGAGAGTCGCACCTTGCTGAAGTCCATGAACCACGGGTCGGTGTAGCCCTTGTTGGGGTTCTTGTCGCTGCCCCAGGGGTGATTGTAGGAGAAGATCACCGGCCGGCGCAGGGGGACTTCCGCAGCCTGCGACGTGCCGAGCGGGACCAGAAGGAGCACGGATACCACAAGTCGGTGTCTCATGATTTCAGATTCCCCTGGAACGGAGACGTTCGATGCTCGCCCCGTTCCCATTCCTCGCCCCCATCCGCGTAACCGTTCAGCCCGCACCGGGCTGACGCCGCAATAGTAACTTATCCCCTTCTACAAGACGCAAGAGAAATCCGGTCAGCGCGCCAGCCGGCCGGGTTCGCGCTTCACGCTACGATTTCGTGGTGGGCTGCGGAAGCGGTCAGGAGATACTCCCCGGCACCCTTCCCGTACCCATTGTCGCCTGAGCCGCGGTGGTGTTGACTTGACAGACAGTCGGGTACACGCGAACATTACTTTAGCGAGTGGCAGGACTTACGCTTGCTGCTTCATGGGGGCGTTACGATGGATCAGACGGCCGTTTCAGTGTTCGAGTTGAGCGCGTCGGAGAAGCTCCAGTTGGTGGAGGACCTCTGGGACGATCTGGCGGCCACCCCTTCCGAGATTCCGGTACACGACTGGCAGAAGCAGGAGTTGGCCCGTAGAAAGGCTAACCTGATGAGCCACCCGGCATCAGGGCTTTCCTGGGACGAGGTCAAGCGAAGGGTTCGCAGCCGCTATGGGCGCTAAGCTCGTCATTGCACCGGAAGCCGAGCAAGACATCGATGAGGCGTATGCCTGGTACGAGGACCGTCGGGTCGGCCTGGGGGAAGAGTTCCTCGCCTGCCTCGATGCCTGCATCGAGACCATTTGCCGTCTGCCTGAAATACACGCAACGGTCCACGAGAACTACCGTCGGGGGCTGGTGCGCCGTTTTCCATACACGGTTTTCTACGAGTATGCGGGTGGCATGGTGACCGTCTACGGCGTCTTCCACGCCTCCCGCAATCCGGAAAAGTGGCGCCAGCGACTCCCCTGAGTTCCAGGGCGGCGCCGACTGGTGCTCTAACGCGCTGTGACATCCGCCTTAGGAGCCCCGCCTTCAGAAGAGAGAATCAGTTCGACCCATGCACGAGGAGCAACTGAAGGACGTCCGCCAGGGGCAATTCCTGGCAAGTCGTTGGCAATCGAGGAAGAGAAAGCCAACTCCGCCAGCCGGCCGGGTTCGAGCTTCACGCTGCACCCCCATGGCAGACCGCGCAAGGGACCCGAAAGACCGTCCTGATACCTTCTCCACATCGTCCCCGCAGAGCCATTTCTGAAGGGAACGAGGGCGGGTTACCTCCTCAACGGACTGTCCTGGTAGATCCGCGTTTCCGATGCGATCATGTGCTCCCTGGGTTTGGGCCCGGAGGCCTCGACGTAGCTGACCTCGCGATAGGTGATGCCGCTTCGTTTCAGACGGACCCTGTTGGATCGGAAGCCGCGGAAGTCGATCGCGAGGGGCTTGCCGTCGCCGGCGAACTGGGCGAGTTGAGTCTTCACGCAACGACTCGTTTCGATCTGCGCCCGAACATGAGACTTTCCCACAATCATGGCGTTGGTGACCAGCGTCAGGATCATCAGCTTTCCCATGATCTTGAGAGCCCCCCCGGGGGCATGGGCGGTCATCACCACGGCGATCACAGGGATCGCAATCAGTTGAGGTGCAAGGCGCGCCCACCAAACGGCCGGGTTGACGATCGCGTTCAGAAAGACGAGCAGCATGATTCCCAAGCCGACCATGGCGGTTCGAGGTTGCACGGCCAGGGTCATCAGCAGGAGGGCGATCGACAGTACGACGGCCCCACCGAACAGGGGTCCCCATCCGCCCGCTCTGATGTCCGGACCGACCAGCACTGTGTCGCATTCTTTCTCAAAGACGCGGAACGGGTTCTTCAGGTGGCTGTCTCTCCGATCGGGATCGTCGCAGGCCGCGCACACGTTCTCGGTTTGGGAGAACACCGAATGAAACAGCCTGTCAATGCGATCCATGCTGCGCCAGTTGGCGGGCATGTTGGCGTTGAACGTGGGTTCTTCGCCGCAGCTACCGTAGTATGGAAAGATGGGGTTGGCATGGGATAGCGTGTTGGTGATGTACGGACTGAAACCGATGAATCCCGCCCCGAACACGAAAGCAATGGCCGAGAGCAGCGATAGACGGATGGCCCGCCCCCGTTGCCGCCGAAGCAGGACGCAGACCACCAGCGATACGGTCGCCAGACCGGCGTAGGCCACGCCTGTGAATTTCACATTGACCAGAAGGACAATGCCTGCGAGCCAGCTCAGGAGGACGATGCGATCGCAGGACCGGATGATCAGCACTCCCAGGGCCAGCAGCGCAACCATCAGCGAAGAGAGCTGGCCGTCGACGTAGTACGTCAACGCCTGATAGAGGCTGACAGGGTTGGCGCCCATGATCGCACTGAGAAGCAGCGACGTGTGTATCGGCACGGCAGGGAGCCTCAACAGGGCGCTCAGACACAGGCACGCGCTGGACAGCATCAGAAGGAGGTTGAAGATCTTGCCGTGCTCGATGTTTCCCGTTCGCTTGTAGACAGAGGCCGCCAGGATCTCGGCACCCCTCGCGTAATGAACGATGTATCGCATGTTCCATTGCTGGGGGGCGGGCAGTCCGTCAGACGACAGGTGGTCTCGAAAGGGGTTCCAGCCCTCGCGAAGCCGGATGATGGTTTCCTGGTGGTATGTCTGACCGTCCCAGGAGGTGTCATAGACCTGCCCGGTGACGCGAAGCCCTGTTCCCATGGCGCCTGTCAGGAGAATCAGCAGCGAGAGTCGAACCCTGAGGCGGTGGTGTTGGAAGTACCGTCCGGCCGTCCACCACGTGAAGACTCCCATCGCACAGCAGGCCAGCGAGAAGACATGTCGCTTGAGCGGCAGGCCCACTGAGAAGGAAAGGGCTGCCAGCACGAGGATGGAAAACGCCTGGAAGAGGATCGCCGACCCCAGGATGAGACAGAACCGTGAGGCGGCCTCTCGCAAGGAAGCCGAAAAGGGCTGCCGGTTCACATGATTCAAGGACGGCGGGGTCATGTCTGGAGCTGAAGCAGCTGGGATGCGTGCGGACATTGTGGGCTCTCCTCGTCGGTTCCTTGTTGAGTAACGCAAGGTGCTTTCGCATCGACACCGACGGACGCCGATGCAGCCGGATCCTTGAGGCACTGTCGCCTTACCGTGAGCCCTGTATGTCGCGCATCAGGAAGGTTGGCCCGTAGCGAGACGGCTTTGGCCTTGAAGTGCATGAACCCGCAATGCCGTCTCTGGGGTGGGACTATATCACACGATCGGCCGCCGTGTCCAGCGTCGCGCGTTGCGAAACCTCGGTTGATTGTGCCGGGGCTCTCATCTCAACAGGATCGGCGTTGCCTCGGCGATGACGGCGTCCTTGCCTGGAGCGAGACCGCGTCGGTCGGGTGCCGGAGTGGTGGATCAGGGTTTCAAGACGTGATGCACGACGAAGTCGGGATGCCAGAAGCCCAGACCCGCTCGGGCCGCGTCAAGGTGCTGCGGCAGGGGGGTGTCGGGCTCGCTGAGGGGACGATCTCCGCTGTCCCGGCGGAGGTCGTTGAGGATCTCCAATCCGATCATATCGATCGCGACAGGATCTCGTCCGGCCAGTATGGCTCCGTAAGGTTCCACGGCCGGTCCGGTGGGATCAAACATCGGTTCGCGCAGCGTTCGCAAGGCGTTCATCAGATGAAAGCGGAGCTTCCCGCGAACGAGCGGCGTGGCCAGTATGTCGCCGATGTACGGGGCACAGTGGTGTCCGGTCTTGAGAACGCCGACCTTGGGGGCCGGTTCGTGGTTCTCGTGGTAATGGCTGGGGTGCTTGACGAGTGCATGGCTGAGGTTCTTCATGCAGCCGCTCATGCCGGCGATCTTGTTGGCCTTCAGGAACGGCACGTTGAGAATGGCCGTCACCTGATCCAAGACGGTTGCGAAGTTGTCGGTGCCGCTGCCGAAGTCCGTCGGCTGCGCCCGCCAGCCCAACTGCCGAGGTTGCGTCTTAAGGCGTCTGGCGAGCCGGTGATCGACCTCGATGAGGACGAGCTTCTCAGGGGCCCAGCCCGAACGGATCAGAGAGTTCACCAGCATCTGTGCAAAGGGTTCGGTGGTGGCCATGCCGGCGGCCCCGGACCCGTTGAACTTGATGCCGATGGTGTCCTGATCGCTGAAGAGGGCGTGCCAGGCATCGGCAGGCCGGTGCTTTCCGCTGACGTGACACGCCGCCTGCTCGATCAACTCGCCGAGCAGTTTCTCGTGGATGATCTGATTCACGACGAGTCGGGAAGAGCGAAACTCAAAGACCTGAGATCGGGCACCCCGCGAGACCGGGGCATGGACGGCCGGTGAAGATGTCGTGGTCGTGATGGCGGTTGTCGGTGCGGCGTGCGAGGCATCGTGGGACTCACTGGCCAGAACGAGCCCCGCCTCTGCGGCGCCGACCGCGGAGGCCACCTGGCTCAGAAACTGCCGACGTGTCAGGTTTCGCTTCAACGCGTGTACACCTTACGCATCATGAAGAATCGGGGGCCGAACGCATCCATCGAGATCGCCGGCGACGGCGCACGGTCTGTCGGCCCCAAACACAGGCGTCGTCGACGGTCCAGCCGGTATCCAAGGACGCGCATATGACGACGTATTTTCAGTATCGGCAAATCCGTCGTGCGAGTTGGTCTTTGAGTGGCTCGATATCCGGCGTATTATGAGACCCATGGGAGTCTGCCAATTCCATCCATCGCGAAGGTCGTGTGCCTGCGTGCTTCTCGTGACGACTTTGATGGGGGTGTCGCCCCTGCCGGCCCAGGAGGTTACGGGCGATCAGGTCAAACGGGCCATTCGTCGTGGAACAACTTACCTTGCGGGCGTGCAGGGTGCCGACGGGCACTGGACCATGATGCATCAGCCCGGTGGAACCACCGCCCTGTCGGTTTTCGCGATGCTCACCGCCGGGGTGCCCCGAGACGATCCGCACATTCGGGCAGGGCTTGCGGCCGTGCAGAATACGGCCAATCTCCACACCTACACCGTCGCTCTGAAGATCATGGCGCTGGCGACCGCGGACCCTCGGGCCTACGCCAGAGACATCCAAGTCGCCGCCGACTGGCTGGTCAAGACGCAGCTCTCCGCAGGCACATGGTCTTATGGCCAACGCATGGGCGCGTTCGGGGGCATGGGCGATCACTCGAATACGCAATATGCCCTGTTGGGGCTCTACGAAGCGAGTCGTGCGGGCGCTCAGATTCCCCCGCGAGTCTGGGAGATTGCCGAGCGGCACTGGATGCTCACTCAGATGAAAGACGGTGGCTGGGGCTACAGTCCCACCGCCCAGGGGCCCGCAACGGGCAGCATGACCACCGCCGGTCTGGCCAGTCTCTACATCGTCGGCAACTCGGTGGTCACTCGCCGCGAGAAAGGTTTTACGAAAGAGGGTAAGGCTCCGCATTGCGGGCAGTACGCCAACCATACGGCCCTGATGGCCGGCCTGAACTGGCTCACCCTGCGTTTCTCGGTCCGGGAGAATCCCGGAAGCCACAGCTGGCCCTACTACTACCTCTATGGTCTGGAGCGCGTGGGGATGCTGATCGGGCTCTCGCGCTTTGGTGGGCATGACTGGTATCGTGAGGGGGCCGGCTTCCTGGTCCAACAACAGAGGGGGGACGGTTCGTGGGGCGACTCGATCGTGGACACCTCGTTCGCCCTGCTCTTCTTGGGCAAAGGCCACCGCAGCCTGCTGGTCAACAAGTTGCGATGGTCGCGCAACACCGACTGGACTCCCGATCGCAATGACGCAGCCCACCTGACCACCTGGCTCGGCAACCAACTCGGAGAACCGGTGACCTGGCAGGTCGTCGACTGGGATGCCCCGATGGAGCAATGGCTCGAAGCCCCCATCCTCTACTTCACCGGCCACAGCTTCCCGCGCTTCACGAAGGACACCGCCGAGAAGTTGCGGCGGTTCGTCGAGAACGGCGGCGTGATTCTGGCCGAGGCCTGCTGCGGTTCCAAGGCCTTTGTCGACGGGATGCGGGCCTTCGCCGAGGACGTCTTCGGCGAGTTTCCCCTCAGACCTCTCGAACCGGAACACCCGATCTATCACGCCGCGTACGACCTGAACGTCGAGGACTTCGAGATCGAGGGGATCGACCTGGGGTGCCGAACCAGCATCCTGTTCAGTCCCCGAGACCTTTCCTGCCTCTGGGAGCAGATGAACATCCCAGTGCTGAGCGAGCAGGCGCTTCGGATGGGCGCCAATATTGCCGCCTACGCGACGGGACGCGAGCCTCTGCGCGATCGGCTCGCTCGCGTAAGACTGCCCGAGGCCAATCCCACGCAGCGTCGAGAGGTCCGCAGCGGCCTGCAGATCGGACAGGTTGTTCACAACGGCGATTGGCGTCCCGATCCCCATGCGATGGTCAATCTGGCCATCCTCCTCAACGAGCGGGCCAACGTGGACGTCATGACCCAGGCTCAACCCATCCGACTCGAAGAGGACGGCGTCTTCGACTACCCGATCCTCTACATGGTCGGGCACTACGATTTCTCGCTGACACCGGCCCAGGGCGAGAACCTCAAGCGGTTCCTGCAGCGTGGAGGCTTCCTGTTTGCCGAAGCGTGCTGTGGCCGCAAGGCCTTCGATACGGCCTTTCGTCGGACGATGGCCAGACTGTTCGGCGATGCGTCGTTGAAACGCCTGCCCACCGATCACGCGATCCTGTCGGGGGCGGTGGGCTATGGTATCTCCCGCGTTACCTACCGGCCGGCGGTCCAGCGCGAACAGCCTGCCCTGAACGCCCCGACACTCGAAGGAATCGAACTCGCCGGTCGTACCGCCGTCGTGTATAGTCCCTTCGGAATCGGCTGCGGACTGGAAGGGCATCAGTGCCATCACTGCCGCGGCTATGTCGAGGAGGACGCCCGTCGCGTGGCGGTCAACGTCCTTCTGTATGCCCTGTCGTACTGAGGAGCCCCTTCGATGAGCAAGATCCGACTGGCATTCATGGCCTCGCTGGGATACTCGCAGATGGCACCCAAGGACGTGGTCCGGTCGCTCAAGGCGATTGGCTATGAGGGCATCGAGTGGACCCTCGCCCACTTCAATCCGCGGACTCGTTCTGCGGCGGACCTTCGCCGTCTGGTCGAGATCACGCGCGACGGCGGCCTGGAGGTCAGCGAGGTGGTCGTTCAACAGGACGTCGTCTGCCTGAAGGACGACGTTCGCGCCGACCGTATCACGCTCGGTGTGGAGTGTATCGAAGCCGCCGCCGAGGCCGGCATCAAGACGCTTAACTTCTTCACCGGTCCGGCCCCGTGGGACCCCGCCGCGCCGGTCGTCAATCGCGACATCAGCATGGGTGCCGCCTGGGGGCAGGTCTTCGAGGCCTACGATCGTTTCGTCGCAGCCGCCGAGAAGGCCTGCGTTGCCATCGCCGTGGAGGGCGTCTGGGGACAGCTCAGCCACGATGTGTACACGACGCGGTACCTCATCGACCACTATCACCGCGACTGCCTGGGCGTGAACTTCGATCCGTCGCACGATACGCTCTACGGGCACCGCGATATGGACTGGCTGATCCGACAGTGGGGCAAGGCCATCAAGCATTGCCATCTCAAGGATGCCGCGGGTGTGCCGGTGGCCGGACAGTTCGCCTTTCCGATGTTGGGCGAGGGCCATGTCGACTGGAAGGCCTTCTTCGCCGCACTCGACGCGATCGGCTACGAGGGCTTCTGCTCGGTCGAGTTCGAGTCGTTCGGCTATCTGGAGAAGGTCATGCGGGGCAACATCGAAGCCGCCGCCTGGCAGTCGTTCGACCAGATTCGCGCGTTGCGAGGCCAATCCCCCAAGTGATCCAACTGGGGGTCGCAAGGGGACGGCTGGGGGTCAGAAACGGGCTGCTTTCCTCGGCAGTCCGAATCCGTTGGCGTCCAGTGTGATCGGATTTCCTCCTTCCTGATTTGCCTCTCCCGAGGGGATATCTTACTGTTCCTCTGCCGCGAGACGGGTCCGATGCTCCGGAGCGACCTGTCCCAGCGTATGGATAGATCGCTTGGCCGGGCAGTCGGTGGTGATCGAGGCGTGGGGCCTCGGACCCGGCGGGCCGGTCGGTACTTGAGCGATTGCCGATGGCAGGGGGCGGTGCCCCAACGGGCGCCACCCTGCGATCGGATCGAAAGGGAACTTAGAACCAGAAACCCTAGCAACCCTATACGACATCCTCCTTCACGTTGCCCTGGATCGGGGCCCCAGCTTGGCTGCCTCCTACAGACTGGGGCCCCACACATTTTTACCGGCCAAGACGTTCGCGCGAACCGTCGGTATCGTTTTCCTATAAACCTCCAAGACCATCTCACCGGAATCATCGCTGCCTAGCCGCGCGTCGAGGGGGCCTCTTCGGCGCGCCCTCAAACAAGGCGCCTGCGCCCAAGGCGCCAGATTCCAGTGCGCCTGCGGGGCGTACACTTCGAGTGCGTGTTCTATAAATCAAGTCAGACAAGCCATTTGCAGTTCACCCCCCTTGCTGGCACGCGGTCTGCCCTTTCCTCAATCGGCAGAGGATCTGCCTAAAGGGGAGAAGAATCGTGATGAGGAATTGTCAGGGAATAGATCCTGTGAGGGTGGTGTGGGCACTGCCCAGTCGCCTGATCAACAGGATCGAGGCCGTTCCATCCAATGTCGAGTTGGACATCATGTCCACGGCATGGGCTACCCTGCGTCGTCTTCGGGGCCAGCCATGCCATCTCCTATTGCTGAATTTGGAGCTTCCCGATTCCACAGGCCCGGCATTGGCGGCTCGCGTGCGGATTCTGCACAGCGACCTGCCCATTGTCCTGACGACCGATCGGTCTGAGAAGCCCGAACTGGGAATGAACCTGGCGGCCCTGCGGCTCCTGGGTCCATTCACCATTCCGGTGCCCTGGTCGGTCTTGCTGGACAGGGTTCCGTCTGCCGGGGTCTGTCGTGACGGACTCCCGACGCGATCGACAAGACTGGCCGACAGGGTTGTACAGCAGCCGGCCGTTTAGATACGGGGACTTTGGGGAGGTTTTTCACAACACATCTGGTCGAACCTGAGGGGATCGACCCACGGAGGGAGTAGACATGGCCACAGCGATTGCACCGATCGAAGAAATCGAGGTCGAGGGTGAATCAAACATTTCGTATGACTCGGACCTTTCGATCGACAACGAGTTCAGCGCGGACGAGGCGAAAATCCTCAAGCAGGTTCTGGTTCACAGGCACGACTACGTTCATCATCCGCGTTTGGATGAAGAGAATATCGAGGCCGAACTGTTTCCGCCCGGCTTCGATGACGAGTGTGCCCAGCGCCGGAGAGCATCCGGTGCGATTCCCACACCTCGTCGCTTCGCCAAGATGACCGCTTCTCAGGAGGAGCAAGCCTTCCTGAGATACAACTACGCCCGGCGCAAGGTCGTGGAACTTCTGGCGGCCCAGGCGGGCACGGCAACGGATTCGACCGGGCTGACGAAGGATCTCGTGCGTTGGTATCGCCGAGTGCTTGCCCTCAGAGCGGATGTCGTCAACGCGAATTTCCCGCTGGTTCTTGCGATGGCGAAGAATACACGATTCACCCTCCTGGACGTGCACGAACTTATCAGTGAGGGCAATATGGCCATGTTACGAAGCATCAACAAGTTCGATCTCATCAAGGGGTATCGCTTCAGCAGCTATGCCTGCCGTTCGATCCTCAAGGCGTTTTCCCGACTGGCCGTTCGATCCAGCCGGCATCGCGAACGCTACCATACCGAACTCGACGACACGGTGGAAACGTCGGACTTCCGGGACAATCGACTCGAGGAGAACCAGCAGGTGTTCGTGGAGGAACTGGAGCGAATTCTCAGCAAGAATGCGGCCCATCTGAACGAGACGGAACGGATGGTGATTATGGAACGGTTTGCCCTGAAATCGCTGGGCAAGCCGGCCGAGGAAGCGCCCAAGACTCTGGGTGAGGTTGGCGACATGATCGGGCTGACCAAGGAACGGGTCCGTCAGATTCAGAATCGCGCCATCGAGAAGCTTCGGATCGCGATGAACAACCGCATGGCGGTAGCTTAGACGACGCTCCGAGCGAGCGGTCGGCAGAACTTCGGAGTTTCACATTCTCCTTCGTTACGTATCGGTGGGTGATGGAGGGATGAGGGTCCGCGACGCGGACCTTCATCATTAAGGGGCCGATCGTGGGTTTAGAGGGCAAGGTCATCCTGATTACGGGCGCATCGGTTGGTATCGGTCGCGGGGCGGCGATCGGTCTGGCGCGACGCGGCGCCAAGATCGGTTTGAACTACCGTTCGCACCGGACCGAGGCCGAGGAGGCCGCCGATCTGATTCGCCAGGCCGGCGGGGACGTCTGTCTGGTTCAGGCCGATGTGTCCAACGCCCACGGCGTTCATCGCATGGTCGAGACGGTCCGGCATTCATGGGCTCGGATCGACGTTCTCATCAACAACGCCGGCCTCTATCCTCGGCAGCCGTTCTCCGAGATGACTCCGGAGGATTGGCATCGCATTCTGGGCGTGAACCTGGACGGGTGCTATCACACCTGCCGCGAGGTGCTGCCCGAGATGGTCGAGCGAGGCTACGGCAAGATCATCAACGTATCGACCGTGTGCTTCATGGTGCCGCAGGAGAACATGGCCCACTATATGGCGAGCAAGGGCGGGATCATCGGTCTGACGCGGGCCCTGGCCCGCGAGTATGGGCCTCGCGGTATCCGGGTGAACGCGGTAGCGCCCGGGGCGATCCTCGTGGAGGAAGAGCTTCGCTGGTTTCCCGATCAGGAGGCGGTTCTCCAGAAGGTGCTGGCCGTCCAGAGCCTCAAGTACCGGGGGTTGCCGGAGCACCTTGTCGGGACGTTCGCATTTCTGGCCGACCAGGAGAGTGACTTCATCACGGGTCAGACCCTCTACGTGGACGGCGGGTGGGCCTTCGCCTGATCTGAAGGGCTTCATTCGGTTGGAAAGACGATGGGGCGTCTCCGGCATCCGGGAGAGGCGATTCGCGTCCCGACAGCGGGTGTGTTCACGCATTGAGGCACTGTTTCCGACCGTTTGCCGTCGAAAGACCAACCAGCTATACTAACCCATTCTTATGGAGCGTTCGCGAAACGATCGGGGGCTAGACTCTGAACTGAGGCCGGAGGGCAAGAGTGCCCTGCCGGTGTTTGTGCGCGCCAAGTTCGGCATCGCCCGGGCCTTTCTGGCGGGTTGGTTGGGTGCCTTTGGACTGACGGGGCTGTACAAGTTCGGCCAGTTCTTCGGAGTGTGTGAGTGGCTGATCAACTACAAGCTCCGACGCCGTTATCGTGAAAGGCTCCAGGCGATCTACGGAGACCATAAGCTCGATTCCGGCGAGATCCGCCGCCTTACCCGACAGTGGTTCATGCGGTTGCGCTGCGACAAGCTCTTCTACATGATCTTCGACCATATCCCCCGCGAGAAGGTATTGGCCCGGACGGAGTTCGTCGGGCGCCAGAACATGGATCAGGGGCTCGCGCGAGGCAAGGGTGTCTACGCCGCCATGCCCCACGTGGGAACTCACCATGTTGCCGGCGTGCTGATGGCCATTCTGGGGTACAAGGTTGCGGGCGTCCGCGACCGGAAGGAAGGGACGCTCCGCCTTCATATGCAGGAGGTCTTCGCGCGTCGCTATCCGGAAGTGGCCGCCATCCGCATCTTCTATGCCGACGAGTATCCGCGAGATCTCTTTCGTTGTTTTCATGACAACTACGTATTGGGAACCGCGCTGGACGTCGACCGTCAGCGAGCACCCCACCACAAGCGACAGAAGGTGCGGATCTTCGGTCAGGAACGGGAATGGCTGACCGGCACCCTTCAGATCGCCCTGCGGTGTGGTGCGACGATTGTTCCGGGGTTCTGGGTGTCCTTGCCCAACTACTACTTCCAGCTCATTGCCCACGAGCCGCTGGTCGATCCGGACACGGCTCGTGACGAGCCTCAGATCGTAGCGGAGGCCATGCAACGCTATGCCGATCTCATCGAAGCCCATATTCGTGCCCATCCGGACCACCTCAGCAAAGTGTGACCACCGGCCTTCGGTCCGGGGTGCCGCGACGCTGCTTCCGGTCCTATGGCTTTGCCTGACGGGCATACCGCCGGCCTCGGCGCGGGCCGCTCAGGCTGCGCCCACGACACAGGGGGTCCAGGTTGACTACACCATCGAGCGCTATCGCAAGGTGTTGGCGACCCGCCCCAGCGCCGACAACCACGCCGCACTCGCGTGGGTTCTCAGCCGGTACAAGTCGGACAACGTTGAAGCGCTGGAACAAGCCCAATCGGCGATTCAGTCGGATCCGGGGCACTACAAATCGCACGAGATCGCTGCGGCCATTCTCGAAATGCAGGGACTCGACGATCAGGTCTTGCCCCACCTCCTGGCGATGATCGATCAGAGCCGGCCGGAGACGCCGTACTACATCCATCGCATCAGTGAACTGACGCTGCCTATCGAGAGGCGGCGGGAGGCGGTGGCGGCTTTGCAGCGGTTCATCGAGCAACCGGGGCGCCCGCTGGATCGCGCGGCAGCCCGGTGGGTGCTGGGCGAGCTGCTTTTGCGTGAGGGACAGGCCGATGCGGCCAGGAAGATCTATGACGGACTGGGGTTCCTGAGGAACTGGCGGATCATCGGACCGTTCGACAACGAGGCCAATTCGGGCTTCGCGCTGGCCTACGGGCCGGAGAAGGAGATCGATCCGAACAAGAGCTACGCCGGGCGCGGGGCGCAGGTGGCCTGGCGGAAGCTCGAGCACTTTACCTCCTCCGGACTGGTCAATCTGGCGGGGGTGATGTACCCGAACGACCAGGTCCTGGCCTACGCCCTGACCTATGTGCGCGTGCCGGTTCGGACCGAAGCCGTCTTACGGTTCGGCGTCGAACAGGCAGTCCGGTTGTGGGTCAACGATCGCCTGCTCCTGGCCGACGATCAGGACAAGGGGTTCACCTTCGATCAGTTTGCCGTACCGGTCGTGCTGCAAGCCGGCTGGAACAAGGTGCTGCTGAAGGTCTGCCGGCATGGCGGTGAATGGCGTTTGGGTCTGCGTCTGACCGATCGTGATGGGAACCCCTTGAGCGGGGCTATCACCACGGCCGATCCGCAGCCGGTACCGACGGTCGCGACTCAACCCGCTGCGTCGTTTGAGTACCAGGGGACTCCGCTGGACTACTTCAGCCGCCGCATTGCCGAGGACAAGCAGAACGAATCCGCCGTTTACTATCTGGGCCTGACCCAGGCGGCCCACCATCGCCGAACGCCGGCGATGCAGACGTTTGAGTGGCTGGCGCTGCTCAACCGCAATTGCAGCGAATACCGACTTCGCCTGGCGCTGGCCTACTGGGCCGATGAGAAGCCCGATAAGGCCTTCGAGGAACTCAAGGCGGCATTGGAACTCGAGCCGAAGAATCTGACGGCACTGGTGCTGCTCGGGCGGTTCTACCAGACGCGGGATTCGATGGAGCTGGCGCGTCAGACCCTGGAGGCCTCGGCGGCGGCCCAACCGAACGCCGCCGCGGGGCACTACGCCTTGGCACAGTACTTCCAGGCTCGTGGCTGGAACTGGCAGGCATACCTCAAGGCCCGAAAGCTCCACGAGATGTGTCCTCAGACATCGAGTCTGACGGCCTACTTCGCGAACCTGTGCGACGTGTTCGGCTATCGTCAGAAGACCCGCGAACTGCTGATCGAGGCCGTCAAACAGGATCACGCCAATACCGCAGCGAGGCAGTCGCTGATCGATCTGGCGCTTCGGGAAGATCGACCGGACGAGGCCCTGAAGCACTATGAGATCCTGCAGCAGCTTCTGCCGCTCAGCCATGCCGTGCGGTTGGGCAAGGCCGACCTGCATCTTCGCCGGCAGGCCTACGAACCGGCGATCGCGGTGTGCCGCGAGGCGATTGCGATCTGTCCTCAGAACGCCGAGGTCTACACCAAGCTCGGGGAGATTTTCGAGCGGATGGAGCGTCCCGTCGAGGCGGTGACGGCCTGGCGGGCCGCGCTTCGCCACAAGCCCGATGACCACCGTCTTCGCGACTACGTCGATTTTCTGCAACCCAAGCAGGAGAACCCCGCCTTCGCGAAATATGGCATGAGTCCTGCTGACGTTGCGGCGATTCTGAAGACCCCGGCGGATGCCGACACCTATCCCAAGGCCGCCTTCGTCCGCCTGCTTCAGCATCGCATCACCCAGGTCTACGACGACGGCTCGACCAGCACGCAGGAGCACGTCATCGTCAAAGTGCTCAACGAGCGGGGTCGCCAGGAGTACACGCGTGTCCCGCTGCAGGGGCAGCAGATGCGAGTCTTGCGGGCGGTGGTCGTGAAACCGGACGGCAGCGAGGTCGAGGCGACGCGTGTCTCAAACCAGGAAATCCACTTCGCTCAGCTTCAGCCGGGATCGATCCTGGAGTATCGAGTCAGCTATCAGACGCAGGGGACAAGCTGGCTGAGCCGGCACTTCAGCCACGTCGAATCGTTTCAGACGGCCGGTCCGCTCGTTCGAGGGCGGCTGGTTCTGCTCTTCCCCCCGCAGAAACCTGTCCGCCACATGATTCGCGGCGAGCATATCAAGCTGACCAAGGGCGAGTTTCAAGGCCAGGATGTGTACGACTTCCTGGCCGAGAATGTCCCCATGGCAGAGCCGGAGGTGGCGATGCCGCCGCAGGCAGACATCCTCGAGCAGGTTCGCCTGAGCACGATCGAGTACTGGGACGAGATTGCCCGATGGGAATGGGCGCTGATGAAGGATCAGTTTGAGTCGGACAGCGCTATTCGCCAGAAGGTCAAGGAAGTCATCGCCGGCTGCCGGACGCCGCGCGATCGGATGCGGGCCATCTACAACTTCGTCGCTCAGAAGATCCAATACAAAGTCTCCCACATACAGGGCATCTTCGGCGTCAAACCGCCCAAGGCGTCCAACGTGCTGACCGACGAGTGGGGCGAGTGCAAGGGCAAGGCGGCACTTCTGATCGCCATGCTTCACGAGGCCGGTCTGTCCGCCCGATACGCCACCGTTCGAACGCGGGATGCCGGACGATTGGTCCGCGACCTGCCCGCCAACCAGTGCAACCATGCGATCGTGTACGTCCCGGCCTCGGAGGCAACCTCCGGGCAGGAGGCCTGGTTGGACCCGACGGCCGAGTACCATGGGCTGGGGACATTGCCCTGGGCCGACCGCGGGGCCTCGGCCATGGTGTGGGATTCCGAAGGGCACATGACGTTCATCGATGTGCCGCAGGCAAGACCCGGCGAGAACATGATACGGCTTGTGCTCGAAGCAGATCTGACCGCGGGCGGTTCGGCTCGCGTCCGAGCACACTGGTCTGCCGCGGGCGAGTTCGCCGCAGGCTTCCGCCAGCAGTTCCGACAGGTCGGGCAACGCCGACAACAGTTGGAGGCGTTGGTGACCAACCTTCAGGCGGGGGGACGTCTGGGCGAAATGAGCTTCTCCGACCTGACCGATCGGGACGGTCCCGTCGAGGTGCAGTTTGACTTCCGAGCGGAACGGTACGCCGAGCCGACCGGGACCACCGTGACGCTTCGCCCCAAGCGGCGTTTCGAGCTGACCGCCCGCTATGCCCCCCGTACGGAACGACGATACGATCTCTGGCTGCCGATGCCCAGCACGGTCGAGTACGGCGAGATCTATCGGTTCGACTCGTCCTGGACGATTAAGTCGGTGCCCGAGCCCGTGCGGATCGAAACGCCCTGGATTGATTATGAGGTGCAGTACACCACTCAGCCCGGGATGGTCCGAACCGACAAGCGGCTCATTATCAAGGCAACCGACATTCCGAAAACCGAGTATTCACGGCTGCGGCAATTCTGCATCTCCGCCGATGAGCACGAGCAGAAGACGATCGTTCTCGAACCGAGACGATAGGTCGAACGGCGCCGACGGATCGGCAGCGGATACCGCCCCCGTGGGCAACGAACCGGCAGATCAGATGGCGTGCGGATGGACGCAAGAAGGGAGCGAACGGACATGGCCACCGGGCATTCGATCACGCGTCGGCGTTTCCTGAAGGGCACCGCGGCGGCGGGCACGGCCTGCTGGGCGCCTGCCATCGTGCCGTCCTCGGCATTTGGTGCCGACGGACAGGTGGCGCCGAGCAACCGCATCACCATCGGCATGATCGGCCTGGGCCGGATTGTCGTCCACAGCAACCTGAAGTCGTTTCTCAAGGCTCCGGACTGCCAGATCGTCGCCCTGTGCGATGTCGACCGCTGGCGTCTCGAACTCGGCGGGGATCGGACCACCGTCTGGGGTGGGCAGGTCAAACCCGACGAGGTTAAGGGCATCGCACGGTACGCCGACTTCCGCGAGGTGCTCGCACGCAAGGACATCGATGCCGTGATGATCTCGACGCCGGATCATTGGCATGTACCCATGGCGGTGGCGGCGATCAAGGCCGGCAAGGACGTCGCCCTGGAGAAGCCCATCACGCGAAGCGTGGCCGAGGGCCGGCTGCTCAGCGATCTGGTGACCCGGCACAAGCGGGTCTTCCGGACCGACAGCGAGTTCCGGTCCAAGGCGAATTTCCATCGCGTCTGCGAGCTGGTTCGCAACGGGCGCATCGGAAAACTCCACACGATTCGCACCGGCGTGCCGGTCGACACATTCGACATGCCCACGATCAAGGAGGAGCCGGTGCCTCCGGAGCTGGACTACGAGATGTGGCAGGGTCCGGCCGCCAAGGCGGCCTATCAGGAGGATCGGGTCCACCAGCGCCACAAGTACGACCGCGCCGGCTGGATGCGGAATCGCCTCTACTGCGACGGCATGGTCACCAACTGGGGGACACACCTGAACGACATCGCCCAGTGGGGCAACGACACCGATCGCACCGGTCCGGTCGAGGTCGAAGGAAAGGGCACCTATCCGCCCAAGGGGAGTCTCTGGGATGTATTGCTCAGCTTCGAGATCACCTATCGCTATGCCAACGGTGTGACGCTGATCTACAAGACGGACAAGCCCTACGTGAAGTTCGAGGGGAGCGAGGGCTGGCTCTACAGCGAGTTCGGCGGCGACGTGAAGGGCGAACCGGCCTCGCTGCTCTCCTCGAAGATCGGGCCGAACGAGACGCATCTCCTGCTCAAGGACGAGAAGCGGGATTTCATCGACTGCGTCAAGACACGGGGCCGTACGCTCGAGGACGCCGAGGTCGGTCATCGCACTACGTCGCTCTGCCATCTGGGACACATCGCCGTGCAGGTCGGCAAGCCGCTCAAATGGGATCCTGCCGCCGAGCGATTCACGAACAGTGACGAGGCGAATGCGATGCTGAGTCTGCCGCCGGGCAGGGCGCCCTGGGCGCTATAGAACCAACGCTCAAAGAGGGTTTCAACCCAGTCGCTTGTGAAATCGCATCAGCGCCAGCAGGTACATGATCGTGCCCATCCCGAGCATGATCAGCATGTTCGGCCAGTAGGCGCTGAACCCCAGGCCCTTGAGTGTTACGCCTCGGCAGACCTCCAGGAAGTAGGTAACCGGCATTCCCGCCGCCATGATCTGAGCCGAACGCCCCATGGTCGGCACCGGCATGAAGAAGCCGCTGTACAGGAAGCTCGGAATCATCGTGGAGATCATCGTGATCAGCGTGGCGCTGACCTGCGTCCGCACCCAGACGCTCACCATCAGACCGACGGCTGCCGTCGTGTACACGTAGACCGCCGCGGCCAGGGTGAGCACCCACAGCGGGCCGCGGAACGGCATCTGGAAGACCCACACACCCATCACGACCACAATGAAGTAGTTGACCATAGAGATGCCGTAATAGGGCAGCAGCTTGCCGATGATGAATTCGAGTCGGCTGGCGGGCGAACTGTAGAAGCCGATGATGGATTCGCTTTCTTTCTCGCGAACGATCGACAGAACCGTCAGCAGCGCCGGAAAGAACATCAGGGTGGTGGCGATCAGTCCCGGCACGATGAAATGCCGGCTGTTGACATCCTCGTTGAACCAGACGCGCTCGCAATACGTCATGGGGATCAGACGAAGCTTGCGGTAGGACTTCATCGCAACTTTGTCGGCCAATCGTCGCACGAACGTCTGGTGGGCTCCGATCGAGTAGCCTCGAATGATGTCGGCCCGGTAAGGGAGGGCCCCGTCGATCAGAATCTGCGTCTCCGTCTCCTCGCTGTGATAGATCTTCCGGGCAAAGTTCTCCGGGATGACCAGAGCACAGCGGGCGACTCCGCCCTGAAGGTCGCGATCGATCTGTGCATCTTCATGGATCCGGCTGACGATCCGAAAGTAACCGCCGCCGGTGAAACAGTCGATGTATTCGCGGCTCAGAGATGTGCCGTCGCGGTCGTAGACCGCCATGGGGATATCTTCGACATCCATGCTCAACCCGAAGCCGAAGACAACCTTCAGAAAGGCGGGCACGAAAAACGCCAACGAGAGGTACATGGGGTCACGGATGACCTCGATCGTTTCCTTGACGGCCACCGTCCAGATGCGTCTCATGATCGGACCCCCGTGGCCGCCGGAGAGGTGGCTTCCGCCTTCAGGCTGTCCTGCTGCCGTCGAATGTGGTGGATGAAGGCATCCTCGAGCAGTACCTCCTCGACCTCGACGGAGACCTGCTGCAATCCGGCGGTTACCAGGCGATGCATGATCTGTTCGCGAACGCGATCGGTCTGGCCCGGCGGGGCGAAGACGTGCAGCGCTCGACCATAGAGCGCCACCTCGCCGAGCATCTCCTGGCAGATCTGGCGGGCACTCATGAAGGGCTCGCCGTGAACCGCCAGCATCTGCCCGCGATCGCGAACCACCTGTTCCTTCAGACCGGCGGGCGTGTCGATCGCCACCAGTTGTCCGCCGTCGATCAAAGCCAGGCGGTCGCACTGCTCGGCTTCTTCCATGTGGTGCGTGGTGACCAGGACCGTGCAGTGCCCGTCGCGCGACAGATGACGAATGATGTCCCAGATCTTCCGGCGGACCAGGGGGTCCACGCCGCTCGTCGGCTCGTCCAGGAAGAGCACCGGCGGATGATGCAGGATCGAGCAGGCCAGCCCCAGCCGCTGCCGAAGCCCGATCGGCAGATCCCGCGTCATCATCCCGTAGATCTCGGGCAACTGAAGGTATTCGGCCACCTCCGACACGCGAGGGTCCCGCGGGCTCAACCCGTATACCGATGCGTAGAGCCAGAGGTTCTCGCGGACCGTCAGGTCTTTGTAGAGGCTGAACTCCTGCGACATGTAACCGATGCTTGCCTTGACCTGGTGGCGCTGCGTGCGGATGTCGAAGCCGGCCACGTTCGCCTGGCCGTCGGTCAGCGGAAGGATGCAGCAGAGCATCTTGACCGCCGTGGTCTTGCCCGCCCCGTTGGGGCCGAGAAATCCGAAAACCTCGCCCGCCTCCACATTGAAACTGATGTGATCCACCGCCACGAACGATCCGAACCTCCGGGTCAGCTTCCGGACGGTGATGCCTTCATGGTGGGCTTGCGACGAGGCGATGCCCCGCGACTGGGGAACGTGCGATTCCTGCTTCTGCCGCTCGGCCTGTTCCTCAAGCAGGGCCTCCGTGGTTCTCGCGGCCCGCTCGACGTTTCGGATGTGTTCGACGAACAGGTCTTCCAGGTCTCCCGTTTCGGTCCTGCCTGCCAGGGTCGGCGGCGGGCCGCTGAGCAGAATCTGCCCCTGGAACATGAAGGCCATGTCGTGGCAGCGGTCGGCCTCATCCATGTACGAGGTCGACAGCAGCACGGTGATGTGCTGCCGGCTTACCAGCTCGTTGACGATGTCCCAGAACTGGCGGCGGCTGATCGGATCGACTCCAGTGGTCGGCTCGTCGAGGATGAGCAATTCCGGCTGGTGAACCAGCACGCAGCACAGGCTCAGTTTCTGTTTCATTCCGCCCGAAAGGTTGCGGGCGCGGCGGTCGAAGAATCGCTCCATCTGCGTCATCGCCAACAGGCGCTCCTGACGCTGACGACGCAGTTCGTCGCTCACCCTGTGCAGATCGGCAAAATAGCGGATGTTCTGTTCGACCGTCAGATTGGGCGCCAGCAGAAGTCCGAGGCCCTGCGGCATGAAACCGATCCGGGGGCGTATCTTCTCGGCCTGCTTGGGAATGGTGTGCCCTAATACCTCGATCTGACCGCTGTCGGGACGCAGAAGCCCCGTGATCATCTTCAGCAGGCTGCTCTTCCCGGCCCCGTCGGGTCCGACCAGACCGTAGATGATTCCCCGGGGGACCTCGAGGTCCACTCCTCGAACGGCCTGAACTCGTCGGTAGTGGCGCGCTGCGCCTCGAACCGAAACCACGGAGAGATTCGTCAGCGGAGCCGGCTCGGTGGCGCCCATGGAGCCTCCGGATTGACGCGAATCACACCATCGGCGGGCAGACCGGGCTTCAGCACGTTGTCTACGTTGGTGACTGCCAGCTCGATGCCGAACACCAGCTTGACCCGCTGTTGGGGTGTCTCGATGGTTTTGGGTGTGAACTCAGCCTGCTGGTTGATCCTCTTGATCTTGGCCTCAAAGGTCTGGTCTGGCAGGGCATCGACGTGTACCTTGGCGGCCTGGCCGACCTTGACTCGTGCCAAGTCCAGTTCCTGAACGAACCCCTTGAGATGCAACCGCTTGAGGTCAACAACGACGTAGATGACCCCGCCGGCATCGACCACCTCGCCCAGCTCGACCACACGGGTCAGCACCACGCCTGCGGTGGGGGCATAGACTTTGGTCTGCCCGAGGTTGGCCTTGGCCGCCCGTTCTGCGGCCATGGAGGAATCGATCTTGGCCTTGGCGGCTTCTTTTCCCCGCTCGGCTTCGATGACCATCTGGCGTGCGCTGGACAACTCAGCTTCCCGCAGTTCGATCTCGCGTGTCTGGGCATTGGCCAAAGCCAGACCTGCCTGCGCCTCGGCCTTCTGACCGACGGCGGCATCGTGCAGGGCTTCGGCTTGGCGCGTCAGATCGCGAGCCCGGCGGAGCTCGACTGTGGCGGCCACTTCCTTCTCACTCAGGGCCGCCAGCCGCCCCAATTCATACTGCGCGTTGTCCAGTTGGGCTCTCGCCGCCTTGATACCCGCTTCGGCGCGATCCAGGCTCGCCTGACGCAGCTTGATTTGCTGTTCGACCGTCTGGCGGGCGAGTTTCAAGGCGATTTCGGCCTGTTTCACTCGCTCCTGGGCCTGGGCGTGCTTGGCTTCCACTTGTGCAAGCTGCTTCTCGGCCGCCACCACCTCCGCCTTGGTGTAATCCAGCATGGCGGCAAACTCGTCACTGTCCAGTTCCGCGACCAGTTGGTTCGGTTCGACGGAATCGCCTTCGTCCACGTGCAGCTTGACCACCCGTCCGGCCACCTTGGACGCCAGAGACGTCTCGTCTCCCTCGATCCGACCACTGACCAGCAGAAGCCCCTCCGGCCTTTCGGTGGTCAACCGCTTCAGCGCGGTCAACGACACCGCGGCGAGGGTCGCGACGACCAACACGGCTTGGGCCAATAGTTTCAGCTTCATCTGTGCAACTGCCGTTCGACGAAAAAAACGTCTCCTCGTCTCTCCTGATACTCCGCCATTGTGATTCGGCTGGCAGACCCGCCGGTGGGCGGTTCGAGAGGCGGGTGGTGAACTTCCAACCCTTCCCATATTATTCTAGCCGATACCGCAACGCTCGACCAGATGCGTTGTATAATTCGATTTAGGCGTCTCCGTCAAGTCTCAAGAGTCTTTGACTGGCTCCAGCCAATCCCCTCGCTCGCCGGGTCTTGTCAAGTATTCAATGACCGACATCATTGGGCGAGTAACACCGAAACCACAACGTTCAGTCCATCCGCGGAGGCTACTGATTTTCGCCTCCCAACCAGACCTCGAGTCCGTCAAACGGGTTGGTAGTTCCCAGGTACAACAGATCACCCACGGACACCAGCGTCCGGAACCCATAGTTGCCGACGTCCCCAAGCCCGTTGAGCGTTACCGGGTACCATGTGACGCCGTCCTGTGTCTTGTAAAGATCGGCCCCGGCGTTCCATAGGACCTCAACGATGTTAGCCACTCGTGCCTTGCCCCAGAAGGCTTTGATCAGCTTGTCGGGATGCTCGAGGATGTTGAAGAAGGGGCTTACCTGATCATACGTGCCTGCATAGAGCCACCCCTGGTGCGTCGTCATCGACCAGAGATATGCGTTCGGCCAGTGGGAGAAGCCCGGGCCATATCCGGAGATTGAATTCCAGCCCACCACCGTCTCCCATCGATCCTGCGTGTCGATCCGGATCATGTCGGCGCCCTTGAAGCCCATGGTGACGTTCTTGTCCATATAGATTTGGGCACCGAGATAGAGTCTGTCCTGAAAGACGCAGGGGGTGATGGCCCCACCATTCGTCGGTGAGGGGCCGCCGGCCCTGACGACCTGAATCGGAGTCTCGTTACCGTTGGGACCCGAGAGTTTCCAGACCTCATAGCCCTCCGTCGTGTTCATCGTGCCGGCATAGAGCCATCCATTGAACGAGGCCAGGCACATCACGCCCTTGTTCTCGGGGTTGCCGAACCCATCCTCTACCACCGCCCAAATCTGCTCACCGTCGGTCGCGTAAATCTTGCCGATCTGTTCTCCCTTGGGCGCCTCGTTGGCCAACGCAAGGTAAAGGATGCCTTTGTGTTCGGCCATGTACCGAATCGATCCGACCTGTCCAGACGACCAAGCGATCTCCCAGTCCCCTGGGGCTCCGCTGGCAGTTCGCCAGAGAGTGGCATCCGTTCCCATCGTTGCAGCGTACAAATAGTTCTTGCCATTAGACTTAGCTCTATACGTTTTCATGAAGCGGAATCCGATGGTAGAGAAGTTCGGTTCCAACTCCACGTCACGGTAGTCCAGCACCCTCTCCCAATGCATCGGCGAGATGTCGGGGCGGTAGCGACGGATCTCAGGCGGCTTGGCGGAAACTTCCCCCAGTTCTCCCATACCCATGACCGCGCTGATGCCCTGGTAGATCAGACCGACCATGTCGTTGCCAGTAGCAACGTAAATGCGGCCCTCATTGCTGTCGTCCGGCTTGAAGTACTCCATGGCCCAGCAGTAGTCGTTCAGGTCTACTGCATTGTCATTGGGGTCCAGTCCGTTCAGACTGATGAGCCTGAAGTCCTCGGCCTTGAGTCCCCCCGGGTCCGGCGGTGGGTCGGGCAGACAGCCCAAGGCACCTATTACGGCAACGGTGACAAATCCGGTCAGCAGCAATTGACTCTTCATTTTGTCTCTCCGCTCTCGCCCACTATTCAACAGTTCGGATGGCACATCCTGCCGCCGGAGGTGCGGGGCTGTCAAGACCTGAGTGGATGGGGGCGTACGGATACAATAGTGTGTATGGATTGGCAATAGCGTTGTTCTGTCAGGAGAAGGCGGAGTGGCAACTAATCTTGTCGGCAGATGACGCTACACGGCTCTCCGCGGATCCCCTTTCCGTCCGCTTGCTACGATATGTTTGAGACGAGCGCCGGTCGGTTTCAGACTTTCAGTTCGACAGCAGTCTTTCGTGCCTTGCGATAGCGTCTTCGAATCGGTGCTACAACGTTGCGGATGAAGGCATCCACTTGTTGGGGGGCCAGACCGACGAAGCTCCTGGGATCGAGCAGCCGTTTGAAGTCGAGCATGCCAAAGGCCGGGTCCCCTTGCAGACGAGTCAACAGGTCATTCGCTCGCCCCCTGAGTTTGACCTCGGCACCGGCGGCATGCGAGTGCAGTCGGATCCGTTCGTGCAGTTCCTGCCGGTCTCCGCCAGCGGCGACTCCCGCCATCAGGATGTTCTCAGTGGCCATGAAGGGCAATTCTGCCGCCACATGGGCGGCGATGACCTTGGGATAGACGACCATGCCGCCCGCGACGTTGCTGGCAATGAGCAGCATGCCATCGGTAGCCAGAAACGCCTCGGCCAGTGTGAGGCGGCGGTTCGAAGAGTCGTCCAGCGTGCGTTCGAGCCACTGCTCCGCGGCGGTAGCCAGGGGGGAGTTCGCCAGGCTGATCACGAAACGAGCCAGGCCGGTGGCCCGCTCGCATCGCATGGGGTTGCGCTTATACGCCATGGCCGACGAGCCCACCTGCTTGCTCTCGAAGGGCTCCTCGATCTCCTTCATGTTCGCCAGCAGACGCAGATCATTGCAGAGCTTGTGGACGCTCGTGGCGATGCCCGCCAGTGCCGAGACGATCTGGGCATCGACCTTTCGTGAGTACGTCTGCCCGGTGACTGGCTCGATCAGGTCGAACCCCATCTTGGCGGCGACCATCTTTTCGATGCGATCGACCTTTCGCGCGTTGCCATCGAAGAGCTGGAGGAAACTGGCCTGTGTACCGGTGGCCCCCTTGATGCCGCGGAAGCGCAATCCGCCCAGCAGATGCTCGATCTGCTCCAGATCGCGCACGAAGTCATAGCACCACAGCGTGGCCCGCTTGCCCACCGTTGTGAGCTGGGCGGGCTGATAGTGTGTGAAGCCCAGGCAGGGCAGCGACCGGTGTTTCGCCGCGAACCGTCCGAGCTGGTCGATGACACCGGCCAATCGATGCCGCGTGATGTCCAGGGCATCGCGGAGGATGATCAGATCCGTGTTGTCCAGGATGTCGCAACTCGTGGCGCCCAGGTGGATGATTCCGCGTGCCGCCGGCGCCGCGTCGCCATAGGCGCGGATATGAGCCATGGTCTCATGTCGAAGCTCGCGCTCGTAGCGTTCGGCAGCGTCGAAGTCGATGTCCTCCAGTTTGGCGTGAAGCTGTCGAATCTGCTTCTGAGTGATGGGCAGCCCCAGTTGTCGTTGGGCCTCGGCCAGTGCCAGCCACAGGCGGCGGTGGATCACGAACTTCGTACGTTCGCTGAACAGCTCGGCCATTTCCGGCGAGGCGTTTCGCGAAACCAGCGGGCAACGGTAGACGCGTCGATCGATCGAACCCATTTCTCTCCTCACATCGGGCCGTTGGCACCCACCGGGTGTCCGTAGGGGGTATACGCCCTACTCTGCATCACGATGGGGTGTCTCTGTTGGCTCCTTCCCAGGGGTGACCATGAGGTTATAATACCCCGGCGAGGGACTCTTTCAGGGCTAGGATAGCCTAACCGTGCGGCACGGGCCAGACCAACTCGGCGGTTTGTCCGACGCGACGGCGGCAAGGTTTCTTGCGGATCGATCTCGATTGCGGGGAAGGCGGATCGCTCGGGTGCTCGCAATGCGCCGGGAATCGGCCTTTGGCGGGAACCATTTTCGAGCAAGTCCGTCCAACTCAAGGAAGGGTAATGCGTGCCGGCATCTGCGGCGCCCATTCAGTTCGAGGACTCGCTGCTCGTCGAGCAGTGCCAGGGGGGCGACATGGGTGCGTTTGCCCAGCTCGTCGCCAAGTATCAGGACAAGGTCTACAACACCTGTTGGCGCATCGGCGGCAGCCGTCAGGACGCGGGCGACCTCACCCAGGAAGCGTTCTGCAAGGCCCTCGAATCGATTGGCGATTTTCGCCGTAAGAGCGGGTTTTACACGTGGATCTTTCGGATAGCAGTGAACCTGTCCATTTCCCATCGTCGAAAGGCGGGGCGGACCGTCAACCTCGGTTCCGAGGAGGCCGGTCCGTCCGGCATCGATCAGCAGGCGGCCGGTCTGATTCGGCGGGTGGACAAGGAGGATCGCGACCCGGCCGCCGAGGCCGAACGGCACCAGACACGGGCCCTGGTCGTTGAGGCCGTGGCGGAACTCGACGAAGAGTTCCGAACCGCTGTCGTGCTGAGGGACATCGAGGGATTCGATTACGACGAGATAGCGGATATCCTCGATGTGCCCGTCGGAACGGTGAAATCGAGGCTTCATCGCGGTCGTATGGCATTGCGGAAACGGCTGGCACCTCTGCTGGCACAAGACGGGACGGCTCCATGAGCAGGCGTTCGTGCGAACAATTCGAGGAGCATCTCTCGGCCTATCTCGATGAAGAGTTGGACGAGAAGCTCCACGCGCAAGTAGCCCGACACATCGAGAAGTGTTCCAAGTGTCGCCAGGCTCTCGCCGAGTTGCGCCGCGTCGCCACGTGGGTCCACGATCTGCCCCGCGGTACGGCACCTGCCGACCTGTCGGAAACTCTGGTCGCCCGCCTGGAGCGAGAGCAGCTCTACGGCGGGCTGGATGCCTTGCCCGCCCAACCGAGCATCCCGCCGGGGGCCCTGCGGTTCGGGCGATTGGTGGCCTCCGCGGCGGTCATTCTGCTGACCGTCACCGCCGGGTACCTCACCATCGACTACGTCCGGCAGTCTCGTCGGGCGGAGGTCCGACTGGCCGATGCCGAGCGAATTCCTGCCGGCTTCCCATCGGGCGAGGCGGCATTGGTTGCCAAGGATTCCAAGACGGCTCCTTCGGGCCTGTCAAACGAGATCGCGCAGATCGCCGGGTCTTCCGCGCCGGAAAAGGTGGCGATGCCTGTCCCTCCCGCCGCTCCTCTGGCCGCACCGGCCGAGGCACCGATGATGATGGCCAAGGCGAAGAAGGCACAGGAGCCGTCCGTGGCTGTGCCCGTTGCCGTCGCCAAGTTCGCTGAACCCGCAAGGCCTCCGATCGTCGTCGAAGCCACTGCGACCTCTCGGCCGACAACGGGGGAATCGCGAATGCTCCTGCCGCCCCCGGGCGGGGTTGCCGTCGGTCGACCGTCTGCCTCATCCCCGAGCACGCAGAAAGGCGGAGACGTTTTTCGTGAAATGCTGGCCAGGGCGAGCACGGTCCTGTTTCCTTCCGCCGAGCCCGTGCCGACCGCGGCCAAGCCCGGCAGGCCCGCCGCAAGCCAACCGACGTCCAACGGCTCTTCGGAATGGGGCTACGGACGACCTCGCACCGCCGGTACCGGCAGCACACAGACCGTCCTGACGGATCGTCTGGACGAAGGCATCACCGTCGAGGAGCTCGAACAGCATGCGATGGATCAGGAACCCGTACAGCTCGTTCTGTCGGCCAACAACGCTGCCGAACGGGAACAGGTTGCCCGTGAGCTGAGGTCGTTCTTCGCCCGCAATGCGATCGTGGATGCCCGCTCGCTCGGGGCCAAGACCCCCGTAGACACGGCGAGCAACTTCTACATGCTGCAGGCCGTCCCGTCGAGCCAGGCCAGTTCCGAGCAGTTCCTCTTCCGAGGGACGCCGACTCAAGTCTCGACGCTCGTCGATGAGATTTCTCAATCGCGCCGGTCGAACGTACAGGTTGTGCTGAACACCCCCGCCCTTCAGGCCAACGGATGGGAGAAGGCCAATCAGGTCGCTCAGATGCTTCGAGAGCCGCCGTCGCAGGCAGTACGGCGCGGGGGGCGGAGTCCCAGATCGAGGGGGGAAGGCGGCCCCGCGGCCGAAGTTGCAAGCTATCGCGCCAAGGGCGCCCCGTCCGATGCGATCTCGCAGGATGTCCGGAGGAACCGCGAGGCGGAAATTCGTTCCAGGTGGCTTGGAGCGGACAAGAAAGCGGATAGGGAGGGCGAGATGAAGGTCAGGGATGTCTCTGAACCGATCGGTCCTCCCCCGTTGCCTCCCTCGCAGAACGTCTCGACAAGCCGAGGCGTCATGCAGGCCCGGACACAGATCTCGCAGGGGCTTCGCGTCGCCCAGGCACCCGGTGTGTCGCAGGCCCACCTTACCGAAAGGGCTTCTGCCAAAGCCCGTTCCTCAGCCGAAGGGCAGGACCACCTGGTGACCGTGGTCATCACCGTTCAGGCGGCAAGGTAATCACCGCATAACTCAGCCCTTGGGGGGACGCTCGACAGAGCAGGAATCTGCGAACTCGGACGTGAAAGGACTCTATTGGCTCAGGCGAGTGACTTCGGCCTGGGCCCAGCGTTGGTCGGGAGCGATGGAGAGGATGCGACGATATTGCTCGGCCACCTCGGCCTTGGACTTGTTGGACTTCTCGAGGGCCTTGGCCAGCACCGCCCGGGCCTCGATGTCGCGCGGGTTCTGCGTCAGGATCTTTCGGGCCAGCTCGGCCGCCTCAGCGGCACGCCCCAATTCCAGGGCACAGTACGCCAACAGAAGATTGCCTTCGGAACCCTCACTGTCCAGGCGAACCACCTGACGCCCGACGTCGGTCGCCCGCGCCAGGTCGCCCGCTCGCAGATGGGCCTCGGCAAGCAGAAGCAGGAGGGTGGCCTCCTGGGGGTTCTTCTTCAACGACTCTTCGAGCAACGCGATGGCTTTCCCGCTGTTGCCCGATCGCATCAGTGCCGCCGCTATCGTACGCACGATGCCGAGCGGTGGACTGCTCGGCGCGGCAGCGGTGGGGCGCGTCGTCGGACCCCGGAGCAGCGGCGTCAGGGTTTCGACGGCCTCCTCATTCCAGCCGGCGGCCAGGAAGGCCGTCCCAGCCTCTTCCCGCAACAGTCGATTGTTCGGTGCCAGATGAAGGGCCGTCTGATACGCTTCCGCCGCCGGAACGTATCGCTTCAAGAACGTGTACGCCTGTCCCATGAGGATGTGAACCGCCGGCGTCTGCTCGAAATCATTATGGCGAGGTTCCAGAAGGTCGATCGCCTTCTTGTACTGATCGGCGGTCAGGAGACACTCGGCATAGGTCAGCAGATAGTCCACATCCGTCTGATTGGCCCGATACGCCTGTTCATAGTATTTCAGGGCCTCCTCGACCCGGCCCTGTCGCTCGGCCACCATGCCCTGGAGGTAGATCACTTCAGGGATGTCCGGTCCCAACCCTTTGGCGGATTCGAGGGCGGCCACGGCTCTGCCGACATCACCCTTTTCAAGGCAGATCCGCGTGGCCAGAATGTAGCCGTCGGTGAACTCGGGATCGAGCTGCAACACCTCATTACACTGCTTGCCCGCCTCCTCCAGGTTGCCCTTCTCGAAGCTCCGTTGGGCGAGCTGCAGCTTGACCTTGGCCCTCATGTGCCCCCACTGCTCGCGAGACTCCTCGGCCAGTTGTTTGCGTGTGAGTTCGGCACAACCACTGAGCCACAGACCGAAGACGACACATCCGGCGACCCATGGGCGTGAGGTCATGGGGTCCCTTCCTGCCCCGGCGGGGGCGGCCCGATCTGTTCGGATACCTGGTCGCTGATGATTCGCCGGTTGATCACCTCGCGAATCGCACCGGTGGCATTGTCACAGGAGTGATTACCGGCAAATCGTTCTTTCAGCTTCATCGCGGGCAAGTAGGTGGGGCTCACGTGCAGGCACATACTGACGTCGCGAAGCGCCTTGTCGGGGCGCCCCTCGCGAGCGTGCTTCATCGCCGTATGGTAGTACGCCATGGCCAGCCGGTCCCGACCGTACGACAGGATACCGCGGCGTGCCCCCACTCGAATTCGATGGACATCTTCAGTCAGGTCCTCACCCAGTTGGGCGTATTCGTTGTCGTCCTTGATGACGTGAACCGTCAGGAGAATGATCACCTCCTCGCGGGAGGTCTTGTCGGACGTCGATCGGAACAGATTGCCCATGAAGGGAACGTTGCCTATGACGGGCACCTGGCTCCGGCTGTTGCTCGTGCTCTCTCGAAACAGGCCGCCGATCAGAATCGTGTGGCCGTCCTTAACCAGGATGTTGGTCGTCACTTCGGTGGTCGTCTTGTACGGCAGGTTGGCCGCGGTCAATCCGCCCGTGCTGTCTTCGGGGTGAAGCTCCATGCGGACATAGCCGTCCTCGCCGACATACGGGCGAAAGACGAGTTGCGTGCCCGTCACGAGGTAATCGACGGTCTGAACCGCCGTGGTCTGCGTGACGGTCGTCGTCATGTAGCCGTCCTCGCGTCCGACGTGGACATGCCCTCGCTGCTTGTTGAGGGCGAGGATTTTGGGATTGGCCAGCACGGTGGTGTCCGTCACCTGCTCCAATGCCCTCAGGAAGACCCCCACGTTGTCTTTGATGATGCCGAACGTGAACCCCCCGCTGCTCAGGGGGATGTTTTGATTGAAGTCGGTGCGGACCGTGGCGTTGGTGTTCTGAAGCTGGGCACCCGCCAACTCGCCCGGATTGATCGACGTCACCGCCGGCGAGGTCGAATTCAGCATCTGAAAATCAACGCCGGTGACAAGATTGAAATCGACACCCAAGGCGTTGTCTTCGGTGATCGCCGCCCGAAGGATGGTCGCCTCGATCAGCACCTGCCGGGGTCGGACATCCAGTTCGCGGATCACCTTGGCGATCTCGTCGATACGGCTCTGGAGGTCGTAGATCATGATTGCGTCGGCCCCGGAAAGCGAATTCCCGCCAGCCTCCTTGCCGCCGGGGTCGATGCCGCTCTTGGCCTCGGGTGTGGTGGCGATCTGCCCTTGGGCGCTCTTGAGCTTCTCGATCAGGGGCTGAATGTCCTTGACGCTGACGTGGTTCAGGCGAAACAGGCGGGACACCATCGGCTCTTCCGTCTTGACCGCCTTGCGCTGGGCCAGTTCTTCGAGTGTGTAGATATAGATGAATCCGTCATGCTCTTCTGAGCCGCAATCGTTGGCCCGCAAAATCGAGTCGAGGGCCTGCTGAAGACTGACATCGAAGAGGTCCGCCGTCACCACCCCCTTGACTCTCGGGCTAGCAACAATGTTCCGCCGGCTGTGCGCCGACAGAACCCTCAAGACCGTCGAAAGGGGCGCATCGGAGACGTGAATCTCCACGCGGTCCCCACCTTTCATCACGATCGCACTGTCCTCGAGTGTCTTGTCGGCAGGCTCCTGGATCGGAGCGGGTGCCGATGCAACAGGTTGTGAGGCGGCAGACGTTTTCGGCTGGGCCGGCTGCGTCGTCGGCAGAATCGTCATCAGACGATTGAGTACTTCCGTAAGGTTGGAGACAGAGAGTCCCTCGGGGGCTTCCGATGCGGTATTCGCACCGGCGCCTTGAAGCGTCTCGGCGGCACAGGCGAGGATGATCCCCCAGACCCGGCAACTCCAAACCGATCCCAGCGTCCTGCCGTTCATGGCCGTTTTCGCTCCTCCTGAGCTGGCTGGCCATCTACATCCATGACTCCAGAGCCAACAACAAGTTAAGCGTTTTTTGCCAAAATGCAAGCCCTCAGGCATAATTCGCGTAGGAATTGCGATAGCCAAGGCGACACCTCATGGATGAATACCCCTCTGCCGCTGAATTCCCTTTGCGATGGCTCGTCGACTCGCCCTCGGACGGACCGACGAACATGGCACGCGACGAGACCATGCTCGAGAACCTCTCGGCGGAGCAGGCCCTGCCGATGTTGCGGTTCTATCGGTGGAGTCCGGCCACGATATCCCTCGGCTACTTTCAGCCGTACGCCGACTACGAGAAGCTCATAGGCCCTACCGCGGGCATGCCCGTCGTGCGACGGACGACCGGTGGCGGGGCGATTCTCCACGACCGGGAGCTGACCTACGCCCTGGCCGTCCCGCGAGGCCATCGCCTTCTGGCTGAAGGGCCCGTGCACCTCTATGTCCGGATGCACGAGGCGATCATTGCCGTCTGCCAACAGTTGGGTGTGCCTGCTCAGATGCGACAAGGGGATCGTCCGGAGCCCGACACCGTCGAACCCTTCTTCTGTTTCGCTCGTGCCCATCCGCTGGATGTTGTCACCGGAGATCGGAAGCTCGCCGGCAGCGCGCAGCGCCGCATGAACGATCATGTCCTTCAGCACGGTTCGCTGATCCTGGACGCGATTCACGGCGACCAGCCCTCGGCGGGGATTCATCAGTTCGCCAATATCGATGCCGATGACCTGGCCGGTCGGATCGCCACCCGTTTCGCGGCGAACAATGGGTTGACACTCGTCCACGACCCTTGGCAGACTACCGAGCTACATCGCGCGGCGGTCCACCGCGAGCGCTACAGCAGCCCTGCATGGACCCGGCGTCGATGATCGGGGTTCGACCTGAGAGTCCGTCAAGGGCGACGGCGAATGACCCGCCGATCGCCTGAAGGAGACGTTTCGTGCCGTCGATTGATATGCCGCTCGAGGAATTGAGGAGCTACCGGCCGGCGCTTACCCGGCAGGACGACTTCGACGCCTTCTGGACCGAGACGGTCAACGCCGGCAAGGCCCAGCCCATGAAGGCGGTGCTCAACCCCCTTCGCTATCCGGCCGAGGGCGTCGAACTCTTCGATGTGCGCCTGGACGCATTCGGCGGAGGAGTGATGGCCTGCCGGCTCATGACGCCGATCGGTGGGACTTCCCTTCCCACCCTCGTCTTCTACCACGGTTACAGTGGGTCCGGTCCGAGTCCGTTTCAGATGCTTCCCTGGGCCTTGCAGGGCTACGCCGTCCTCAGTGTCGACTGTCGGGGACAGGGCGGTAACAGCACCGACGGCGCGATCTACCCTGGTGGGCATCGACCGGGCTTCATGACCCAGGGCATCGAGGACTGCCGGCAGTACTACTATCGCTATGTCTACGGCGACTGCCTCCGGGCCCTCGATTGGATGGCCGAACAGCCCTTCGTCGACCCCCGGCGGATTGCCATCACCGGCATCAGCCAGGGGGGCGGCATCACGCTGGCCGTGGCGGCGCTGAGCGAGCGTCCCCGGATCGCCATCTCCGAGGTGCCTTACCTGTGCCACTTCCGCCGCTCGGTCGAGATCAGTACGGCCGGTCCCTATCGAGAGATCGCCGACTGGATGCGATACCGGCCCGACTCGATCGAGGCCTCGTGGAAGACGCTCAGCTACTTTGACGGCATGAACCTGGCGCCCCGCATTCGGTGCAAGACGGTGGTGACGGTGGGGTTGTGGGACGACGTCTGTCCGCCTTCGGGGGTCTTCGCGGCCTACAACCACATCCAGGGCGATAAGCAGCTCCTGGTGTTCGAGTTTACCGGGCATGAAAGCCCGACGCATTTTGCCGATACACGCTTCGAGATCCTCCGAGCACAGTTGTGAGTCGGGGGACGATCGGAGAGAATTGCGGCCGTTGACAGTGCGGCGGCCTCTCGCCGTCGCCGGGGTTTCGTTCGAGAAAGGTGACTCATGGATTGCATCATCCTCTGTGCCGGTTATGCCACCCGTCTTCGTCCTCTGACCGACAACACGCCCAAGCCTCTGCTCGAGGTTGCGGGCCGTCCGATCCTCGAGCACATCCTGGATCGACTGGCGACCACCGAGGTCAAACGGGTCTATATCGCGACCAACGACCGCTTCGCCGGGCACTTCGCCCGATGGATCGAACAGGCCAAGTACGCTTCGCTTGAACTGCACGTGGTCAACGACGGAACTACCACCAACGAGAACCGTTTGGGCTCGATGGGTGACGTTCGCTTCGTGGCTCGAAAAGAGCATCTGACCGACGATTTCATGATCATCAACGGCGACAATCTGTTCACCTTCTCACTGAAGCCTGTGCTGGCCGAATTCCGGCGTCGCGGCAATATGCTGGCGCTTTACGACGTGGGCACACCGCAGATCGCCAGCCTCTACGGAATCCCGACCCTGTCGCCCGATCGCCGCGTGCAGGGCTTCGTCGAGAAGCCCAAGAATCCCAGTTCGACCCTGGCCTCGATCGGCATCTACGTCTATCGCGGTGACACCCATGCCAAGCTCGAAAAATACCTCGACTCCGGCTTCTCCCCCGACAAGACCGGCGAGTTCGTCGAATGGCTCCACACCCAGGCCGAGGTTTTCGGTTACGGCTACGGCGGGGCGGGAGATGTCTGGTTCGACATCGGCACACTCGACCAGTTGAAGGAAGCCGGCGACAAGTGGTCGGCCCTCGAAGCCGCACCCTATGCCGGGACGCCCGCCCTGGGTCAGGCGATCGAGTCGGCCGTCCGCTCCCTCAAGTGCGGTGGTGCGGAGGCCTGTTCGGCCAAGCCGTCGCAGCCGGCGACGTACGACTTCCGCTTCCTCGTCAAGCACCTGATCTCCGCCGACACCAAGGCCCGCGCCTTTGCCGCCCGCGTCTTCGGCGGGATCAAGACCCCGGCGGCCACGAGCTGGCTCCTCGATCTGCTCGACGACACGCGGCCCGCTCCCGGTGAGCCCGCGACCACCGTTTCGGCCGTCGCGGCGGCGGCCCTGGTGAATCTCGGCTATGCGGCGGATGCCGCGGCCGTCATCAAGAAGGCGACCGATGCAGGCTACATCCGCTGACGCGGACGCCCCCCAAGAAAGCTGTTCGAGCGCCGGCAAGAGTGCCGCTTGGACTGTCGGGCAAGTCATGGGGCAGGTGTCGGGGGTTCGTCCGCTGACACCTAAGGGCCATTTTCCTGCCCATGGGCGTGGCCCATGGCATTCCGCCCGGCTGCCCGCCCGCGATTCTCCTTGACGCACGAACCCCGTTCTGAGACGCTACGATTTCGAGCAGGGACGACCAAGAAGGAGAAGGTTCCGATGTCTTCCAAGATCAGTCGCCGGCAGTTTGTCACAGGGTTGACCTCGGCGGGCGCCGTGATGGTGGCCGGACGCACCTCCAGCAAGCCGCTCGTGCTTGCCGGACAGGCTCAGAAGGGGCGAGTGATCGGCGCGAACGATCGCGTACGCGTCGGCTTCATCGGTCCGGGCGACCGGGGCCGCGCGCTTCTGAAGGAGTTCCTCAAGGAAGCCGGCGGCATGAACATGGAGATGGTGGCCGTGTGCGATCTCTGGTATCGCCCGCGCGAGATCGCCTCGTCGATGGTCGAAAAGGCCTCGCAGAAGAAGCCGGCTCAGTGTCGAAACACCGACGAACTGTACGACATGAAGGACCTCGACGCGGTCATCATCGCCACGCCGGACTTCTCGCACGCACTGCACTGTGCCAACTCCGTCCGTCGTGGCCTGGACGTCTACGTCGAAAAACCCCTGGCCAACGTGCTGGAAGACGCCAAGATCTGCCGCGAGACCGTCAAGGCATCCGATCGCATCGTCCAGCTCGGCACCCAACGCCGCAGCGAGGGAATGTATCACGGGGCGGCCGAGTTCATTCGCTCCGGGCAGTTCGGAAAGGTCATCAAGGCGGAGATGAACTGGAACGTCAACCAGTCCAAGCGGTGGCGCCGCGAGGGCGACTGCAAGAAGATGACCGAGGATATCGCCAGCGGCAAGTTCGACCCGAACGATGCCTGGAAGCGGTATCGTCTGAACCGCCCCGACGACGACTTCCATGTCCGCAAGTATCTCGAATTCCGGCTTTTCTGGCCCTATTCGTGTGGACTGGCCGACCAGTGGATGAGCCACCAGATCGACACCGTGGCGTGGCTGACGGGTGATCCTTATCCGGCCACTGCGGTCGCCAGCGGGGGCCTCTACCAGTGGAAGGACGGACGCCGCAATCCCGACGTGTTCACCACGATTCTGGAGTATCCCTCCGGATTCCAGGTCGTCTGGACGGGGCGGCACAACAACGGCAGCGGCGGCACGAAGGAAGTCTACCTGAGCAACTGGGGCACGCTCGATCTGGGCGAGGGCAAGATCACCGGTGCCGGCGGCGGCGATGAAGACAAGACCTCCGGCAGCAAGAAACTCAAAGACCAGCCGATTCCGAAGAAGCCCAACGTCGGCCACATGCGAAACTGGATGGAGTGCATTCGCAGTCGAAAGCAGCCGAATGCCGACATCGAGGCGGGCTACTCGCACGCCGTGGCGGTGGCGATGGCGATCCGCGCCCTGCACACGGGCAAGCGGATTTCGTTCGATTCCAAGACGCACACGATCGTCGAGGGCGGCGAACCCCGCTACGTCTTCTCGGCGGAATCGCTGTAGGTGCGTATTGCCGATGGTATCTTGAGCGTCGGCGTGTCCTTCCCAGGCCTCTGCGATCTTGTGTGTTCTCGCGGCCAGGAGGGACACGCCGAGCCGTTTTGATGGGGGTCCGACAGCCTATGTCCGAAGAACAGCACAGCCTGGAACCGTTGACCAACGCCGCCCGCCGCCAGTTGGCGGCACGAGCCAATCGACTCGATGCGAGCATGACCGTCGGGGCGCGAGGCGTCACGGACGCCATCACCGCTCAGGTGCGGCAGAGCCTCCACAAGCACGAACTCATCAAGATCCGGGTCCGTGCGGATAAGGGCGATGAGGCCGATGAGGTCGGGCAGGAACTCGCCCGCCGCGTACCGTGCCATGTCGTGCAGCGCGTCGGCAAAGTGGTCGTGTTGTACGCCCCGAAAGACCCCGAGGCGGATTGAAGCCCTCCGATGTGGGGCATCAGCGAGGGGGGCGGGGGCCTTTGGGTGATCCGCGTTTGGTGTGAGCCGGCGTCAGGCCCGCGTAGGCTCGTCCGAGATATGCTTCGATGTCTCCCCATTCACGCAGACGATTCGATCCCGTCGCCACCATGGCGATCTTCGGCACGCTGATCTGCTGGTCGAGCACGCCGATCTGGATCAAGTATTTCGCGGGGTTCTTTGACCCCTTCTCGCAGAACTTCTACCGGTACGCCTTCGCGCTGCTGTTCTGGCTGCCGCTGCTGATCGTTCGGCAGATGGCCGGACGCATCCCGCGAACTGTCTGGATCATGGCCCTCTTTTCATCGATCCCCAACACGGCCATGCAGACCTTCTGGGCGTGGTCTCTGTACTACCTGGATGCGGGGCTGATGTCGCTCATGGGCCGGACCACCGTTATCTGGTCGGCCTTTCTGTCTATCGCCGTCTTTGCCGATGAGCGGCCGCTGCTGCGAAGCCGGATCTTCTGGATGGGGATGATCTGCGGCATGGCCGGTGCGGTGGGTGTGCTGGTCTTCAAGGGTGGGTTCGATCTTAGAGCAGCCTCGGGCGGCTCGGCCTCGCACACGATACTGATCGGAGTGATCATGTCGATCGCGGCGGCGGTCCTGTGGGCGGTGTACGCCGTGGCCGTCCGGCTGACCATGCGAGACGTCAACTCCGTAACAGCCTTCGCCGTCATCGCCTTTCAGACCACCGTCGGCTGCGGGGTGATTTCGCTCATATGGGGGCGCCCCGCAGACGTCGTCAACGTCCCTTGGCATGTCATCGTGCTCGTGGCGCTGTCGGGCTGGATCTGCATCGCACTGGCCCATGTCAGCTACTACGATGCGATTCATCGGATCGGCGTGGCGATTCCCACTGCCGTTCTTCAACTCACACCGTTCTTCGTGGTGTGCCTGTCCTACCTGATCTTCCATGAAGAGTTCACGCTCGGCCAACTTGGCAGCGGTGTCGTGCTTGTGATCGGATCGATGCTCGGGCTGTGGGCCCAGCGGGATCTGGGGCAACAGCGCCCCCCGCCACCGGCGGCAGAGGCAGGTGATTGAGGCCGCGCTTATGCGAACGTGTCTGATCCACTGCGGGGCCATCGGTGACTTCGTGCTCGCCCTGCGCGTCGTGGCCTCTCTGCAAAGCACCGGCCATGACGTGACCGTCGAGGTCCTTGGCCGTTCCGACATCGCCGGCATCGCGATCGGTCGTGGTGTTGTGGAGGGCGTCACCTCCGCCGAACTCCTGCCGCTTCACACCCTGTTCGGTCCGCCGGATCGCGTGGCACCGGCCTGTGGTGAGTACTTCCGCCGCTTCGACCTCATCGTAAACATGTACGCCGCGGCGGACGATGCCTTCACACAAAGCCTGACGAGCATCACCAGGGCCCGCGTCGTTACGCTCGACACAAAGCCTACGCGTCCGGACTGCCATATCACCGACGGCTGGCTGGAAGACCTTCGGACGCTCGGCCTGGCAAGTGACGTGGAGGCCCCGAGACTCCGCTGCACGTCGGAGGAGTTGCAGCGGGGGCGAACCCTATTGCAGACGGCAGGTGGTGGCACCGGCGGGCCGACGGTCGTCATTCACCCCGGCAGTGGCGGGCGGGCCAAGTGCTGGCCGGTCGAACGATTCATTGAGCTGATTGACCGGCTCAAGGAGCACCGTCTGCCCTCGCATCCTGTTGCCCCCGTCGTCATGCTCGGTCCGGTCGAACTGGAACAGATGAAGCCGGCCACTCGGCAGGCCCTCGAAGGTGTGGCGCCGGTGCTCGTCGAACCCGATCTGACACGGGCGATGTTTGCCGTTGCCGCTGCCGACGCCTACGTCGGCAACGACGCCGGGATGACGCACGTTGCCGCCGCCGCGGGTACTCCCACCGTGGCGCTCTTCGGACCGACCGACCCAGTGGTGTGGCGACCCTTGGGGCCCCTGGTGACGGTGCTCAGGGCACCGTCGCCTCACCGTATTGAGGACCTGGCCGTCCGTGAGGTCATGGCGGCGGTGGTCGAGGTTGTCGGGCGGCGTCGGACTTGATGTTCGTGTGGGTGCTTCCGCCGCAGGAGCTCTGTTTCCTGGGCATAGGGGTTCGCCGATACAATACGACGTCGGCTCGAAACCGACGGGTGATCTTTGGAACGCGGTGAAACCGCGTGTTTAAACATGACCGACTGTCCTGAATCTCATCGTGGTGGGCAAGGCGATTCCTCCTCGGTCTCCGAGAGGCTGATCCCGCTGGTTGTCGTCGTGCTGACCGGCCTGGCGATGGCCCCGTCGCTGGGCAACGGTTTCGTCAATTGGGACGACCAGCTCAATATCATCGAGAATCCCTTCTATCGAGGGCTGGGTTGGACGAACCTGCGGTGGATGTTCACCACCTTTCTCGGCGGGCCCTACCAGCCGCTCAGTTGGATGACACTTGGGCTGGACTACTGCCTGTGGGGGATGAATCCGCTGGGCTATCACCTGACCAGTGTCGTGTTGCACGTTGCGACGGTGCTGGCGTTCTACGTCCTGTCGCTGCGGCTGATCCGGCACATGGGGGGGCCGGCAGGGGCTGGCGACGGTGTGTTTCTGCGGATCGCCGCCGCCCTCAGCGCACTGCTCTTCGGCATCCATCCCCTGCGTGTCGAATCGGTGGCCTGGGTGACCGAGCGACGCGATGTGGTCAGCGGTCTGTTCTTCGTGCTGACGATTCTGGCCTATCTGAAAGCCTATGACCGCCCAGCGGGCGACCCGACCCGACGGCGGTGGTATCACCTGTCCATCATGTCCTATGCGGCCTCGCTATTGGGCAAGGGCATGGGCGTCACGCTGCCGATCATCCTGGTTGTCCTGGATGTGTATCCGCTCCGCCGTCTCGGCATGGCGGGTGAAGGCTGGTTCGGCCTGTCCTCTCGACCGGTATGGCGTGAGAAGCTGCCCTATCTTGTTCTGGCCTTCCTGGCCGGGGCGGCGGGCATCTACGGACAGATCGTCACGGGGGCCGTTGCCTCGACGGAACTGTACGGCTGGGACCGCCGCATCGGCGTCACGCTCTATGCCACAGCCTTCTACCTCTACAAGACGCTCTTTCCGGCAGGGCTGTCGCCGCTGTACCCGATGCCACAAACGATGGACCTGCTGACTTGGCCCTATCTGCTTGCCGGAGGGGTTTTGGCCGGTCTGACCGTTGCCGTGGTGAAATCCCGGCATCGTTATCCGGGTGGCCTGGCACTGTGGGTTGGCTATCTCGTGATGCTGGCCCCCGTCAGCGGTCTGACGCAGATGGGGCCTCAGATTGCCGCGGATCGCTATACGTACCTGTCGTGTCTGGGCTGGCCGCTACTGGCAGGGGTTGGGTTGTGGCGATGGTCGGCCGATCGTCGCGTGGGGCTGTGGGCGACAGTGTGTCTGAGCCTGCCGGTTCTGATTTTCGCCGGCTTGACGGCGTTTCAGACGACGGTCTGGCGCGACTCGGTGAGTCTGTGGAGCCATGCGGGGAAGCTCTACCCTCAGAGCCACATCATTCAGCAGAACTGGGGAGCCTCTCTGGCCGCAGCAGGCGATCAGCAGGGTGCCCTGAAACACTACCAGGAGGCGGGCCGACTCGCCCCGAAATCTGCCGAGGCCGAGAACAACATCGGCATGACACTATTGACCTTAGGGCGGCCGAAGGATGCTGAGGTGCATCTGCGCCGTTCGCTGGAGCTGAAGCCGACCCACGCCTCGGCCCACTACAACCTGGGCAATGTGATGCTTCGGCTCGGTCGATGGGACGAGGCCACTGCCTGCTATCGGACCGCCTTGGAGCACCGTTCGAATCTCGTGAATGCTCGCCTGAACCTGGCGATGGTCCTCGATCGTCAGGGGCAGGTTGACGAGGCGGAGCGTCAGTGGAAGACGATCATCCAGCAGGCCCCGTTCCTGGCGATGGCCTACGATACCTGGGCCACCTCGCTCTGCCGCCGCGGTCACTACAATGAAGCCGTTGCAGTACTGAAGCAGGGACTCGCCTCGTGCGGGACGGACCGATCGTTGGCCCTGCGGCAGATCTGGCTGTATGCCGCGGCGCCGGTCGAATCGATCCGCAATGGCACCGAGGCCATACGCATGGCCGAAGCCATGAATCTCGCGACCGGTGGACGTGATGCGATGGTCCTGGATGCCCTGGCTGCCGCATGCGCCGAGGCCGGACGCAAGGACGACGCGGTCCACCACGCCACGCGAGCGCTGCAACTGGCGACATCCGAGGGAAAGTCCCTGCTGGCCCAGCAGATTCAGGGACGGTTGGAGCAGTACAAGGCGGGTCGGACGATCCGGTCTGTTCAGTAGGGGACGTCGGGCCGCGACTGCCAGTTGGATAGGGCTTTGCCTTCTCGATGCGAGGCCATCGCGGAGTGGATGTGGGTTCACCATGGGTGTTGCACGAAACGAATTCGACGTCATCGTCATCGGGGCCGGCCATGCCGGGTCGGAGGCAGCGTGGGCGGCCTCTCGGATCGGGGCGAAGACCGCGCTGGTCACCCTGTCGCTCGATGCCGTGGCTCGGATGTCCTGCAATCCGGCGATCGGGGGGCTGGCCAAGGGCCAGGTCGTCCGCGAGATCGATGCCCTGGGCGGGCTGATGGGTCTGGCGACCGATGCGACGGGCATCCAGTTTCGCGTGCTCAATCGTCGCAAGGGGCCGGCCGTCTGGTCGCCGCGGGCTCAGGCCGACCGAAACCGCTACTCGCTTCAGGTTCGTGCCGTGCTGGAATCCGTCGGGAACCTGACGCTGATCGAGGGATCGGTTGAGGGGATCCGTGTCGAGCAGGGCGAGGTGCGCGGGGTTACGCTTTCCGACGGCCGTTTCATCTCGGCGCGAGCTATCGTGGCAACACCGGGGACCTTCCTGCGGGGTCGGATGCACTGCGGGCCGGATCAGTCGGACGGGGGGCGCATCGGCGAACCGGCTGCCGAGGGTCTGTCGCGATCGCTCGAACGGATCGGCCTGAAGCTCGGCCGGCTGAAGACCGGCACTCCGGCGCGGATTCACCGCGATACGATCGATTACTCGCGGCTCGAGCGGCAGTCGGGCGACGAGATTCCCGTACCGTTTTCGTTCATGAACGATGCGATTACGCGCCCTCAGGTCGATTGCTGGATCACCTACACCAACCCGACCACGCACGATCTGATCCGATCGAACCTCCACAGGGCACCGCTCTACACCGGGCAGATTCAGTCTCGGGGTCCGCGCTATTGCCCAAGCATCGAGGACAAGATCGTCCGATTCGCCGACAAAGACCGGCACCAGGTGTTCCTCGAACCCGAGGGTATCGACTGTGAGCGGATGTACTGCAATGGCATCAGCACGTCGCTGCCGCAGGATGTGCAGGAGGCCATGATCCATTCCATCGAGGGCTTGGAGCAGGCGAAGGTTCTCCAGTGGGGTTATGCCGTCGAGTACGATTTCGTCCCGCCGGATCAGGTGGCGGTGACTCTGGAGACCAAGGCGGTTCGGGGGCTTTTCCTCGGCGGTCAGGTCAACGGGACCAGTGGGTACGAGGAGGCCGGTGGCCTCGGCCTCGTCGCAGGCATCAACGCGGCCAGGTACGTGGCGGGGCACGATCCGATCATCGTCGGCCGCGATCAGGCGTATATCGGGGTGATGATCGACGATCTGGTTACGCGCCCGCCCGTCGAGCCGTATCGGATGTTCACGTCGCGAGCCGAGTATCGCCTCCTGCTTCGGAGCGACAATGCCGATGCCCGGCTCACGCCGCTGGGGCGAGAGGTCGGATTGGTGGACGATGCCCGCTGGGAACGATTCAACAGCAAACAGCGGCTGATCGAGCAGATTCGACAAGTGCTGGCCGGAACGCGGCGCGAGGGGCTTTCGCTGATGGAGTGGCTTCGCCGGCCGGAGGTCCGCATCGCCGAGGTGCTCGATCGGAGCGTTCTGTCTTTGCCCTTCGGTGCCCTGGCCGATCAGGCGATCGAGGCGGTGGAGATCGAGGTCAAATACGGCGGCTACATTCGTCGCCAGCGGCAGCAGGTGGCACGGTTCGAGCAGCTCGAATCCCGCCCGATTCCGGCCGGGTTCGATTTTCGCGCCATCCCTGAGCTGCGGGCCGAAGCCCGAGAGCGACTCTCGGCGATCGGGCCGCGAACTATCGGCCAGGCCGCTCGGATCAGCGGCATCAACCCCGCGGACATCACCATCCTGATGGTCTATCTGGATCGCCGACGGCGGATCAAAGACGCACGTGCCGACTCACGGAAGCCTGCCGAACACCCATGAAGCCTCTGTCGCTCAGGCGCCGTCCGGCATCGCCGTTCTCCCGATCTGCCCGACTGTCGACCATAGGATCATGACGCTTCGCCGGTGTCGGCGCGCTTATCCTCCGGTGCGCACCGGAACAGCACGACGGGCGGACCGGTGAGCATTCCGATTCGGCCGGCATTGCTTCGAGCCCACTGTTCGATTCGGGCGACGGGCTGGGCGAGTTCCTTCGCGGCCTCATCGAGCCGAATGATGCGACGCTCTTGCAGCAGGTCGAGAAGCCCCTCGGGTGCGGCTTCGGCGATATTCGGTTCGAAGATCTCATGGATCAACTGTCGCAGCGGGGGTGGCATGTTTGCCGACACCCACTCGGCCACGGTCTTGGGCTCGATCGTCTCGCCGTCATTGGCCAGGTCGCCCGACCGGGCGTCCGAGAGCAGCCCACGAAGGACATCCAACGACGCCAATGATTCGGTGCTCGGGCGGACGAACCGCACGCCGAGTTGTCGCAGTTCGTCGATGTATTGTTGGGTCTTCTGGGCCCTCTCACTGATCGGCAGCCGCGTGTCGCGCAAGAATACGAGATCGCTTGTGGACTCAGCTTTCGCACGATTCACAAGTCGTCGGAGACGGCCGGCCAGTGAGGTCATATTGCGATCGTTGCACAGGCTGACCTCGAGTCGCTTCTTGCCGGGACAGGCGAAGACCATGTCGATATCGCGAACGACATTCTTGCCGTCTCGCTCCCACGGACTGGTACTCACATCGAGCAGCAGGGGCAGCCCATGTTGGAGGATCTGATCCGTGTAATCGGGCGAGTTGGACTCGACCGATTCGGTTCGTCTCCGCTCCCATCGATATTCCAGAAATGACAGCGTTTCCTGCCGTCCAAGCTTGGGGGGCTTGGGTGCCGCAGGGAGGTCGGCGGCGCCTCGGCGGGCCGCCTCGAACAACTCGGCGCAGCAGGCGATCACCTTTCTCGCCGGCAATCGGCGGCCGGGTACGGCATCGAGGTAGGCCTTCAAGGCGGGCTCGTTGAGCGGCCAGAGGCGTCCCTCATGCCACGGCCGAAGATCGCGGAGTTCGAGCAGGCTGTCCATCCGCGCCATTGCCAGGTGAGCGGCCTGATCGAAGGTCAGCGGCGGAAGGCTTTTGACCTGGTAGCTTGCCAGCCGGTCGCGATCGGCACTGTCGCAGGAGTCAAACATGGCGTCGAAGAACGAGGACTGGATGCACGAAACGATCAAGGCATTGTGCGTGCGATCGTGCAGTCCGGCGACCACTCGTCCGAAAGCCCGCAGGGCCTCGCGATCGCCGTAGTGTTCCTGTATGGCCTCCACCTGATCGAAGCAAAACACCACCGGGGTCTCGCTTCCGCAGAGGTCGCAGAGTTGGGTCACCACCGCACAAGCCTTCTCCTCCGGCGTGTCGTCCGTGTCGGATTCGACGGGCACTCCCAGTCGCTGGAGTTCCGCCTCGGGCAGGGTGTCGCCCCGCAGCCATGCGTGGGCCTGGGGATGAGGGCCCTGGCGCGTGAGCCACTGCAGGACCGTCGCCAGATCGTAGTCGAGCCCTGTGGCGTGTGAGAGACGCACGGAGACCCATCGGTCGAACTGTGTGTCTCCGTGGCCGTTGCGAAAGAGGTCGTCGCTCACCTGTCGTCGGATGTGCCGCCAGAGTCGTTGCGGACTGGTTCGCAACTGCACCGAAACGAATACCGACGGGTGACCGGCCAGATACGTCCGCAATCGTCTCATCAAGTGGGTCTTGCCGCTGCCCGCCTCGCCGTGCAGCAGAACCGACAGGCTCCGTCCCTCGCCGCCGACGGCTTCGAACGCCTGCCGACATACCTCGAAGGCCTCCCGATTGATGTCCTGGACGTCGATCTCTGCGGTCCGCCATGGATCGGTGACAATCACGTCTCGGAAAGGGTTCCGCATATTGCGGAGCAGCGCCTCTTCGCCGGGAACGCGGATGATCCGCTGACAGGTCGGACAGTCGTGTTCCTGGCGCGCCAGGCTCTCCGGCACGCTGATCGGTTCGCTACAGGCGGGACAATTGAATTCGATCACGGCCTCTTCCTACTCCTTCGATTCCTACTCTTCGGGCAGCGCCGCTCCCACATACAGCCGCCCTTGCCCGTCATCCACATATCCGCTCCGCTCCTCGTCGCTCAACCCGGCCGGATAGCTATGCTGGTGCAGAACGATCTTCTGATCGTTGGCCAGTGCGATAATCGTTCGGTCGAAGACCTCTTTGTCCATCGAGAGGGCCCGTCGGAGATTACGCAGGGAGACCAGCGCTCCCCCGGTGGCACGAGGTTCGATCTCGACCATCTTGCGAAGGATTATGTTCGCCAGGCCGGAGACGGGCGGCTGGGAGGCAGCGACCGGCGGAGCCACCGAGGGCGACCTGACCACCGAGGTCTGAAGGGCCTCCGTTACTGCGGCCTGAGGCGGGGCACCCAGAAGCTCGCCCAAGGCGGCTGCCAACTGGTCGCGCCGAACACCACTCGCACCGAACGACTTGCAGACGGCCTCAAAGGCACCCACCACCTTGGCCAGGTAGGGTCTGAGGTCCGGCGGGCGGAGGCCCAGCATGACCGAGGCCTTGCCCAGTCTGGGATGTTGATACAGCAGGCCTTGTCGGATCAGCGACCGAAGCAGGGTGTCTCGATCGGGAGCCGATAGTCCGAAGAGACGCTTGGTCAGGGCGGTCTTGACCTCGGCAGCCTTCAGGGGACCATTGCCCAGGAGTTCGCCGAGCACCCCGGTGGCACGGTCCCTCAAGCTGACGGTTCCATATCGCGGTCCTGACTTGCCTTTGGCGGGCCACTCAAACAGACGTCCCTGCTGCGACAGCTCGGCCATCAGACGATGCAGTTCTTCTTCTGTGCGTTTCAGCGACTTAGGCAATGCCGTGCGGACCTGCTTGGCGGTCCGCGGCTCTCCCGCCTGGGTCAGGTGTTCAAGGATGGCGTCGATGATGGCCGTTTCTTCCGGCATGATGGACTCCGTATGCGACCCGAACGCTCGGGGGTGCCATCAAGATGGCCGTCCACGGTAACCCTGTCGATCCAAGTCCGCAAGATAGAGTCTCGACGAACGCGTCGAACGGCAGTCCTCCCCAATGGCCGGTTGGCTCCGGCCTATTGGCACCGGCGGAGGAGTCGCCGATTTCACCCCATAGTGCGCACAATTACCCACATGTGCGACCCAGAGCTGGGTGGCGTTGCCCAACAGGGGAGGCCTCCCACGGCTGCATGGGGCGGATGACAATCTGAAACCGTTGTTAATGAGTGACTTGCATTCACAATTCGCTCCGAATATGCCCGCTTCGGTCGCTGGCACACCCCTTGCATATTCCCTAGGAGCGGACGGACTGGGGAAAGACGTCCGAGACAATTTCATAATGCGTCAGAGCTGCTGCGAGCAGCTCGGCGGCGGGGCTTGTTGATCAATGGCCCGTTTGGGTTTGGCGGCAGGCCCCGCCAGCGAGTTGCTGTTCAATAGCTCGATGGGCCGCGGTGTGGGGAGACATCGCGGCCCTACTGTTTCTCAACAGACACCGGCAACGTCGAGCGCATGCCGGCCCGATGCACATTTCAGGGCTCTGCCTTCCGGCTGAAATTCCATCCTCGCTTCTTGTCGATCTGGCTCCGACTGCGGTTGATGTAGTCTCGGAGTTCCTCGAGGCCATATTGGCGAGCGAGCTGGCGTGCGCTGATGCCGGGGCGTTTGGCCTTCAGTACAAACCACTGTTCGCGATCCATCCATTCGTCCTGGACGACGTCCTGTGGATGCTCCTTGAGCAACCGATCCCGCGGCCCGATGTTGAAATTCTGATGGTAGATACCGCGGTCGAGGTCGAGTGTGATTCGGGCGATGTTCAGGTCGGTATTCTTGCTGTAGTGAATCTCCCGGCCGGTGATGTCGTAGACGATGCAGTCGCCGCACAGTGTCGAGGTGACAATGTAGAAATGGTGCATCAGGGAATGGGCTTGAAGTGTCGTGCCGGCCGAGTAGGCGCTGGGCCAGATGACCAGTTCAGCGCCCTGGTCGGCCAGGCGCTTCCACACCTCTGCGAAGTTTGCATCGAAGCAGATGGCCATTCCCACCCGGCCGAAGTCGGTCTGGTAGACGGGGGCCTCCTGTCCCACCTCGGTCTTGGGGGTCAGATCGAACTCGGACCAGTAGGGGTAGACCTTGTCGTACACGCAAACGACCTTGCCGCCGCGATCGATCAGAATGCCGGAGTTGAACCGCTTGGCACCTTGCTGGCGGTAGATCGGACACACAATGTAGGTGCGATGCCGTTGAGCCAGGTCGCGGAGCGTCCTGACCGCGGGTCCGTCGATGGGTTCAGCCTGCTGGCCTCGCCATGTTTCGGGCAAGGTGACCAGATCGACGTCTCGGGCGGCCTCTCGATCGACCACGGCGGCGATGCGCTCGAGCGGCTTGTTGGCGAAGCTCAAGCTCACGATTCGAACGGGGCGGCCAGGGGTGCCGACGGGGCGAGTCTGTGGAGATTCGGACCCGAGGCCGATCGTGGCCGCCGGCCTGCAGAGCAGACTTGTGCCCAGGATTGCCCATAGGAGATGGCTGTGTCGAGTCATGGTTTCTCTCCTTGTCGGCCTCATGATACAGCCGTGTCATGCGTGATTCAGCACGAGGAAACGCATTGCCGCACGGCACGGGTGAACGTATACTCTCAACAGGAATGGGTATGGGGCAGGCGGTTCGTCGCGAGTGTTGCGGGGGACAGGTCCGTTTCGGAAACACGTGTTCCCGTGCGCCGACGCGCACCTTGCCCGGATGCAGACGTTCTTTCTTGGGGAGAAACTGAGATGCTTCAACGTGGCTTCACAGGTCTTCGCGTGGGTCTGGTTCTCTGTGCGATTATCCTCACCTCTACCATGATGACAGGGTGCACACCCCTCCTGATCGGTATTGTTGGGAACTGGCTGGGCTCGCTGGCGGGCACCGGAAGTCCCTGCGGATGCGGCAACTGATTTCGGACGATGTGCCGCAAGGGAATAGGCCGTGGATTTTGAAATTGCCTGCACATGCGGGCAGAACATGCTGGTCGAAAGCCGGTATATCGGCCAGGACGTGCAGTGCCCCGGTTGTGGTGGGTTGCTGCGCGTGCCGCCGGTCCCGAGGACGGGAGGTCCGGTACCGGTGGTTTGGCCTCGATCCGAGACAATCCCTCCCCCTCCTCCGCCAACGGCTCCTCCGCCCTACGAACCAGACGACGGCTACTGTCCACCGATGGTCCGGAGGGTCCACCCGAAGGCCATTGCGGCCCTCGTTTGCGGAGTGATGGGGGTCACGACCTGTCCGCTGATCATGAGCATCGTAAGTCTGATCCTGGCGTCGTCGGCCAAACAGGACATCCGTGTCAGCCCGGATGTGTATACGGGCATGGGTTTGGCCACGGCTGGTCAGGTGCTCGGATTACTCGGAGTGATGCTTATTCCGATCGGGTGCGTTGTGCACGGATGTCTCGGCATCTTGCACGCATTCTGAACCTGTTTCGCCTCACCAGAAGGCTCGTGGCACCGAGACTCGTTACGCCAGCCAGGGGCAACTCGACACCCGAACCACAAACGACGGGGTCCTTGAAGTAGGCCCAGATCACTTTGTCGGTGTCCATAGGCACCATGATCTCTGCGCTGTAGGGATCGACGCTGGCCGGCAAGTCTCCCCCCCAACACACGAACTTCTTCAACCGATTCGGAGAGGCGGTCAGCTTCACCTCGGTCCCTTCTGGGAATTCGGCTTGGTTCGGTTCGGGTTCGATCACACCCCAATCGGTACCCGGGAAATTGGGATCGTTGGCATCATCGGGCCACACTTTCAGTGTGAGTCGACGGGGCTGGGGTCTCCAGAAGGCACCGGCAGAGGTGCCCACATAAAGGCTGCCGGTTCGCGGATGAAGGGACAGGCAGTAGCCCTTCGTGGAGAGGTCCCGAAGGGCATACTCGTCCGAACCGGCTTGGCTGTCGATGTCCTGCCAGTCCGCGTCGCCTCGTTTGACGTACACACCTGCCCCGGGCACTTTCTTCGGGTTGGAATACCGCTCGTTGACGAGGCAGTAGACGACGTTCGGGTCTCTGGGGTGCAACGCCACAGAGACACAGGACGCCGTGGTGTGATTGGGATCCTGCGGGAAGAGGCGCTGCCAGACGTTTCCTCCATCACCCGATACATAGACGCCACCGTCCTGGTCGGCCATCTCGGCATCATTGAGTGCCACATAGACGACCAAAGGCTTGAGCGGGTGGGCAACGATCTTCTGGATGAAGCTCGGAAAGGGCATGACCTTGGACCAGTTGCGTCCCCCGTCGACGGATCGATAGATGCAGCCACGGCTCGGATCGTCGATGGTCCGTCGGCCCGAAGCACAGTAGATGACGTTGGGGTCGGCATCGCACACGTCGATGGTCACGATGTGGGAGGTGTTGGGATCCGTCATCAGGTTCGGATCGTTCGGATTGAGACTGACGGTCCAGGTATCGCCGCCATCGGTGGACATCAGAACCCCTTCTTTGCCGGCGGCGAGAAAGAGCTTGGCGGCGTTGGGGTCGGCGGCGATCTCGAAGTAGGCGTGTTGAGTTTTTGGACGGTTCATGTCAGCCATCTTGCCGTCCGGGGGCAACACGATGGTCAGGTGATCACCGCAGTCGGTCGTCTTGAGCACCAGGCTGCAATGGATCAGTGGCTCATCGAACGTGACGAACCACGCCCGGTTGGGATCGGTGGGATGGACCGCGCCGGAGATGATATTCGACTCGATGCCGGTCACCCACCAGTTGGGATCGGGTGTTTGGCTAAACCACAGGCTCGGCTTCGTGTAGTTCACTCCCGTGGTCTTGTAGGTCAGAGTCGCCGGAGCACAATTGGCTTGATACCAGTCCAGGCAGAAGAATTTCTTGAAGGATCTGCCTTGATCCCTGGTTCGAAAACATCCGAATCCGTCGTTTCTCCCGACGAAGAAGATATTGGGGTCGCTGGGGGCGAAGATGACGGACTGGCTGTGGACGGCGCAGAGTCCGCGGTGACGCCAGAGTCCCGTTCCGCGGCTATCGGTATAGACCTGCTGCCAGGAGGTGCCGCCGTTGGTGGATTTGAGGGTTTCCACATAATCACAGGAGAAGAAGATGATGTTGGGGTCTCGTTTGTGAATATCTATCGCCCAGGTGTGGCCCGCACTTGGAAAGATATGATGTCCCAGCGTCATTGAGCTGATGTTCGTAGCACACTGCCAACTCGTCAGACCGGGGTTGGCGTCCAGGATGTTTCGCGATCGGACGATGCCCCGAGGATCTCCCGTATCTCCGCGAGGCGTGCCCACGAGGCAGACATTGGGATCAAAGGGGTTCAGCGTCATGGCCGAAATGACTCGCTGATACGAGGTGAAGGTGGAACCTCGAAGTTGCCAGCCGGCCAGCCACTCGTAATCCTCTATCACTCGAGTGTACACCCCACCCGTGCATCCGGAGCTGTTGTTACAGCTCAACAGGGCGACGTAGTTTCCCGTGCCGAGTTTCTGAACGATAAGACCGTTGGCCAGAGTGATGTTGACATCCGGCAGACCCGTATTGGGGTCGCATGGATCATCCCATTCCCAGTTGACGACGTAGTTGGCGTCCTGCGTGTTGCGGAACAAGGGATCGTTGGCATCGAGCTGGTTGTGCATCCCCCATGCGACAAGAGGATGGCCGGGGCAAGGAACCCCGATGACCCGGCCGGTCCTTGGGGATTCGGCGAAGACGGTCATCAGTGGGTTCTGCCAGCCGTCGAAGGCCGACTTCTGGTCCGGCAGGCCCGTCGAAGAGTACCTCGACGCATTCAGAGATGCCGGAATCCGGGTGATTTTGCAGAAGTGCTGCCCGCCATCGCTCGTGAACGCCACGTAGCCGTGCTGGGTGACGGTGTAGAACAACTGAGCTCGGCCCGTGCCGGCGGGATCGGGAGCGGGGTCAAACACCAGATCGCGGATCGCCCCTCCCTCAGGAAGCGTGTTCAGATACTGCCAGTCGATACGTCCGGGGGTGCCTCGGCGCAGCTTTCCAGAAAACAGGTCTGAACCACCTCCGACATAGATCCAGTTGGGATCAACAGGATCCCATCTCGGTGTATCCTGGGGTCTGCCGCCAAGATAGGCCAGGGTGCCGTTGCGAACGACCCCGCCCTGAAGTCCCTTGTTTACCAGCACCCAGGTCTGTCCTCCGTTACAGGTCAGATGGACGCCGCTGGCGTCACTGGTGCAAACGACGATGTTGGGGTCGACGGGATGAATGACGATGTACTCAACGTCGCCGGCCTGGCCGGGGTCGATCTGCAGCCACTGGCTGTAGGCAAAAGGTGAAAACTCGCCACTAGACACCGAGGCGATCGGTTGAAAGGCTATCAGCAGTTTCCAGGCAAACCCCGCGAGCAGACGTACCGCCATGTACGACCTCTCTACCACCCGACATATCTAGTCGATTCAAGGAGTTGGGTTTCCACAACACATCACTGAGCGGACACTCCATCCGCCGGAATCTCAGTACCCGTCATGACTGCCATCGTGCCGCTTCCGGAGACTCCGTTGATTGTTGCGACCACTCCTACACCCCTATCCTATGCCCGCTGAGGGAAATGCCTCAAGTGAGACTTGTGCTTTATCCCCAACCCCTTGTTATTGAGAACAGTGATTCGGGGTCGACGGGCGCTCTCCGAAGTGTATAATATACTCACAGTCACCTTCCTTGGGTAGCAACCTGAGAACGGTGGTCCTACGGCGCGAGACCTACCGGGCATTCCATCGGGCGTATTGCCGCAAAGGAGTCGAATCATGTTCAGCCGTTCTGAGTCTTCTTGTATTGTTTCACGATACGACGGCGGGTCGCTCTTCTGTGCCGTCTGCCTTCTGCTTGCTGCGTTGTTCGTGCCGACTCCGTCTGCGGTGTCTGCCCAGGCAGCCGAACAACTGTTGATGACCGAAAGCGATACACCCAATCAGCCGGCCGACATCGTGCTCACCGGCGGGACGCTTTCACCCAACCACGTTGCTCCCAATGCGATCATCTCCGGCTGGATCAGCGGAAGCTGGTGGACGGAAGCCGGTGCCGAAAGCACCGTCTACTGGGGTGTCGTGGGCTTCCGGGACAGCAATGGCGTTGCGGTCGGAGAGCCGATCGGTGTCAGCGGGCTGGGGGGAACCCTGCCGCTGTATCCGGGGAATTCGTTCACGGACAGCCCGTTCTCCAAGAACGGGTTCAATACCCTGACGGCGCCGAGCACGTCGGGGACTTATTCGGTTTGGGTTCAGATGGTGGCCGCGCCGCGGTTCATCTATGCACCTGGGATCTTCACGGCATCCAATGCCACGGTCGACAAGCAATACCACAAGAAGATCGGCGACGTGGTGGTGGGTCCGCCGGCCAACATCAACCTGACGTCCCCGATTATCACTCCGTCGAATGTGGCACCGGGCGGAGCGGTGTCGGGAATGATCAGCGGGAATTGGTGGACCGACCCCAACGCCTTGGATGCCTCATGGTACGTCGTGGCAGGATTCCGGAACGTCGCCGGTGCCGCAATCGGCGAACCGGTGGGTGTCGCTGGGATGCAGGGGGTGGTGCTGCCGTTGGACCCCGGTCTGTCCTTCGCGGGCAATGCATTCAGCGGCCTGACGGCGCCGAATGATATCGGGGCGCACTCGGTGTGGATTCTGATGGTGGCGGCGACCAGCCTCAGCGACGCCATCGCGGCCTTCAAGTCGGAAACACCGTCGATTGCATCGGGCCACCACGAAGTGGGGCAGGTGATGGTCTGTCCGCCTTCGGACATCTCGCTGACCACCAAGACCGTCACGACCCCGACCGTGGCTCCCGGCGGAACGATCACCGGGGCGATCGGCGGGAACTGGTGGACCGACCTGGGCTCTGAGACAGCCGTCTGGTACACCGTTGCGGGCCTTCGCGACAATGCCGGATCGGCATTGGGAGAACCTGTTGCGATCGGCGGGATGGAAGCCGTGACGTTGCCTGTGTATCTGGGGGAGACATTCACGAACAATGGGTTTGGCAGCCTCATCGGTCCCAATCTGCCGGGGACCTATGCTGTGTGGGTCCAGATGGTTCAGTCCTCAGACCTGGCCGGCGCAAAGGCGGCCTTCAAGGCCCAGACAGCCACGGCCGACAAGCAGTATCATCGAAAGGTGGGGGATGTCACGGTTGCTCCGCTCTCCGACATCATGCTGACGGGCAAGAGTGTCGTGCCGACGACGGTATCGTCCGGCGGGAGCGTGGTGGGGGCGATCAGCGGGCTCTGGTGGACCCAACCGGGCTTCGAAAGTTCAAGCTGGTTTGTGGTGGCCGGTTTCCGCGACAGTAGCGGCGCCGCCGTGGGTGAGCCCGTCGGTGTGACGGGAATGCTTGGTACGGCGCTGTTGGTGTATCCGGGGCAGCCCTTCACAAACAACGCGTTCGATGCCCTGCTTGCTCCGACCGCTGCCGGGACGTACGGCGTGTGGGTCCAGATGGTGCCCACCACGGACTTGGCCGGCGCGATATCGGCATTCAAATCCCAAACAGTGACCGCGGAGGCCCAGTTCCACCGGAAGGTGGGCGACGTGACTGTTGCCGCGACACCGGTCAATCCCTGCATCGGCTGGGGCTTCCCTCTGTTCGGAATCATCGGGGCGTCTCTCATGTTGCTGACTCACCCGCGAGGTCGCCGAGTCAGAGGCGTCACCAAGGGCTCGGCCTGAAAAAGCCAAGGCGGGTTTCCGTTCCTGAAGCGATCCCGACCGCCCATCGGGTGGATCGTTTTCTGAAGGGGTTGTCCACCCGGCTCGACATCCCTATGATGCAACGCCCGGGGGTATCGGGGGCTCTCAGATACCCCCGGAATTCGTGATTGCAGAGGGGCGTCATGGCCGAGACGACAGAACCCATGGATGTGGTCTTTACCTCACCCCATCCGGATGACCTTGAGATTCTCTGTGGTGGAGCGATCGCCCGACTGGTCGACCAGGGCTATCGTGTGGCCATGGTGCATGCCACCACCGGCGAGCCGACGCCCCAGGGCACCGAGGCGCGTCGTCGTGCCGAGGCTGCAAAGGCGGCGGAGGTTCTGGGTGTGGCGGCAATGGAGATTCTCACGCTGCCCAATCGCGAACTGATGGATTGTCCCGCCAATCGATATGTGCTTGCCACCGCCCTGCGTCGCTATCGTCCGAAGATTGTCGTGACCATGGCGGGGCGAACGCCGTTGGCCTCGCCCGACCATTGGCAGGGAGAACTGCTGGCCGAGGCCAGTGCGTTTTACTCGCGACTGACCAAGTGGGACGATCGCTTCGGGGATACGCCTCCCCATACGATCAGTCACCTGGTGTATCGGCGTATTCCGCGATCGCTGTCGTCCGCGGATTGGGTCAGTTCCTTCGTTGTGGATATCACCTCGACGCTCGCCCGGAAACTGGCGGCCGTCGGTTGTTACGAGTCGCAGTTCGGCCCCGACCGGATCGAGCGGCTCCAGCATTGGATTCGCAGTACGGCGGGGGTCGAGGGCGGGGCTGCCGGGTTCACCTACGGAGAACAATACTACCTTCCACGGGCGATTGGCACTCAGGACATGGTGAGCCTGTTGAGCGACGACGTCCCGCGGAAGGATCGTTCGAGTCCGGGATAGGGATGCCCGGCCACGAGGGAGTCTCATGAAGTCGATACACATTGTTGATCGCTTGCTGCCGTTCGCCTGGCAGGAAGCGGTCATTCGTTGCTGGTACGAGGGAACACGGTTCCGAACCGAGTACGACAAACCGGACGATCCGGAAAGTCGCGACGTGCTCTGCGCTATCCACGTGACGGAGCCCTTTGCCGAACCACGGATTCACCGCGCCTTTCCGGGCGGCCTGAACGATCTGGAGAAGTACCGCCTCGAGGTGTTGGACGGCGTGCATGACCACTGGATTGCACCCGAACAGGGCAAGTGGCAGTACACCTATCACCAGAGACTCTTCGCGTATGAAGTCCCCGGGGTCGGCGTCATCAATCAGATCGACGCCGTGGTGGCCAAGCTTCGCGAAGCCGGCCACACGCGCCGCGCTCAGGCGGTCACCTGGCAGACATGGAACGACGTAGGCATTCACGATCCGGCTTGCCTGCAGCGGATGTGGTTCCGCGTCGAGGAGGGCAAGCTGAACCTCGTGGTACACATGCGAAGCAACGACGCCTTCAAGGCGGCATTCATGAACATGTATGCCTTCACCGAGCTACAACGACAGGTGGCCACTCGTGTGGGCGTCGAGCCCGGGCAGTACATCCATGTGGCCGATTCCTTCCACATTTACGGGTCGTACTTCAGAGAGTTCGAGGCCTTCATTCAGTTGGTGAACCGCCGCCCGAAAGACGACCTGTGCTATGAGACGGCCTTCGCACGGGAATTCTTCGTCGATGGCGTTCAGGAACTCCTCGCCGAATCGGATATGCCGGCTGACAAGCAGGAAGTGCTGCGCCGTCGGCTCGAGGAACTCCGAGCAGGCTGAGAGGTTGTGTCAGAGGTTGGGCACGGGGACCTTGGTGACGTCGATCGTCAGGCCTCGCTGGGCGAAGAGGTGATCGACCAGAAAATCGAGAAGACCGTACACCGAGGTCATCCCGTTCGAGAAATCCAGGCTTCGACCCGGCAGGACATCGCGCAGGAGTTCGACATGCCCGTCGTAGAAGCTGACGGTACCGCGTCGGACCGCTGAGGGCTGGTCCACCGAACTCAATCCCTTCACCGGGGCTCCGTGGTAACGACCCAGTTCGTCGCCCAGATAGAAGTTCATGCAGTCGGTTCCCATCCAACCGCCCGTGATCATGCCACTGCCCCCCATCAGAGACTCTTCAACGGGGGCGGCACAATGGCGGAGCCACCATTCGTCCATCAGCATCCACATCTTGGCCGGTGAATAGACCTCGCTGATCTTCATGATCGGGCCGGCCGTGCCGAAAGCACTGGGCGAACTCTTGGCCTCGTCGTCGATCTGGGGTACGTACCACTTGCGCCCCAGCACGGTTCGGGTGTAGTTGAAGGCACCTTGCGTCCTGGCGTCGGAGGGGACAGCCTCAAACTCCGGGCACCGGTAGAGGTTCTCAAACCGTGTGTATCGGAAAAGGCTTCCATTCCGGACGCTCACGTCGGCAGGCCAGTCTTCCTGTGGGGTGGACCAGGTGCAATCGGGCTGATTGAGACACCAGGTCTCAAGCCGCTTGAGCTGGCCGAGTGTCAGCCCGGACCCCGTCGGCCAAATCTGATCGTCCAAAGAATCAAGGTTTTCCCAGCCTCGACCAATGAACGGCGGCACGTCACCGTTCTCCTGCGCATACAGGAACATCGCCCGCGTCAACTCCGCCAATCGGACCGCACAGACCGTCGTCCGGGCCTGCCCGCGAGCCGCACCGATCGAGGGAACGAGAATGGACACGCACAAGGCAATACATGCCATGACCGTGAGTAACTCGATCAGCGTCATGGCGCGGCGTGCGTCGAGAAAGGGAACCCCAGGCCGGCGCGATCGCCGCCGGACATTCGGGGCTTTCAGTTGATGGCCAAGGCCACATGCCGCCATGGTCAGTTCGATCCAGCCGAAAGGTGTACTCCCCCCTCTCGGCTATGTGACGATCAACACAGAGTTGTACATACAATTCTAGGCAACGATTTGACGACTTGTCGACTTTCGCCCGACAAATCGCGCCTTTCTCCATCCGCGCGTATCTTAACAGGCCTGCAATCCTCAGACAAGCCCCTAGGAACGCGGGGGGGCGTTGAGTGTCCAGACGACCGCACTAACTCCGATCTCGCAGACTTCGCCGTCTCTCAGCACGTCCGTGCCGTTGACCAGCATGGCAGGAAAACCACCGCGAGGGTCCCAGGGTGGGCTCGGAATGTTTTGCCACGAAATACCCGGTGTGTCGCCCGAGCCCTCTTCGAGCCAGTACTCCTCGTCTCGATCGGCGAACAGGGCCTCGGGAACCTGGAGGGTCTTGTTGGTCGGACTCACTTCGAACAGGATAGCGCCGGGCAGCCGGTAGTAGGACGAATCGAATTCTCCATAGTGCATCATCCGCAGTGCCGCAGCCCGTCCACCATAGGGATAGCCAAATACCGAAACTTTGGTCAGGTGCGTGTTGTGACGGAACACCATCTCGCTGATGGTGATAGAGATTCGATCGGTCGTATTGAGGATGACCAGTGGGTTGTTGCCCTTCTTTCGGTGGTCCGACTGCTTGCCGGTTCTAAGGCTCAGGTAGAGGTTCGACAGGTCCTCGTTCGGGCTGGGGAACTGAACGGAGAGGTATACGCTCGTGTTGCTCCGTCCGGGCAGGTACTCATACTCCGGAACGATGGCATAGTACACCGGATTCACCTGGTCAAAGGACAACGGGTCCGATTCGCTGATCTGCACGGGAGCGTCAAACAAGACGCGCGCACCCTGCTGCATGGTCACACGAAAGGACACCGGACGTCCGACGATGATGCAGTTGGAGTCGCAGGGGATAAGCGAGGACGGATCGACGGCGTTGGCCTCATTGGGTTCCGAGACACTGGGCGTGTTCGGTTCGACGCTGGGAGGACCCGTCAAAGGTCCGATAATCGACGACAAGACGGCCGTGTCTCCAGGGGCACATCCGGGTGTCTGTACGGTCGAAAGGAATGCCAATGAAAGCAGTATCAGACCCACAGGGGCCTTCGTACGGCCGTTTTCCCAGGCGCAGAATGGTACACCCATGGTACAGCTCCGGGGAGGGGGGCCCCTCCTGAGAATGGGGGCTTGCCGATTGAGGCTTTCCCTCTCATAAGGGGCTTATCGGCACGTGAAGGGGGCGCCTGTGGTTACCAGTTGGGAAAACGCAGGGCGTATGAGAAGCCCGATGGCCCCATGGCCGTTCTGGGCGAACCCCCGGCCTTCGAAATGCCGAAGCGGTGGTAGGCCAGACCGGCTCACTTCCGGAAGTCACATCGAGGACTCTGGGTCGCCTATGGGTCCCTCTTCAGCCCATCGCCGGTTCCGCGCCCGTACGCCGGGTGTCAGCGCGCCAGGAGCGCCAACAGGGCGATGACGACGGCCATCAGAATACAGGCCCTCAGGGCACTGAAGTGGGAAGAGGGTTTCGGCATGGCTTTCCATTCCACATCGACGAGAGGGCGGCCTTGTGGACGGCGATCCTCCCACCGTTCGTAAGCAAGATAATCACTCGGGGAGAGACGTTCTTCGGGCCTCAGAGGCGTTCGCGAGAACAGGGTGGTCATCTCACAACCTCCTGGAGGCAGAATCGTGCGGCGTATCCGGTTGCTCACCGTGGATGCAGACAGACCCGCCGGGCGATCCGACCTTGTTTCGTCGCCGCGGGTCTCCTTGCACTTCAGACACGAGGAAAGGGGGATGGTTAGAGTCTTGTGCCACAGCTTCAGCGAATTCTGTCTGAGGTGTGTATGTCCGGATCGTCGTCAATCGGGGCCCATGGCCGACCGGCGTGCCCAGCGAAACTTCGCCGAGGTCGATCGCGGGTTGTCGCGTCGCTCTTGCGGGCCCGGACGAACGACCTCCGGGGCGATGTCGCAATAGACCCCCGCCGCCAGCCCGTCGCGGAAGCCCTTCTTGACCATGCGATCTTCACCGCTGTGGAAGCTGATGATGCCGATCCGACCTCCGGGGCGAAGACAGTAGGGGGCCGTTCGGAGCAATTGCGCCAGGCTCGACAGCTCGTCGTTAACCAGCATCCGCAATGCCTGGAAGGTCAGGGCGGCAGGGTGAAGCCCTTTCCCGCCCGAGGAGGCTTGATCCCGCCGACCGCTTCGGGGCGGCCCCTTGACCTCGACGATCAACCTGACGAGGTCGTCGGTGCGTGCGATCGGTTCGGACGAACGCCGCTCGACGATGGCCCGGGCGATCAGGGCGTGATCCGGCTCGTCGGCCAGATCCTGCAGTGCGGCCGAGAGATCCTCTTCGGACAGGGTCGCCAGCAGGTCGGCGGCCGTTCGCTTCCGACGCGGATCCATTCGCATGTCGAGCGGTCCGTTGTGCTTGTAGCTGAAGCCTCGTGCCGGATTGTCGATCTGCATGCTCGAGACACCCAGATCGGCCAGGATGATGTCGTAGCCGTCGAGTCCTTCGGCGGAGAGTCCTCGCCCGAGGCCTGCGAAATTTCCGTGATGGAGTTGCAGCGGCACGCCGAGGCCCTCCAACCGCTGCCGCGTGCGTTCGAGTTCCACGGCATCGACGTCGAACCCGATCAGCCGACCGGTCGGGCCGATCCGCCGCATCAGCTCGGCCGCATGTCCGCCGAAGCCAATCGTGCAGTCGGCTACCACGTCGCCGGGAGCCGGGTTGAGTGCCTCGATCACCTCCTTCAGGAGGATGGGCACATGCGTGCCGGCGGGCGTGTTGCCTCGTTCGCGAACGTGCTCGTGCATGTTGGGATAGGCCTGTGGATTCAACTCCTTGTAGCGGTGCTCGAACTGCCGGGGGTGCGTGCCCGCATAGCGCGGGCGGCGACGCGGCGGATGTCCCTGCGATTGGGGGTTCTTCGGATCGGGCGATGAGGGCTCCATCATGCCGACATCATATCACACAGGCTGGATGCGATGTTTCGTTGTGCCTGGGGGATAGACTGTTCCCTCATTGTCCCCCCTTCGCCTGTTTGCGGCCGGTGACGTTCCGACAGATGCTCATCATTGCCGGTTGACCGTTCCAGATGATCCTCTTCGAATTGACATCCACCGAGATCGGGCTTCCGTCTTTGTGCCGATGCTCGGTCTCGAACTGCAGGCTTCCCTGTTCCATCAGCCGCGAGATTCGTTCCGGCACATGAGCAGCCTGCTCCGGGGTGTCCATCATGCCGACGGTCATGGACAGCAGTTCCGATTCCGTGTAGCCATACTGCTCGCAGGCGGCTGCGTTTACTGCCAGGATTCGTGCCTCCATGTCGTGAATGAATATGGCGTCGCCGGCGCTCTCGAACAGCGTCCGGTATTTCTCCTCGCTCGCTCGCAGCGCCTCTTCGGACCGCTTGCGCCGAGTGATGTCTCTCATGAAAGCGACCATTCGCCCCCCATCCATGGGCTTGTATTGGATGCTGATCTCGACGTCAAAGGTGCTTCCGTCCTTGCGGCGGTGACGGGTCTCAAATCGATCCCCGCCGTGGGTCATGAATCTCTGAATGCGGGTGGCCGTGTCGGCGGGTGTCTCGACGGCTTCCAGGTCCGAAATGCTCATGGTGAGCAGTTCCTGTTCCGTATAGCCGCTCATTCGACAGTAGGCCTCATTGACTTCCACCAGACGGCCCTGCAGGTCCACCATCCAGTATCCGTCCATGGCCGTCTGCAGGATGGTTCGGTGCTGTTCTTCGCTCTTTCTTAACGCCTCCTCGGCCCGCTTGCGCTCGGTGATGACGTCAAACACCGCCACAAAGTACTCCTTCTCCGGGCTGTACACCGAGATCGAAAACCACATCTTGGCGGCTTCGATGTACTTTTCGAACTTCTCGGGCTTGCCGGTCAGAGCCACCCTGCCGTAGATCTCAAGCAGGTCCGCATCCGTTGTCTGTATGCCGGGAAGTGCTTCCGATGCGGTTTTTCCAACGACATTCTTCCACCCCGTCAGTGATTCAAACGCGCCGTTGACCTTCAGGTACGTGTAGTCGTTCGGACCGTCTTTGTTGAACACCATCCTGCAATACGCTACGCCGTTCAGCATGTGATCGAACAGAGAACGATAGGTCTTTTCCGACGCCCGCATCGCATCCACCGCCCGCTTGCGTTCGGTGACGTCCTCCGCAAAGACGGCGATGCGGATTACGTCTCCGTGTTCGTCTTTGACGGGCATCAGGCTGTGCTTCATCCATCGGCCGGACTGCTGGTCCTGGAATCGCAGCGGCTGACCGGTGGCGACGACCTGGGCGACATAGAACTGCCTCGGCTCGACGAGTTCGGACGGAGTGTGATCGTAGACACACCTGCCCAGCAGTTCTTCCAGTTGGAGGCCGTATCGTCGCGCGGCAATTTCGTTGGCGGCCAGCACCATGCCCTGGCAGTCCAGGAGGAACACCGACTGCGTGGTGGCATTCAGCAATGCCACGAGGTTGGCCTTGCTGTCCCTGACGGAATCCTCCGCCTGTTTGCGGTCTTCCTCACGGCTGAGGGACGAGGCGATGATGCTGAGGATGTGCTTGTCGTCGCTGGTGGGCTCCCGGTCTTCCTGAAACACGACGCACAAGGAGCCGATCGGCTTGCCGGCGCGACGGACCACCTGGCCCAGATAGGTCTTCAGTCCGTACAGGTTCACGTTCCGATCCGTGGTGGCATAAGGGGTTTGAGCCAGATGGGTGACGACCCGCGGCTGATCATTCCCGTGCCGGATGACGTCGTAGCAGATGTGTCCGTCGGGCTTGTCACAGGAGATGTAGCCGGTTGGAGTGTTCCACTGTCCGATCGAGCAGAGCATCCCGCTGTCGAGACGATTGTACAGGGCGCACGTCGCGCCGAGCAGTTCGCCGCACAACGCCGTCAGCCTCGCGATATTGGCATCGAAGTCCGTTCCGAGTTCCAGAAGACAAACGTTGATCCTCTTGAGCCGTTCCTCCGCTCGCTTGCGATCGGTGATGTCGCGGAAGAACCAGACCCGGCCCAGGTACCGGCCATCCGGCATGGTCAACGGTGCGGAGTAGCGGTCGAATACCCGACCATCCTTCAGAGAGATCTCGTCCCTGCTCTTTTCGCCCTTGCGCTCGTAGAGGTCATGAACCTTCTTGAGGAAGCCTTCGGGATCGCTCAACATGCCGAGCACGGAATTCAGAGCGCGGCTATCGGAGCGGGACTCGGCCACCTCAGGCGGGATGCCCCACATGTCAATGAATCGCGTGTTGAACGAGACGAGTTCGCCGGCGTCATCGACCACGAGGATGCCATCGATAGAGGCTTCCTGTTGGGTTTGCAGGATGACGTGCTTGAATGCAAGCTCCTCTTCGACCCGTTTGGGCTTGTTGTCTGAGCTGTTCATACGGCATCCCCTTGAGGGACGGCGGACTTGTCATCCGCCGATGGGTCATTCCGGATCACGTCTTCGAGGTCGGCACTGGTTTCCGTACCGTCCCGGTCGCGTTGGCATCCGATCGTCCGTCAGGCTGTGTTCTCCCGTGCCGGCTCGCGAGAGACTTCCGACATGACTCCCGACCTCCTGGTCGGGGTATTGCAGCTATTATAGGGCACCACGTGCCCCGTTGCGCCTACTCAGTTGTATTACCTTCTTCCGAGTTCGCCCGCCTCGTCGCTGTTTCGAAACGATCTCCGCCCACGAACAGAACGGGAGGGGCACCCCCGAGCGTTTCCCGGCCTGTGGGACGGTGGGCACGTGGCTGTGAGAAGGCCCTCCCAGGATTGGGGTCGAGCAAGGTCGAGGCGGCATTGAGGGATGACGAGGGCGGCGATAGGTTCGTCGGCGTGTCAGGCGTCGAGATCAGACCTCCAGTGCGCGAAGGAAGAAGATGCCCCCGCTATCAGCCTCGCGGCGAGATGGCAGGCAGCGATGTCATGTGTCAAGAGTTGACCCCAATACCCCCCCAATACCCCCGCAAAGGCGGATACATGTCCTCCATCTTTCCTTGACCCGCCGGACGGGTCTCAATATCCTCCTGCCATAGCGGGCGTTTCGTACCGTTTGGTAGCTTTGACCGCCGAGACGGATCGTTCCTTCCGTGCGGAGGGCATTTCTATGGGTGGCCTGTTCGGATCGGTGTCCACAAGCGATTGCGTGCAGGACGTCTTCTACGGCACCGACTATCATTCCCACCTCGGGACCAAACGCGGGGGGCTGGCTATTGCCAACGAGACCGGCTTCGACCGCATCATTCACGACATCACCACCTCCCAGTTCCGATCGAAGTTCCAGACGGACATCAAGGGGATGCGTGGCAAGTGGGGCATCGGCGTCATCAGTGACACCGAGGATCAGCCGTTGATCATCGGCAGCCACCTCGGTGTCTATGCCATCGCCACCGTCGGCCTCATCCGCAACTCCGAAGACCTCGTGACGAAGGTGTTTGACTATCGCAGGGCACATCTCTCGGAGATGAGCGGCGGCGAGGTCAATCCAACCGAACTCGTGGCCACCCTGATCAACGATGAAGAGCGGTTTGAGTACGGCATCCGGAATGCACAAGAGGTGATCGACGGCTCGTGCACCATGTTGTTGCTGACCTCAAAGGGCATCTATGCGGCCCGCGACAAGTACGGCCGGACACCGCTGGCGATCGGTCAGAAGCCCGGCGCCTATGCCGTCACGTTCGAGACGTGTGCCCTGCCCAACCTGGGCTACCAGGTTACGAGGAATCTCGGACCGGGCGAGATTGTCCGGTTGACCCCCGATGGCGTCGAGCAGCTCAAGGCCCCCGAGGACCGGATGCAGATCTGCTCCTTTCTGTGGGTCTACTACGGCTACCCCGCCTCCAGCTATGAGGGGATCAACGTCGAGGCGGTTCGCTATCGGTGCGGGGCAGCGCTCGCCCGGGACGATAATGTGGAGGTCGACCTCGTGGCCGGTATTCCCGACTCCGGCACTGGCCACGCCATCGGCTACTCGAACCAGGCCAAAGTTCCCTACGGCCGGCCGTTTGTGAAGTACACGCCGACCTGGCCACGGAGTTTCATGCCGCAGGACCAGGCCACGCGCGATCTGGTGGCCGGCATGAAGCTGATTCCGATTCGTGAGTTGATCGACGGCAAGCGGCTGCTCTTCTGCGAAGACTCGATCGTTCGCGGCACTCAACTGCGCGACACGATGCGTCGAGTGTATGACTGCGGGGCCAGGGAGATTCACATGCGGCCCGCCTGTCCGCCGCTGGTCTATGGCTGCCCGTTCATCAACTTCTCACGATCGAAGTCGGAACTCGACCTGGCCGCCCGGCGCGCGATTCAACACCTGGAAGGCGGCGGCGAGCCGCACCTGGGTGACTACGTCGACTGCCGGAGCGATAAGTACTGTGCCATGGTCGACTACATCGGGAAGCAGATGGGATTGACGAGCCTCCGATATCAGCGGCTCGATCGGCTGGTGGATGCGATCGGACTGCCCAAGGAGAAGCTCTGCACCTACTGCTGGGACGGTGCCGATCATCGGGCGGGCACGGTCTCTGCACACCCGTCGGCCGGCAACAACGGTGCACCGTCCGAGGTCGGGGGTGCCGATGCCTCCAAACCTGCCCCCACGGACCCCTTGCGCTCCGTCCGCCGCCCCGGCGGTTCAAGGTAGCGCGCAAGCAGGGGATCAATTCTTGACTCGTCGCAAGAAGACCGGAACTGCCACAACATCTCACTCCCTGCACTCTGTGCCCGATACCTCATCCCCTCCTCCCGGCGCCTTGCCTGCGGGTGGGCAATGCGGTACGTAATGGGCGTTTGACCCTTCGGAGGCATGCCACATGAACACCCCCAGTTTCCGACAGTTGCATGGCAGGTGGATTGCGATTCTGTGCGTCGCCCTTGGTGCGATGGTCTGGACCGATCGCCTTTTCGCGGCGGCGGCTCTCGAGCTGCACGTCGCGCCCAACGGACGCGACACGTGGTCGGGACGATTGCCGGCGCCGAACGCCGACAGCAGCGACGGCCCACTGGCCAGCATCACCGGGGCCCGCGATGCCCTTCGAAAGCTCCGAAAGACCGACGGCATCAAACAGCCGATCGTCGTGCGGGTTCACGAAGGCATGTACTTCCTGAACGAACCCCTCGTCTTCACCCCCGAGGATTCGGGCACCGAATCGTATCCGATCACCTATGCCGCCGTGCCCGGCCAGAGGCCGGTGATCAGCGGCGGTCGGGTCCTGCGCGGCTGGCGAGAGAGCGCCGTCGGGTCCTGTCGCGCGTGGGCCGTGGACATCCCCGAGGTGAAAGCGGGCGAGTGGAACTTCACGTCGCTGTACGTCAACGGGCAGCGGCGATCGCGGACCCGGCTGCCCAAGCAGGGCTACTATCGTTTCACCGGCCTGCCGGGCGTCAAGCCCGACGCCCCCTGGTCGCAAGGGCAGACGGAGGCCACTTTCGCACCCGGCGAGATCAAGGCCTGGGAGCACCTCAAGGACGTCGAGGTGGTGGCCTTGCACCTCTGGACGGAATCGCGAATGCCGATCGCAGCGGTCGACGAGCCGAACAAACTGGTGAAGTTCGCCAAGAAGAGCGTCTTCAAGATGTCGGAGGATTTCGGACCCAAGCCGGGGCGGTATTACGTCGAGAACGTCTTCGATGCGCTGAACGAGCCGGGGTTGTGGTACCTCAACCGTGAGTCGGGCGTGCTCTACTATGCCCCTTTGCCCGGTGAGAGCATCGAGGCGACGGAGATCGCGGCCCCGCGCATCGCCGGGCTGATGCATCTGGCCGGCAAGAACGCCGAGGGGCAGCAGGTTCACGACCTGCACTTTGCCGGACTGACCTTCAGGCATACGCAGTACTTCCGTCCGGCCGATGCCGCCGGCGACGCCCAGGCGGATCATCTGGTGCCGGGGCTTCTGCTCTGGCAGGGCGCCCGGAATTGCAGCCTTCGGGGCTGTACCGTTGAGAATTGCGATGGCTACGCGATCGAGCTGATCGACGGCTCGTCGAACAACCGGATCGTCGGCAGCGTCCTTCGAGACCTGGGGGCCGGTGGCGTCAAGCTGAACCACGGCACGCACCACAACACCGTCAGCGACTGCGAGATCGGTCCGGGCGGACAGATTCATCTGGCGGCCGTCGGCATCTGGGTCGGTCAGAGCAGCTACAACCAGATCGTGCACAACCACGTCCACGACTTTTACTACACGGGCATCTCGGTGGGGTGGTCGTGGGGCTACGCTGCCAGTTCGGCCAACCACAATGCCGTCGAATACAACCATATTCACGATCTGGGCAAGGGTGTTCTGAGCGACATGGGGGGCATCTACACGCTGGGCGTCTCGCCTGGCACGACGTTGCGATACAACCGCATCCACGATGTCTACGCGTTCAGCTACGGAGGCTGGGGCATCTATCCGGACGAAGGCACCAGCGAGATGGTCATCGAGAACAACATCGTCTATCGCACGAAGACCGGCGGCTTCCATCAGCACTACGGGCGCGAGAACATCGTGCGGAACAACATCTTCGCATTCTCGAAACTGCACCAGCTCCAGCGGACCCGGCAGGAAGACCACATCTCCTTCACGTTCGAGCGCAACATCGTGTACTGGGACCAGGGCCCTCTCCTGAACGAGAACTGGACGAACGACAAGTTCAAGATGAATCACAATCTGTACTGGCGAACCGACGGCAAACCGATCGAATTCGGCAAGGCTTCGCTGGCAGACTGGCGCAAGCGTGGCAACGACGCCGACAGCGTGATCGCCGACCCGCTGTTTGTGGACCCCAACAACGGTGATTTCCGGCTCAAGCCCGAGTCGCCTGCGCTGAAACTCGGCTTCAAGCCGATCGATGCCTCGTCGGTGGGGCCCCGGCTCGATCAGTTCTGCGCGGCCCAAGGTGAGGACCTCAAACGGCGGGCCCGCGAGTTGTCGAATCTGAAGTTCGGCATGTTCATCTGCTGGTCATTCAGCACCTTCTCAGACCAGGAGTGGACCCGGGGCGTCAAGGACGTTTCGTTCTTCAAGCCGACGGGGGTGGATACCGACCAGTGGGCGGCGGTGGCCAAAGAGGCGGGCATGGGGTACATCCTGTTTCTGACCAAGCACCACGACGGCTTCTGCCTCTGGGATACGCAGACGACAAACTGGAAGGTCACGCGGAGCCCGCTCGGCAAGGACGTTCTGGCCTCGCTGCGCAAGTCGTGCGACAAGTACGGCATCAAGCTGGCGCTGTATTTCTCCGAGGGCGACTGGACCTGGGCGGGCATGAAGAACCCAGAGCTGAAGAAGGCGCAGCTCAGGGAACTCTGCACGCAGTACGGACCGATCGAGTTCTTCTGGATGGACCACGCCCAGACCGACGGCGGCCTGGACCACACCGAGACGGCTGCCTGGGTCAAGTCGTTCCAGCCGGGCTGCTTCGTGGGGTTCAATCACGGCCAGTCCGCGGGCGATCTGCGGGCGGGCGAACTGGGCTGGCCGGGGCCGGTGAACCAGGCCGACGCCGGCGGACCCTATGTCCACCACGGCGGTGGTGGCGGCGGCAAGTACCTGGTGGCCGAGTTCACCATGCCGATTTTGGGGGGCGAGCGGTGGTTCTACACGAATCCGACGTTCGACAAGACCTGTATGTTTCCGGAGGAGATCTACGACCTGTATTGCGGCGCGGTGCGGTACGAAAACATCTACTCATTGGATGTCGGGCCCGATCGGACCGGTCGGCTGCGCGAGATCGACGTGCAGACGCTCCGAGCCGTCGGAACCATGATCCGCGAGAACAAGTCGCTGCCGATCTCGCTGACGACGGCAAAGCCGGCCAAGGCCTCGACGACCTGGCCCGAGAGCGGCTTCGAGGCCGGCAAGGCGGTGGATGCCCGGCGCGGCACCCGCTGGGGGGCAGGCAAAGAGGCTCGAAACGGCTGGCTGGAGGTCGATTTGGGAGGGCCGATGACGTTCAGCCGGGTGCTGGTTCTCGAAGGGCACTTCAATCGCGTGAAGAAGTATGAGCTGCAATACAAAGACGGCGAGCAATGGCGGACGTTCCATCAGGGTGGCAAGCTCGGTACGCTCCGTCTGAAGGTGGATCCCGTCACGGCGCGATACGTCCGGCTGAACATCACCGAGGCGTCGGACACGCCGACGATCTGGGAGTTCCAGCTCTTTCCTTGAGACCTCCACGGTGTTGCCGTTGTACGTGAACGGGACGCGAGGTGTCTTCGTCCCTCCGAACCGCTCCGGCTCGGAATGACCGGACCAAGGACGGTCTGGCTCGGGTGAATTGGCGGGGCGACCGTTGACGTCTGACCGAGCGTTACTCCGCTTTGGCGGCGGCTTTCTGGGCTTCGGCGGCGATCAGGGCGGCGAGCATCGCGTTGCCGTATGTAGAAGGGTGAACACCGTCGAAGGCCAACTGGGTGGCGCCGGCCCCGGCGCGGAAGGCGGCCTTCAGCGGCGAGGTGTCGATCAGGTGAACCCGTGCGTCGCCGGCCTGGTTGCGAGCCGTGACGGCCGATCGAACCTCGTCCTTGTGAAAGCCCAGCGGCGGCACGATGCAGAAAATGCGGGTGTGGGGGCAGGCCTTGCGAACGGCCGCCAGCCAGCCGGTGTAGTCCTGGGTGATGTCCTTGTCGAAGTCATTCGTGCCCATGGCACAGAAGACGAAGTTGGGTTCGGGCAGCAGGAGGTCTCCCATCAGGCGCGAGGTAGTGGCATCGTAGTGATCCCACGTCTGCGGCAGGGGCGGCATCTCGATGGGGCGGACCATTCCCTGGCCGCCGGAGCCCAGTTGGCCATACTCACAGTTCAGGGCGGCGCTGACGATGGGAAGCCACGTCGCCCGCGCGTTGTTCACGCCAAGGGACTGCCACGAAGTGAACAAGCCGTCGACGCCGACGCCCTCTGTGATCGAATCTCCGAAACCGATGGCCCTGCCGGGTCGAACGGGGCAGGGAGACAGCGAGCCGCCTGCATCGAGGGCGAGTCCGGCCACACGCAAATGGGCCGTGGAGGACCGCCAGCGTTTCTGCGCCAGATCGGCGGCTCGAAAGTAGATTTCGAGCCGATGGGGTTTGTCGGGGGCGAGTTTGCCGGCCAACGGGAGGGTGTAGACTCCGGTCGTGTTGGCCAGTTGGACGTTGCTGAAGGGACCCTCGTCAACGGACCATTCGACCACCGGCATCGACGAGGCGGGGCAACCGCGGTTGGCCGTTCCGTCGATCGAGAGGCCGACGGTGCTGCTGCCCTGGAAGATGGCCTTGATATAGGCGCCGGGCATGGTGGCCTCGGCGCGAGCGGCGGCGCCCGTTCCGGTGCACTTCCAGACGTAGGGCGAGAGCAGGATCGACGCGTCGTCGATCGGGATGATCTTCGGGTCGGCGGCGGAAGCGTCGGCGGTTGCTGACGGGGCGTTCAACGTGCCGAGTATCGTGAGAACCAGGCAGACGGATGGGCTGTATCGACGCATGGTGCTTGTCCTTTGTGCCACGCGATCTTCAGACCCTTGCCGATTGATCGAAGATCACATTGGGGGAGTGATACTGCGGAAACCGCTGTCGGGCAAGTCGAGAGCGGGCATTCAGCGAGAGGGGGCGAGGGCGTACCGCATCCGACCCATGGCGCCTTCGGGCACGCCAGGGAGCCGGCATCCGATCGACGCGAACCGTGTGGTTACAGACGCGCTGCGGGCAGGACCATCCACAGACAGGTCAGGCAACCAACGATGAGCAGGACGGTGAGAATAGCTTTCTGCACGGTGAGAGACATCTCTTTCTTGGCCTCCATGCCAGTACACCTAGATCCAGTAGGGCTTGACATTGTCTCCTGAAACTTGAACCTGTCAAGCAGAATAATGACCCAAACGATGGATTTCGTTGCTCCGCACCACCGGGGCACCACCCATATCATCGTCCGTTCAGGAAAATCATATAAAACAGTATTGAATTACCTTAGGAGTTGTATATGCCTATTAACAACACGCAACATACCAATACACAGTCCCCCGGTCAGAGTATCTGCCCTCGTCTCGGAAAACGACTGGTTTGATGGGTCGCTAGAATCCCGCCATTCCCGCCCATTGTCTGAGCGTCTTGCCCTGTTGGGCATAGAGCATGTTCTCGATCCAGTCACCGTAGGTTGGATCATAGGGTAGGGAGCCGCCGAGCAAACCGAGAGCGGTTGGGGGACGCCCACCGGAGGTATGGGTGACGTTGGGAACCGGATCGCGAACCACGTTGACGTGTCCGTCATAGTAGGACACCGAGGCCGACTTGAGGGGCACGTTCGGCATCACGTTGTTTGTATAGGAGGCCGCGGCAGGATCATCATCGTACCATGCCCAGCCTCGGATCGCCGCACCGTGGTATTGTCCGAGGCAACTGTTCCAGAGATCGAGCATCGGATCGTGTCCGCCCCAGACCCAGTTCTTGTCCACGGCCATACCCACGTAGCAACTCCAGGACTCGTCGAACAACAGCGGCAAGCTGGAACTACTGAAGACGCTACTCATCTTCAGGATGTTGTCGTACAGGGCAATGTCCTGTGTGGGGTTGTAGCCGACAATTGCCTTGCGTCCCAGAATGTTCCTCGTGTAGTTGAAAACATTCTGGTCTTTCAGTCCGTTGGTTTCCTTTTCGAATTCCGGGCAAAGGTACAGGCCAGGGAAGCGGGCATAGCTGAAGAGCGTCCCACTGTGGAGAACCTTAGGGAGTCCGGTCTCGTACCAGCGGGTCTCTTCCTTCTCGTAGATCCACTGCATCGTATTGCCGTCGGCCAGCCATGTTTCCTTCCTACGGTTGGCACCACTGTTGTCATTGGGCTTGTCATGCCAGTTGGGGTCGCTCCCACAGCCCTTCAGGATGAATGGCAGCGTCTCGTTGTAGTCATCGGCGTAGATGAGCATGGCTTTGGTGAGTTGCGACAGACGGCTGTTGCAGAGGGCGGCTCGGGCCTGCTCTCGGGCCTTGCCCAAAGAGGGCAAGAGGATCGAGATCAGCAGGGCGATAATCGCCACCACTACCAGCAGTTCTATCAATGTGAACCCCTGATACCGTCGATGTGCCGCATGATCTCTCCGCTGTGTGCGATGCATAACTGCACCCCTTCAAAGAAGATAGACTTGACGCTCCGCGGCGCCCTCTGTCCCGTCTTGAGATGCGATCGAATCACCGCTCACAAGGACATGCAAGGTTCCGCAATCTCTATCGTCATTCTAGGACCGAACCTCATAGCGGGGCAAGTCTGCGACCAATAATAGCAGCTCCCACCATAAACGATAGAGGCGTCGGCACTTTCCTTCTGGGACTCGGCCGCTGAGCGGAGGTCTTAAGGACCATCGGTGCGTTGGAGATCAAGTCGTGGGTGTTCCTCCGGCGAGTTTGCGCTGAATGAGTTCGTTGGTGATCTTGGGGTTGGCCTTACCCTTGGATATCTTCATGACCTGTCCGGTGAGGAAGCCCAAGGCAGCCTTCTGCTTCTTAGGGTTGCCGATGGCGTCCTGGACCGCCTGCTGATTCTCGGCGAAGGCCTGATCGACCCACGCCTGATGTTCGTCGGCCCCCGTGGCCTGGATCAGCCCGTCGCGCTGGGCGATGGCTCGAGGGGCGTCGGCGGAGATCAGCATCTTCTCGGCCACCTGTTGGGCGGCCGTGGCGCTGATCGTGCCGTCGGCAACGAGGCGGGTCAGCTCGGCCAGGCGGGGGGCATCGACCCCGAGGGCGGCGATGGTGACGCTGCGGTCGTTGGCGTAGCGGGCCCAGAAACTGATGAAGTGCTTGCCGAGGGTCTTGCCGTCGGCACCGGCGGCCAGAGCCCCCTCGAACAGATCGGCACTCGCACGATCGGCCACGATGGTTTCGGCGTCGCCGACCGAAAGGCCGATCTGTTCGCACAGTCTGGTTCGACGCTGGAGCGGCAGCTCGGGGACGCGGCTGCGGAGCGATTCAAGCCAGGCGTCGTCGATTTCGACCGGAACCAGGTCGGGATCGGGGAAGTAGCGATAGTCGTGGGCCTCTTCCTTCCCGCGTTGGAACTCACCGATGCCGGCGTCGTCGCGCCATCCCCAGTTCTGCTTGCCCAGCGTCTTGAGCGAGTACTCCTGCCCGCGGCTCAGGGCCAGCATCACCTGCTGTTTCTGGTATTCGATGACCCAGGCGATCGCCCGTTCGAGGGCGCGGAAGCTGTTGAGGTTCTTGACCTCATAGATGGGGGTGGCGAACTCGATGCCGTCACCTTTGACCTTCAGGTTGATGTTCGGTTCAAACCGCATCTGCCCCTTCTGCATGTTGGCTTCGCTGACGCCCAGGTACTGTACGAGCCGCTGCATCTGGCGTGCGTAGGTGCCGGCCTCTTCGACGCTGGTCATGTCGGGCTGACTGACAATTTCCAGCAGGGGCGTGCCGGTGCGGTTCAGGTCGACGCCGGTGCAGCCGGGGAACTCATGGACGTTCTTGCCGGCATCCTCTTCCAGATGGGCCCGGATGATGCCCACCCGCTTGACCGAGCCGTCGGACATCGGCAGGTCGATGTAGCCGTCGTGGCTCAGCGGCAGGTCGTACTGGCTGATCTGATAGTTCTTGGGCAGGTCGGGGTAGTAGTAGCTCTTGCGATCCCACTTGGTAAAGCGGGCGATCTGGCAGTTGAGGGCGATGGCCGTCATGACCGAGTATTCATAGGCCTTCTTGTTCATCACCGGCAGGACGCCCGGCATTCCGATGCAGACGGGGCAGCTCCGCGAGTTCGGCTCGGCGCCGAAGTCGACCGGCGTCGCGCAGAACATCTTGGTTCGCGTGGCCAGTTGGACATGAATCTCCATACCGATGATCGTCGAGAACTGCAGGTCCGACATAGACGTCTCCATCCACCACACAGGAAAAGGGGACAGGCGGCTTCATCAGGAGGCACGGATGCCGAGACACTCCATCCGAAAGAGGAGCCTGTTCCGCTTGCCTATCGCACTACATTATCATCCGCCGCGCCTTGATCAACGCGAAGAGTGCATGCTGGCAGTTGTCGATGCTCAGCGTGTGATCCCACGGCGTGGTGCGGACCCCGCCTACGGTGTCGGCTCGCGAGCGGACGTAGTAACACTCTTCCTGCCGGAACTCAAGCTGGAGCATGAAGCGGGTTCCGGATCGGAGCATCCGCTCGTACCGATCGACGCGGGTCTTGTCGCCCACGCGGCGAGCCAGCCCGAGGGCGTCGGCTACCGCGGCGAGATAGATTCCCGTGCTGACGCCTGCGACGCCTTGTCCGAGTGTATCGATCCCGCCACGCATGAGCGGCTCGGCGCAGTTGCGATCGGTCAGCTGGTAGGGTTCGAGCCGATCGACCATTCCGAAGACATAGTCAATGTACCGTCGTTCGGGTGCCGCCAGGGCGATCTCGGCGAAGGCACACGCCTGCCAGGGGATCACCGCGAACGTCGGCTTGACGCTGAACTGCTTCTGGTAGTGATCGTAGGCATTCCGCACGAACGTCAATATGGCCGGCGAGCGGTCGACCCGATAGGTACGTGCCATGGCCCAGAGGGCCTGTCCGGGGTCGGTGTCTTGCGGGGCGCCGCGCTGGGTGGTGGCGAAGTTGGCCTCAATCAGTCCCGTGGGCATCTGTCGGGTCAGAATTCCGGCGGAAAGCCGATCTCGCAACGGTCGATACTCCCGGGACGGTGGCATTTCGCAGGCGGCCAGCAGGAGCATGGCCGATGCGCCAAGACGGTCGACCTGATCGGGGCAGCGCAGATAGGCCGGTCGGGTGGCAGCAGACTCCGCGGCGCTTCTCGCACCCTCCGATCGAGACGGGCCTACGTCGCTCAGGTTCCTGCACAGGCCTTTGATGATTCGGCGGGATGTGGTCAGAGAGGCTTCGTCGCCCGCCCATGCGCCGTGGCAGGCCAGACTCCACGCGGCACCGGCCTGAGCGATGGTTGGACCGTCCTCCTCAAACTGATCGCTCCATGGGTAATAGGCGTAGGCACACCTGTCGTCCGATCGACATCGCTGCCGAAGGTAGCCGGCGATCTGCCGGATGGCCTCATCCACTTTCCGGGCGGTGACCTCCTCCTTTCGTATCACGCGGCAGCCGCGGTGCAACTCGACGACCGGTGCCTGGGGGTTGGCCTGCCAGAAGTGGAGCGTGCGAAATCTCATACACACCGATCGGGACGCCCGCTCTTTCACCTGGGCCTCTGTCAGGGCGAGTCGTCCCACGACCAGATCGATCGTCTCGCCCGGGCTGAGCCCGTACGCGAGGCTCTGTCCCGCCGTCATCAGGCTGCTGCGATCGTCAATCCGGATGGCCACGCCATCCAGTCCCGCGACGTATTCCCAGGCGAGGTTCGAACGGGATTTCAGGTTGACCGACAATTCCTCAAGTGGTCCGAGGAGCTCGATTTGAACGGCGATCTGGCTCAGCAGGTCTTCGGTGAGCTTCCGGCCCTCGGGCAGGTGGGCGACCGCCTCGCGGGTCGCAATGCGGCATCCCTCCACCACATCCTCCCCGCCGGCGGACTGTCCGACGGTGAGGGCCAGACCACCCCTCCGGAGCGTCACGACTGCCGGGCATCGCAAGAAACCGAGCGTCGCGGGCGGCTGAGTGGCCTCCGAGGGTTGCCGACCCGCAACCTGCTCCTGGAGGGTGCGGCGCACCAGGCCGATCAGGAAGGTCTGGTCCTCGGCGGAGAGTTCCGGCGGGGCCAGTACTGCCCGGCCTGTCGGCTTCGAAGCGGTGGCTTCACCGAAAGCCGTCGTCACGGCGAGGCACACCATCGCCATCGGGAACTGCCACAGGATTTCACGCCTCAACATGCTTCCTCCCGAAATGAGAAGACGGTTGCACGACCTATCTCGTTCCCGTCGGCCAGCCGCTCGGGACATGCGCGTCGGCTTTGTCGATGCCTATCCCTTATGAGGGTCGGCTGAATTGGCCCGGGGCCGTCCTGGCGGATATCACCGTTTCATGCCGTTCGGATTCGGCTTGTCCCGCCACATGCCGGGCAATATATTGCGATCATGACAACCCCACAACCGGCACCGTCGGACGATGATGCCTTGGTATCCGGCAAGGACGATGGTTCGGAGCGTCCGGACGCCCGGGTCGGCGCGAACCGCCCGAAGACGCTTCGTCGGGCTCGCCGAACCTCTGCGCGTGCTGCGACCGGCAAAGAGACACCCGAGCAGGTGGTGCCGGTGTTGCCCACGAGCGAGCTGACTCGTTCTATCGTCTCGGCGGCCGTTCACGTGGCCAAGGATGTCAGCGCGACCACCATACTGACGTACGTGGATACCATCGAGCACACCGAGGAGGTGCTCCAACTGATCGACAAGAACATCCGCTTGATCCTGGTCGCCCGGGATGACCAGGAGGTGGAATTTGCCGAGAAGCTGACACCGCACGTTCTGTCGGTACCGCCGGTGAACCTGACGCGGATGGGTCAGATCAAGATGGCGACGCTGATGGCGTTCTCGCAGCGGATCCTCTCGCCGGGCGAGATCCTTCTGTGTCTGGTGGGTGTGGTCGGGCGCGGTCTCGATACGCTGATGGTCATGAGCGTCGGCGAAGAGTATGAGATGTTCCGGACGATTGACCAGCCGAAGATCACGGAGCACATCCGCCGGGCCGTGTTCCAGCGTGTGCTGACGTTGGTGATCGAGCTGGCCGGCGAGGGGCGTGAGGGCAAGCCGGTCGGGGCCCTCTTCGTTGTCGGCGATCACGAGGAAGTGGCCAAGTATTGCCACCAGACCATTATCAACCCCTTCAAGGGATACCCTGAAGCCGAGCGAAACATCCTTGACGAGAACATGCGCGAGACGGTCAAGGAATTCTGCAGCATCGACGGGGCGTTTGTGATCTCCGGAAAAGGGACAATCGTCTCGGCCGGCACGACGTTGCGGACGGCCCTCTCGGAACAGGAACTCCCTCAGGGTCTCGGATCGCGTCATGCGGCGGCCGCGGCGATCACGGCCAGTACGATGAGCATTGCGATCACCCTGAGCGAGTCGACGGGCACGGTTCGTGTATGGCGTCGCGGCCAGATGATCACCGAGATTGAGAAGGCCGTTCCCGCCCCATCCCGAACGAGCGGGATGATGTTGCCTCCCACTCATGACGAATGACGGTGCCGGACGATCGCACCTGCTTTCCGACAAGTTCCGACAGATACCCAACGCTATTGACTGCCGGAGGCTCTATCATCACATTCTGTCGCGCCGCATCCGTGCACCCATAGGAACGTGACAGCCTCGTGCTTGCGAGCGCTGTTCCGAATGCGGTCACGGGCGGAGAAACGGAGACTCGACCATGCTGACCCCCATGTGCTTCGGGATGTGCCTGCTGATGTCCACCGCTGCGTCCTCGAATGAGCAGGGTGTCCGGCTGATACAGGACGGCAAGAGCGACTACCGGATCGTTCTGGACGCCGGTGCCAGCCCGTCCGAACACCACGCGGCGACAGAGCTTCGGACCTTCGTCCGGTTGTGCACGGGTGTGGAACTGCCGATCGTTCATGGGCGTGGCTCTGCGACTCCTCCGATGATCGTGTTGGGCTGCGGAGAGGCGGCCAGGTCGCTGGGCGTTCAGCCGGCCGGCGAGCAGCTCGGCGAACAGGGGTTCTGCCTCAAGACGGTGGCCCCGCATCTGGTGATCGCGGGAAGCCGCCAAGGCGGGACCCTGTACGGCGTGCATCGATTCCTCGAACAATACCTGGGTGTGCGGTGGCTCGCGCCGGGTGCCACGCGAACGCCGGCCACGCGCGACATGGTCGTTCTGCCGGTCGATCGCATCATCCGTCCGGCATTTCTCTACCGGAACACCTCGTATACATGGCCCGGTGCCGACACCGACTTTCTGTCGCGGATGGGTGACAACGTAGGACCCGGCGACGACAACAACCCTCAAGGCACCCAGTATGCGTTTGCCGGGAAGTGCCACAGCTACTTCGCTTATGTGAGTCCGGGGGAGTTCTTCAAGACCCATCCGGAGTACTTCTCGGAGATCGGGGGCGTTCGGGTCGGTGAAGAGACGCAGTTGTGTCTGACCAATCCCGATGTCCTGCGGATCGTTACCGAACGGATACTCGAGCGGATGAAGGCCCATCCCGGTCTCCGTCAGTTCAACTTCTCTCAGATGGACTACTACAACGCATGTCAGTGTGCCAAGTGCCGTGCCATCAACGAGCAGTACGGCACCCCGGGCGGGACGCAGTACTGGTTTGTCAATCGTCTGGCCGAGGAGACCTCGAAGGTCTACCCCACCAAGCTCATCGGTACGCTGGCCTATATGTACACCGAGGAGCCGCCCAAGAATGTGAAGATGCATCCCAATGTCGCGGTGTGGCTGTGCCATATGTTTCCGTGCTGCGACAGCCATCCGATCGTGAGCTGCCCGCTGAACGCGGAGTACAAGCGACGGGCGACGGCCTGGTCCAAGACCTGCTCGCATCTGTACATCTGGCACTACATTGTCGACTTCGCCCACTACTACAACCCGTTCCCGAATCTGCGGGCGATGGTCTCCGACATCCGGTTCTATCGAGACATCGGTGTCGAGGGGATTTACCTCCAGGCGATGGGTCACGGCGGTGGCGGCGGCGAATTCAGCCTGTTGCGGGGCTACTACGGTATGCGGCTGCTGTGGGACCCGAATCTCGATGCCGAGACGCTCATCCGTGAGTTCCTTGAGGGTTATTACGGGGCGGCCGCCAAGCCGATCGGCGAGTACGTCACTCTGCTGCACGACAAGGTCACCCGTGAGAACATCCACATGCATCTGTACACCAATCCGGCCCAGGGCTACCTGCCGGACGATCTGGTTCGTCGTGCGATGGGGCTGTTCGACCAGGCGGAGGCATCGGTGGCGGGCGATCCCGAGTTGCTGGAACGGGTTCGCGTGGCGCGGATGCCGCTGACCTACGCCCGTCTGTTCCCGCGCAACGGCTATGCGATCGAGAACGGGCGTCTCCGCTGGCTGGGAGACATGGCGCCGCAGTCCGAGGCGATCAGCTTCGTGAAGCAGATGAAGAAGCACGGGTTCTCGACGGTCCGCGAACACGGTGGCGATCCCGAGCAGATGATCATGATGGGCGGGATGTTCAACAGCCGGCTGGAGGTCGTCACGCTTCGCAACGAGCACCTGACCGTCGACGTCGTGCCCCTGCTGGGCGGGCGGGCCCTGCGGATCAGCGACACCAAGACCGGCCGGTGTGCCACGGCACACGATGTCCGTCGCGTCCTGTACTTCCCCTTTGCCGGGGGGCTGGAGGATCGCGTCGGTGAGACCTATAGGTCGTATGGCTGGATGGAGCCCGGTTCCGTGCTGAGCCGGTCCGGCGATGCGGTGACGATCGGACTGAAGACGATGGACGGATATGGCGTCAAGCGAACGATTCGCCTGGCGGCCAATCGTCCTGCCATTGAGGTGGTATCGACGCTGACCAATCTTCATCCGAAGGCTGCCGAGGTTCGCTTGCGAAGCCACATGGAGTTGAACCTGGGGGCACTTCGTTCGACGCGTGTGTCATTCACAGCCCAGGACGGCACGAAGGTCGACAAGGACATGGCCCCGATCATCGCGGGGCTTCGGTTGGGCGAGCACTACTACGATCGTCGTGCGCCGGCGGGCTCCTGGACATTCCGCGGCGACAAGGGGCTTCGGTTGACCCAGACGTTCGATCCGCAGCCGGTCGACTTCACATGGGTCTATGCCTATCCGGAGGACCTGGGCCAATTCGACGTCGAGGTCTGGCTGAAACGGCAGAAGCTCGAATCGGGCAAGAGCCTCAGCTTCCGGCAGATCATCGAGGTCGCTGCGGAGCGGTGAGTGCATTTGAAACCTCGCCGGTGGCCGGTTTCATCGGGCCGAGACGCCGAATCGTCGGTTCGATGATGCCGGCTTTTGCTTTCCGGGGCTTCTTGGGGTAATCCTTTTCCTCACGGCGGGACAGGCCGTGCGATGCCCCCCGTCTGCAAGGAGCCCGACATGATGAGCCTTTCCGTCTGCCTGGCAGTTCTCCAGGCGTGTTGGTGTTTTCAAGCCACGGATTCACGCGTCGTTCTGACGGAAGATTTCTCCGGCGGTCTGGAGCGGTGGGGGCTGCCGCGGCAGTCGGGCGAACTGGCGATACAGCCCGGCCCGGTGGTCGTGCCGCTCTACGATGTGTCCGACGCCACGATCGAGTATCGGGCCAAGGTTCGGGGCGAGGGGCTGATCGAGCTGGCGTTCCGCTACGACCCGGATACGGACGACTACTACCTCTTTCGTATCGACACCCGCAAGGCCGGCGGAGACCCTCCGGGATTCCTCAAGCGAAACCATGGGGAACCGCCCTGGGTGCTGGTGGGGCAGCGAACGGGCAAGATACCTGCTGGAGATACCTGGCTCAACGTGCGGGTCGAACTGGTCGGCAAGACGTTCCGGGGATATCTCAACAATGAACACGTCGCCACGTATGAAGACAGTGACTTCAGGGTGGGGGGGCTGGCCTTCCGGCGGCAGGTGTCCGAGGCGTGGATCGACGATCTGAAAGTGATTGTGCCCGCCGGCTCGTCGTGCAAGACGGCCGATCCGGTCATGCCGCGGCCGCCCAAGCCCCCAGCGCCGTTCACCGAGGGCACGTGGTCGGCCCATTGGATCTGGTCGCCGGGAACGGATGAGGAACTCGTTCGCGTCTTCCGAAAGTCGTTTGACGTTCCGGATGCCGTTCATGAGGCCACGCTGGCCGTCACGTGTGACAATGCCTATGAGCTGTACGTCAACGGTTCGCTCGCCGGAAAGGATTCGGATTGGTACAGCCTCGACACGTACGACGTGAGGGCCTTGCTGCGAACGGGGCGGAACGAGCTGGCCGTTCTCTGCCGGAACGACGGTCCCGGCTCGGCGGGGCTATTGCTCGAACTGGGCGCCGTGACCCGGAGCGGCCGGCATGTCCACGTCGTCAGCGATGAAGGTTGGCAGGTCTCGAAGACTGCACCGTCGGGCTGGAGCGAGATGGGGTTTGACGATCGTCTGTGGGCGAAGGCGATCTCCGTGGGCAAATATCCTGCCCCGCCGTGGTCCAACCAGGCTCGCTTCCGGTTGCCGTATCTGGGTTCCAGGCAGCCGATCGAACTTGTCGGCATGTCGGCACCGAAGGCGATCCGAATGGGTCAACCCTTCACGGTCGATATCGCGTGGCGGCCGAGTCAGCGACTGACGGGCGCCTATCCCATTGTGTTGACCGCTCGCCAGGGCGATCAGCGGCCGATCGAGTTGGCTGTTGTCGAGCCGAGAACCCCGCCGTCTGAATGGGTTGTTGGGCAAGAGCACACGGAGACGCTTTCCGTTCAGTTGTGGCCGGATGCGGGCTACTTCTTCTCGCCCGGTCCGATCGAGCTGGGGGCAGAGCTGCGAGGGACCTTCCACAGCAACCGCCGGGACGATCGATTGGTTGTGAGCCGTCTAGAGGCTTCTCCGCGGGCCGAGAACGCGGCGTATCCCCGGCCTGTAGCGAAGGTGGCCGGTCGGGAAGGGCGCTTCGTCGACGCCACCGGTCAAGAACACGTGTGGTCGGTGTCGTCCGATGGGCGAATGATGATAGACGGGCGGGCGCACCTTCCGTTGGACGAGGAGGGGGTGTACTGGTGTGAGGCGCCGGAGTCAGCGGACGCATTGGCGGCGATCGACTGGAAGGCGCGCGTTAAACGCATCAGCGATCGGGGCGGTCCGAGCGGTGCGGATTTCGTTCGCGTCTGGCTGGTGGATCACATCGATGCGACGAAGACCGACCACGAGTTCAGTGAGGACGGGCCTGCGCGTCTGGGCGGTAAGAGCCGTGTTCTGGCGCTGGGCGATCGGTCCTACCGCATTACGTCGAACCGCCCGAAGCTGAGCTACTTCGCCTATACGGCCACCTGTCGCCACCCGCGGAATCCGCATCTGATGATGTTCCAGTCGGTCAACGACATCGAGAGGTATACGACCCTCCGCATCCAGCCGCCATGGGACAACGTCGGCGGGGGTGTCTATACGGGACGCGAGTTTCCGTGCGACGGCAAACCCTTCGAGCAGGGCTTCATCTTCTATCCGCGTGAGACGGATGTCCGCTTTACGGTGTCGCGCTGGCCGGTCGAGAAGGATCGTCGCCCCGAGAGCGGCGGGGCGGTGTCGCACGTCTGGTTGTTTGAACTGGTCGATTCGATGGCGGCGCGATCGGTTCGGACTGCTCGGCCCTCGGGTGCACAGCGCCGGTTGGGCATGTATCTGACCCATCCCCTGTACATCTATCAGCTCTATGGCTATCGGGGCGAGACGCCCGAGGAACGCAGGGCGTCGGTGCGAAGCTTCATCGATTATCTGAAGTTCTGCGGCATCAACCTGCTGGAGTTCAACGCGGTCGACGGCGGCGATACGACGGGCACGGCCTTCTACGACAGCGCAATCTGGCCCAAGGCAACGGGCAACCTGCTGGCCGAGCTGCTGCCGCTGTGCCAGGAGAACGACATCGCGCTGGTTCCGATCATCACCTCGCTATCCGTACCGGAGGGTAAGTTCGGGTTCACAAAGGACAGCTTCCAGATCGACCGGTTCGGCAAGCCGACGATCTTCTTCGACTCGCGTCCTCCGCTGCCGGATCCGCTGCGTCCGGAGGTTCAGGACCTGCTGCTGAAGAACCTGCGTGAGATTCTGGATCTGTGCGGCAAGAGTCCCGCGGTGCCGGCGATCGGCTTTCGTGTCAACGGCAAGATCGGTTTATGTTATGGCGGGAGCGACGAGGGTCGAAGCGATCAGTACACAGGTTACAGCCCATGGGACATCGCCGAGTTCAAGAAGGATACTGGGATCGATGTGCCGGCGATGTCGCCCACCCCTTATGAGTGGATTCGGGCGAACTGCTGGGAGAAGTGGCTGAGGTGGCGCTGCGAACGGACGCGTCAATTCTGGCTGCGTTGTCGCGACCTGGTTCGTGGTACGCGCGACGATCTGGTGCTCTATGCGAGTTGTGACATGCCAAGCGAGACGCCGGCCTGGAACATTTACTGGCCGGCGGGCAGCACGCCGCTGGAATGCTGGCGGTTCCATGGGGTCGATCCGCGGTTGTTCGCTCGGGAACCCGGCATCCTGCTCCATCGGGGGATGATGATTGCGGCGGATCGCTACTTCTCGAACAGCGGGCAGTATGCCCGGAACGTCGAGGCGATGAAGCGGTTCCACTATGCCCCGGGCGTGACGGAGCTGTACAACGGCGCCGAGGGCAACGCCTGCGAACTCTACATCAACTACTGGGAGGAGTTCGGCGTTATGCCCACGGGCGAGTTCAAGACGGAGTTCTGGGGGGCGGCGACGATGGTGCCGCTGGGGCGCCACTACTATGAGCCGATCGCCTTCAGTGTAGCCCGCACCAACTGCCACACATTGAACGTCTTCTCGTGGGAGCGGGGCAGCTTCGGGCACGAGCACGACCTGCGGGGTTTCGCCCGGGCGTTTCGTGCCCTGCCCAAGTGTGAGGGCGAGCCGGCAGAGGCGTGGATTGCCGGGGATGCCCAGGGGCTGTGGGTTCGCCGGTTCGACGATCGTTTGGCGATCCTGAACACCACGGGGCAGCCGCGCACGGTGGTGGTCCAGTATGCCCACATGATCCCGCCGGGGAAGGACCTGATCGAGTTTGGGCGGTGCGAGGTGGTCTCCGCCAAGGCCGATGGAGCCCGATCGCAGGTGCGTGTCGAGTTGCCCCTGACGGCGTACGAGCTAAGGGTTTTGGGCTGGGAGTAGGTGGGTAGGAGAGGGGGCTTCGCGGGGTTCAATTTCGCCTTCATCGATGGGGCTGGCAAGTGAGGCTGGATTCGTCGCGCGCTTGACTAAAAATCCTACTTGGCTACTCTACTTGGATGAGAATCATGGCGTCTAGTCCGTCTGGCTGTGTCTGCCGACCTGCCGAGGTTTCCCGGTGATTGATCCGATTAACCTGCTGATTCGCGTGCCCATTGTCTTATTGGCGCTGACCGTCCACGAGTTTGCGCACGCCTATATCGCCTATCGCCTTGGGGATGAAACGGCGCTGCGTGCCGGTCGATGCAGCCTGAACCCGTTGGTGCATCTGGACTTGGTCGGTACGTTGTGCATCATGTTCGGCTGGATCGGCTGGGCCAAGCCGGTGCCGGTCAATCCCTACAATTTCCGCCGCCCGCTGAGGGACGAGATGGTTGTCTCGGCGGCCGGTCCGATCAGCAACATCCTTCAGGCGATAGCGTTCTGCGTGGTGCTTCGGCTGGTGTTTCGCACAGGTGCGTTAGACGGCGTGGTCTCCCCCATGTGGGGGCCGAGCCTGTTTCTGATGTGCTGCTATGGTCTGATTGTGAACTGCGGGCTGGCGGTGTTCAATATGATACCGGCCTATCCGCTCGATGGGTTTCATGTGACGCGGTACTTCCTGAGTCCGGAGAGTCGGCGAAGGCTCGATGAGACGGCGCCCTATGGGACATACATCATTCTGGGGTTGGTGCTCATGCCGTTTCTGCTCCCTACCATCAGCCCGCTGACGACAGTCATCCGGTATCCGGTTCACCTGCTCTGGAAGCTTGTCGTGGGTCTGCCGATGGGGTGGTGCCCGATCTGAGGATTGGAGGTCAAGGTCAAGCCATGCGCGTGTTGTCTGGGATTCAACCGTCCGGGAAGCTCCATCTGGGCAATTACTTCGGGGCCATGTCGCCTCAGATCCAGATGCAGGCGGAGCATCAGTGCTTCTACTTCATCGCCAACTACCACGCCCTGACGAGCCTGACCGATCCGAAGCTGATGGTCGAGTACACGCACGAGGTGGCGATGGGCTATCTCGCATTGGGGCTCGACCCCAAGAAGACGGTCTTCTTCCGGCAATCGGACGTGCCGGAGACTACGGAACTGGCCTGGGTTCTGAACTGTGTGACCCCGATGGGTCTGTTGCAGCGTTGCCACGCCTACAAGGACAAGGTGTCTCAGGGGCTGCCGGCCAACACAGGGCTGTTCACCTACCCCGTCCTTCAGGCGGCCGACATCCTTATCTACCGCAGCAACCTGGTGCCGGTCGGACAGGACCAGAAACAGCACGTGGAGATCACGCAGGACATCCAGGGCAAGTTCAACCAGACGTATGGTGAGATCCTGGTTCGCCCGGAGCCGCTGATCCGAGAAGAGGTCGCGGTGGTTCCCGGTGTGGACGGGCGCAAGATGTCCAAGAGCTACGACAACGCCGTGGAACTGTTCATTCCGGAGAAGCAGGCCCGCAAGAAGATCATGGCGATCGTGACCGACTCGACGCCGGTCGAGGACCCCAAGCAGGCCGATCGCTGCAATGTGATGGCCCTTCTGCGGCTGTTTGCCAATCCGAGCGAGCGGGCCGAGTGGGAAGATCGCTATCGACGGGGCGGCACCGGATACGGCGAGACCAAGAAGCGGTTGTTCGAGCTGTTCATCGAGCAGCTCGGGCCGGCGCGAACCCGCTATGAGGAGTTGAGCAACAACCGGGATTACGTCGAGCAGGTGCTCGTGGATGGCGGTCGGCGCGCCCGCGAGGTCGCCTGCCAGGTGATGGAGGAAGTTCGCAAGGCCACCGGCATCGTGATTGGCCGGTAGAGCCGGAATTTCCGGGAAGACCGAATGTGTAAAGCGGCGTGACGCCTCGTTGATGTGTACCTTGCGATCCCATGCGATCGCTGATGGCAGAATTGATGTCCGACGATTATCGCGTTCAACTGGATGTCTACAACGGTCCACTCGACCTGCTGCTGTATCTGATCCGCAGGGAAGAGGTGGACATCTATGATATTCCCATCGCCAGGATTACCGACCAGTACCTGGGCTACGTCGAAGTTCTTCAGCAGATCGATCCCAACGCGGCCGGCGAATTTCTCGTATTGGCGACGATGCTGATGGAGATCAAGACCCGGTTGCTCCTGCCGCGTCCGACGGTCGAGGGGACGGATCAGGAGATGATCGATCCCCGCCTGGAGCTGGTGAGGCAGCTCCTGGAATACAAGAGGTTCAAGGACGCCGCCGGCCAGCTTGCCGAGGCGGCGGACGAACAGTCGAGGCGCTTTGCCCGTCAACCCACCGGGCTGACACCGGAGGATCGCGGGCACGTCGACCTGGATACCGTGCAACTCTGGGATCTGGTCGAGGCGTTTCGCGACGTGATGGCCAAGACGGGGCGCATGGTCCACGAGGTTGTCTACGACGACACGCCCATCGCGCTGCACGCGACCGATCTGGTCGATCGCCTTCAACGAGAGGGCGGATCGCTTGTTTTCGCCAGCATCTTCGAAGGGCGGACCAAGAGCGAGTGCATTGGTCTGTTTCTCGCCCTGCTGGAACTCGTTCGTCAACACCGCGTCCGTGCCGAGCAGGAAGCCGTGTTTGCCCCCATTTACATTCACTTGCTCGATGCTTCGCCGATATACGAGCCGGTAGACGACGGGGCGGACCTCGCCTCCGCGGCCACCGAGGCCGGGGTATCGGAGGGGACCTCCGAAGGTGAGTCGGCTGCCTCTTCCGGCGTCGAGACGACGGAGCCCGAACCGGAGTCGGATGAGGAACTCGAGGAAATCCCGGATATCCACACGCTGCCCCCGGATTGGACGTCGAGCAGGTGACCCCGAGGCGCCCTGCCGTCGGCAACCGGTACGGGCCGGCCTTTCTCTGCGGGAAGCGGAGCATGCAACGATATCTCCATGTGCTGATCGTGAGTCTTCTGTGGTGGAGTCAGGCCTGGTGTATGGCTGCTCAATCGGCGACCACGGTTCCGACCGACCGTGAGTCAAAGCCGTCCGCCATCAAAGCCCCTTCGACTCTTGAGGAGATTGCCGCTCGTCGGGCCGCCGCGGCCGCCATACTCGACAAGCTTCGCCCTACGACTCAATCGACAACGACTCTGACTTCGCAGGCAGCGACCCAGCCCGAGGGCACGGTCGTTATCCGTGCCGGCGAATTCTGGAAGCTGATCATCGAATATGACAAGCTGCTCGAGCAGCAGGAGGCGATGCACGCCCGTATCGCCGAGTTCAAGAATGATGCTGCGATCCGGAGATTCAACGACGAGATCGCCGAGATTCGCGAGAAATCGCAGCGTATCGCCCAGCGTCTGGCGGCGCCTCCGGCAACCGTGGCGACGGAAGAGCTTCGTCAGGCCCGAGAACTCTTTGACACGATCAATCGCGAGCAGGATCGGGTCGTCAAGGCAGAAACCGCCCTGGGACAGGCCCTGATTGCCTTTCCGCAACGTCGGAAAGAGGTAGCAGCGGCGGTCTCTGCCGCCCAGAAGCAGCTTGACAATGTGCTGACAATGGAGGCGACTCGGGGCGGTTCGGTTCAGAGCGGGGCGCAACGCGATCTGCTTTTCTACGAACGACGCGAGGCGGAGATTCGACTGGAGATGGCCCTGTCTCGCCTGGTGGGGCTTGGGCTCGAGGAGACGCTGACGACGCTTCAACAGCAGCAGGATCGCCGGCGTGTCCTGGCCCTCCAGCAGTACGCCCAAAGTCAGCGGCAACTTGTCAATGCCTTGCTTCAGGTGAGGACGGCCGGTGAGCGGGGGCTGGTCGAGTATGAACTTCGTCGGGCCAAGACGCCCTACGAGAAGATCTTCTGGGAGGCCCGCAGCGAGATGCTGAAGGCGTACCAGTACTTTCGAACGATGGACAACGCCCTCCAGGATCGGCATTCGGAGGCCAAGTTGGGCAGGATCGCCAAGCGGATCGCGAGGCGAGACAACTACTGGCAGATCTTCCTGGAGTCCCTTCCGCGCCGAAGCGGCGCGGAGGTTCTATCGAAGTTTCATGAGATTCGCAAGGAATTCGAAAACGAGAGCAAAGAGCTCGATCGGTATCGAGCAGATCTCTATTTGACGCTGGATGAGCGCCAGGGTGCCCTGACTCGGCGCGATGAACTGGTCGAGGTGATCGACGATTACCGAGAGAGACTGTTGGCGGAGGTCGGCAAGGTCGAGGATGAGAAGGCGAGCAAGATGCCGGCCGAGTTCGAAGAGCGGCGCCAGCGATTCATTACACGCGTGGATACCCTCATTGCCACGCAGGATGAGGCGATCAGCCGTCTGACCACCGTGATTCGCGATCAGGAACAGTATTGCCTGAAGCTGGAACGCTATCGCAGCCGGTTGTACTGGGCATATCTGGTTGTGCGCGACCAGGGGCTGCTGACTCTGTCGCTTGCCGACATTCGCAAAGAATGGGCCGGCGGCGCAGAGAGCCTCCGCCAGGCCCTGCGAGCCTTCAATCAGAAGGTATGGGAGCAGCTTGGGGATGTCGGTGTCATACGATGGCTCGGCGGGGGGGGCATTTTCTTCCTGTCGTTGCCGTTGGCGCTGCTCGCCCGTCGCCGTTGGCGCATCCGCAGCGAGCAGGTGAAGGATCGCATCGGAAAGACCCTGGAGATCGAAGGGCCGGAGGCGGCCGGCATCAGCGATCGGATAGAGCTGGCCTGCCTTCGCGTATTCGCCGAGACCGTGCTGATGGTCCTGCCGCTCGGCGCCTTGTTGGTCGGTCTTCGGGTCATCGGGCTGAAGGGCGATACCTATCGTCTGGCGGGGACCCTGATTCTGTTCCTGTTGGGGATTCGGATAGGGCTGGGCATTGTGCGGCGGCTCTTCATGGTCTCGCGCCCGCGCTATCGTATCATTCGATGCAGCAACAAGGTGGCGAGCTACTATCGAACCTGGTCCCGTGCGATTCTCTACGGGGCACTGGTGACCGCTCCGCTTCCGCTGCTTCTTGAACTCCTGAATATCATGCCAGCCACGCGGACGTATCTCTGGCAGGTGAGCAAGTCGGTGGCCCTGGCGACGCTGCTGGTCTTTCTCCTTCGCAAACGACTGGTCATGAAGATCGTCGGTCGCCCCGAGGAGGTTCGTGCCCGTTGGCTATACCTGCTCGTTTCCTGGTGCTACCCGCTGATCGTTCTGGGCGTGGCGGTGATGTTGGGGTTGGAAGTCTGGGGGTACGGCGCGCTCACGACGTACGTCATCCTGAAGTCGGGCTGCACCGTCGCCACCATCTTTGTGGGTTCTCTGCTCAGTCGGTACGTGTCGGATCAGGCCCAGCACTACATCCGTCGTCTGGAATCACGTGCCGCCGAGGGAGAGGCTCCGGACGGTTCGTCTCACACGGAGGGTGGGGCTTCGAAATCGGAGGAGTGGGAAGGCACGCGGCATTTCGTGGCCATGGCGGCGTGGCTCTTCCGATGGGTGGTTCGTGTGGTGGGCGCGGTGATCATCCTGAAGGTGTGGGGCATCACGCTGATCGAAGTCCAGGACCTTCTGTCCTTCCGTCTGGCAGGGAGCGGTGATCGGGCACTGACGTTGTGGCGCATGCTGGCGGCAAGCGCGGCGATTGTCGTGTCGCTGCTGGTCTCTCGGAGTCTTCGGTCGGTGCTGCAGGTCAACGTCTATCCGGAGTACCCGCATCTGGATGCCGGTGGCCGGGCGACGATCAATCTGCTGCTGCACTATGCCTTGATCGTGGTGGGTGCATACATTGCCCTTCAGTTGATTCACATCGATCTGGGGGCGCTGACGGTGCTGATGGGGACCCTCGGTCTGGGGCTGGGGCTCGGCCTGCAGCCGCTGTTCGTCAATTTCGTCAGTGGCCTCATGATTCTCTTCGAACGACATATCAAGGTGGGCGACGTGGTCGAAGTGGGCGACAAGATCGGCGAGGTCTCTCGCATCAGCATGAGGTCCACGTCCATCAAGACCTTCGACAACATCGTGATGGTCATTCCCAACAGCGAATTCATCACGAGCAAGGCGGTCAACTGGTCGCTGCCCGATCGGCGTGTTCGCGGCGATCTGGATGTCGGCGTTGCCTACGGGAGCGATGTGGATCTGGTTCGTCGCCTGTTGCTGCGTGCGGCGGCGGAGAACCCCAAGGTGCTGAAAGAACCCGCTCCCGCCGTGTCGTTCACGGCCTTTGGCGACAATGCCCTGGCCTTCCGGCTCGTGGTGTGGTTCAGCGAGCTGGCGCAGAAGATGGAAGGCATGACCGAACTCCGATTCGGGGTAAACCGCCTTTTTGAGGAGAGCGGCGTGGCCATGCCTTTCCCTCAGCGGACACTGAGTATCGCCGGCGACAAACCGCTGTCGGTTGAGATCGTAGCGGCACAGCCGAAGGCTCCTGCGGTCCCCGGTGCCGGCGAGCCGAAGGCATCTTAGGCCGATGGCTCGCGGGAGCCGCCACGTCGTGTGGCCTTCGATCCGTTGCTGGGAATGCCGGAACATCCATGATGTCAGAGAGTCCGCCCGAGCATGTCGCGTCTTCCACCTCTCCGGAGTGGCTTTACGACCGCGTCTTCGAGGCGGCTCTGACCTTCTGGCTGACACCTCGACGCGCGGCCCGGCATCTGGAGGGCGTCTCACTTCCCACCGCCTGGTGCGGACACCTGCTGGCCATCGCCCTGGGCGTAACCACTCTTCTCGTCCTGATGACGGTGGACGGTCACTGGAATTCACTTCGGGACGACCTCTGGAATACCCTGGGCACGATGGAGGGCCGGCTGGCCCTGCTGACGTTCGGTATCGGGATCGAGACCGGTTCTGTTGTTCTGGCGATCTTGCTGGTGCCCTGGATGGCACAAGACGAGCCGCTTGGCGAGACGATGAAGGCGGCCTGCCGCATCGCGTGGGTCAGTCCGTCCTGTGCCTCTCCATGCGTGGCGGTGTGCTGGTTTCTGTTCACATACTTCCTGGACGACCGTTCACTCGACGTCGCCATTATGGCCGTCGTCCTTTCTCTCTGGGTTCTCTGGGTGATTCTGCGGGCGGCCGGGACTCCGCGACGGTACAGGCCGCGGGAGCGTCCGCCGATGTGCGAGGCGTGCGGCTACAATCTTTCGCATCTGCCGCCGGATCGCGCGTGTCCCGAGTGCGGGACGCCGATGGTCCAATCGCTGGGACCGAATTCACGTCGCTGCAACGCCTGGGAAGTCCGTCGGGGGATCGGCAGCTTCTTTTCGTGTTCTGCAGCGGTTGTTCTGCGGCCACGATCCTTCTTTCGGCGGATGCGGGCATGGGATCATCTGGACAGGGCGAGGGGCTTTCTCGCTGTTCATGCCGTCCTGTCGGGATGTATCGCCGGGGGGACGCTGGCATGGATTCGCCTGGCGACCGTTGGTGCCCTCTTGCAGCATGAGTTGGAGCTGCCGCTGATGATCAGCCTGGTGTATGGTGTGCTGGCGATGGCATGGACACTGCTGCTGGCCGCCGGGGCGGGGGTTACCATGCGTCGCCGGTGGGAAAGGAACGGCATGCTCGGGATTGCCAAAGTCCACGCCTATGCCGCCGCCGTGATCACGCTGGCCACGCTGATCTGCGGGTTGACTCTGGTGCCTCTGGTCGTATTCTCGCCGGCGCTCGGTGCTCAGCCAGTGTGGGGTGGTGCCTATGACATGGGACAACTCGCGCAGTGGTGCTGGGTGCTCATGTTGGGGGGGTGGATGACGTTTCACATATTCGTCCGCCGCACGGGCATGAAGAGGATACGATATGCCAATGCGTGAGGCGCGTCGGATGTGCACCCAGGGAGGTCTCTGGGATGCGCCGCGGTGCAGGAGGACCTGAGATGGGTCTGGAATACGATGGGCTCTTAATGCTGGCGGACTCCGTGGGCCCTCTGGAGGCCGGCAGCGTCTCGCTGGTTGGTGCCGGTCCGGGAGACCCCTCGTTGATTTCGATCCGTGGGGCGGTGCGGATTGCTCAGGCGGAGGTCATTCTGTACGACCGTCTGGCCAGCGCCGTCCTGTTGAAGCTGGCGAGTCCCGATGCCGAGCGCATTCCGGTCGGCAAGATGCCGGATCGCCATCCGGTGCCTCAGGGGGAGATCGAGCATCTGCTGGTAGAGCACGCACGGGCGGGTCGACGTGTCGTGCGGCTCAAGGGGGGCGATCCGTTTGTGTTCGGCCGAGGCGGCGAGGAATGCGAGGCCCTGGCGGCTGCGGGCATTCCGTATGAGGTGGTGCCGGGCATCACGGCCGCCATTGCCGCGCCGGCCTACGCGGGCATCCCTGTGACGCATCGCGACTGGACGGCCACCTTCGCATTGGTCACCGGGCATGAAGACCCGACCAAGCCCTCTTCGAACATCGACTTCTCGGCACTGGCGAAGATCGGGACGGTGGCCTTCTACATGGGGGTCAAGCAGCTCGCCGGCAACTGTCGCAGCCTGGTCGAGGCGGGGTTGGATCCGAACACCCCGGCCGCTCTGATCGGCTGGGGGACGCGAGCGGATCAGCGGACGGTGGTGGGCACGGTGTCCGATCTGGCCCGTCGGGCCGAAGAGGCGGGCATTGAGCCTCCCGCCATGACGGTCATCGGTCGCGTCGTCGGTCTTCGATCGACACTGAGCTGGTTCGAGCGTCGTCCGTTGTTCGGGCAGCGGATCATGGTCACGCGGACTCGCCGGCAGGCCTCGGAACTCAGCGGGCGGTTGTCGGCGCTGGGGGCACAGGTGATCGAGGTTCCCACGATCTGCATCGCACCGCCCGAGGACTACCGGGTTGTCGACGAGTCGCTGGCGAATCTGAAACGCTACGACTGGCTGGTCCTGACCAGTGTCAACGGTGTGGAGGCGATGGTCGAACGGATGCGGGCGTTGGGGCTCGATGGACGAGCGCTGTCGGGTGTGAACGTGGCGGCCATCGGTTCGTCGACCGCCGATCGGCTTCGCCGGTATTTCATCGAGCCGCAGGTGGTGCCCGAGGATTTTGTGGCCGAGGCGCTCGCCAGGCACATCCTTCAATGGGGCGACATTCGGGGCAAACGCGTACTGATGCTTCGGGCCGACATTGCCCGGCCGGTTTTGCGGCAGGTTCTGACTCAAGCCGGCGCCGTGTGCGACGACGTGGCGGTGTATCGAACGCTGCCGGTTGAGGAGCTGCCTGCGGATGTTCGTGAAGATCTGCAGGCGGGTCGGATCGACTGGGTGACCTTCTCGAGCAGTTCGACCTTTGGCAATCTCCTGGCGGTGCTCGATGACGGGGGCCGCAAGGCACTGCATGGCGTCCGTCTGGCGAGCATCGGTCCGATTACTTCCAAGGCGATCCGGGAGGCGGGATACGAACCCGCGGTTGAGGCGAAGGTCTATACGATCGCCGGTCTGGTCGAGGCGATCCGGGGATGATGCCGTGGATCATCCGGTTCGATTCGGGCATCAGATATACAGAGGGATACTATGTCGCGCGACATTGCGGTCAATCTGAACGATGGGGTAGCCGACGACAATCGTGAAATGGCTCTGGCTCCGGTGGTTGAGGCGTTGTGCAAGGTGACCGAGGGGCTGGCTCGAGCGCGACGTCAGGGGTTGTGCCGGCGCGTGCTGCCCTCGCGGGATACGCTCGTACAAATCGTCGAGGACCTTCGGTCGGTGCTGTTTCCGGGCTACTTCGGTATCTCGGACCTCGGGCAGGAATCCATGAGGTTCTACGTGGGGGCGACGCTCGACCGGCTGTTCGGGGCGCTGAACGATCAGATCAAACGCGGACTGTGTTTCGTCTGCCATGACGATCCGCACTGTTGCCCGGATGTGGCGAATCAGGCCCTGGCGATCACCCGAGAGTTCGTTTCGCGGCTTCCTCGCATCCGGCACATGCTGGCCAGCGACGTTCAGGCGGCGTTCAAGGGCGATCCGGCGGCCAAGAGTCCCGATGAGGCGATCTTCTGCTATCCGGGCATGCTGGCGGTCACCAACCATCGCATCGCGCACGAACTCAACGCCTTGGGAGTCCCGCTGATCCCGCGCATCATCAGCGAGCACGCGCACAGCATCACCGGGATCGACATTCACCCCGGCGCACGAATCGGCAAGGAGTTCTTCATCGACCACGGAACGGGTGTGGTCATCGGCGAGACCTGTATCATCGGTGACCGGGTACGCATCTATCAGGGCGTAACGCTGGGGGCCAAGAGCTTCCCCCTCGATGAGCACGGCAATCCTATCAAGGGTATCGATCGTCACCCCGTGGTCGAAGACGACGTGATCATCTACTCGGGAGCGACGATTCTGGGACGCGTGATCATTGGCAAGGGCTCCGCCATTGGCGGCAACGTCTGGTTGACTCACAGTGTTCCGCCCGGCAGCCACATTACGCAAGCGCAGGTTCGCGAGTCATTGTTCGAGGATGGGGCTGGAATATAGCCCTCGGCGGGCGTCGCCCGTTGCCGAGGACGGCAGCAGCGGCCGCTCAGGATTTCCCGAATCGAAAACAGACCATCTCATCGTCGCCGAGTCTCCGACGGCTGAGGTGGACCCATGGAGCGCATCCGGCGATCGAGGGCAGGCCGACGCCGTTCAGAGGGCCCGGTGCCGCACGGCCTCCGATCAGCTTGGGAGCGACGAAGACCATCACCTCGTCGGCAAGTTGCTGATCGAAAAAGGCGCCCAGAACCTGCCCGCCGCCTTCGACCATCACGTGGGTCATCTCGCGTCGTCCGAGTTCATCGAGCAGAGAGTTCAAGCGAATGCGTCCGGAGATTGACGGCAGTCCGATCACCTCGCAGCCGGCCGCCTGAAGCCAGGCGACGTCCCCTTTGCGGCGGCGGATCGTCGCGGTATCGGTGACGATCAGGACCGGCGCCTGCCGGGCGGTCTGAACGAGCCGGCACCGCCGGGGGGTTCGCAGGCGACCGTCGAGAACGACCCGTGCGGCGATGCGCTTTGGTTTGACATGTCGGCAGGTCAGGTCGGGATTATCGCTCAGCACCGTGTCGATGCCGACCACGATCGCGTCAACGCGTCCGCGAAGACGATGGGCCTCGCGGCGTGCAGGTTCGCCCGTAATCCACTTCGAATCGCCGGTGTGGGTGGCGATCCGTCCGTCGAGCGACTGTGCCCACTTGAGCGTCACCCAGGGACGTCCCGCGCGGCGGAGTTTGAAGTAGGGGGCATTCATCGCTTCGGCTTCGGATCGGCACAGCCCGACATCGACGCGGATGCCCGATTGGCGGAGCACCTCGATGCCATGCCCTCGAACCGCCGCGAACGGATCGACCACAGCGGCGACCACGCGTCCGACGCCGGCCTCGATCAGGGCGTCGGTGCAGGGCGGCGTCTTGCCGTGGTGACAGCAGGGTTCCAGAGTCACATAGGCGGTGCAGCCGGCAGGAGATTCTCGGCAACGCCGAAGGGCATCGCGTTCGGCGTGGGGGCCTCCGAATCGTCGGTGCCAGCCTTCGGCGATGATCCTGCCGCGTTTGACCAGCACGCAGCCGACCATCGGGTTGGGTTCGACGGCGCCGCGCCCGCGGGTGGCCAGCGCCAACGCTCGGCGCATGAACTTCTCATCTTGAGCCTTCTCGTTTCGCATGGTTGTCCTATAGTATACGCCGATTCGCGGGGTGCGTAACGTTTAGCTCAAGGACGCCCCCACAGGAGCCATTTCGATATGCCCAATACCGGCGGTGGATTCGGTTTGTTGGATTGGATCGTACTGGTCGGCTACTTCGTGGGTGTGACGGCCTTTGGGCTGTGGCTTGCACGCCGAATCAAGACCAGCGGGGGCTATTTCCTGGGCGAGCGACAATTGCCGTGGTGGGTCATGGTCGGGCAGTCGTTCGGCACGGGCACAAATGCCGAGAACCCCGTCGCCCAGACCGGGGCATGTTTTGCGTCGGGGTTCGCTACGATCTGGTACCAGTGGAAGAACATGCTCATCACGCCGTTCTACTGGCTGATGGCACCCTGGTACCGTCGCAGCGAGCGAACCACGATCGGTGAGATCATTGAGGACCGGTACGGGCGCAAGCTTGCCTTCGCCTACACGATCTTCGCGGTGGCCTTCTTCGTCTTCAACCAGGGGGCGATGCTCAAGGGGGCCGGCAAGATCATCTCGGTAGCCACGGGCGGGCAGATCATTTCGCCGAACGGCGTGGTCATCGCCATGACGGCATCGTTCATCCTCTACAGTGTGTTCGGCGGACTGGTGGCATCGGCGTACACGGACTTCATTCAAGGTTCCCTCATCATCGTCCTATCATTTCTGCTTATCCCCGCCGGACTCAGCGTCGTCGGGGGATTCTCGGGCATGAGGCAGACGCTGGATCCGAAGTTCTTCGCCGTCTACAGCGACGCCAGTGGGATGGACGCCTTCACGATTGCGATGCTCACCCTGAACGGCTTTGTGGGCATCACGGCCATGCCGCACATCCTGACCATGAACGCGACGGGTCGAAGCGAGCGTGCCGGCCGGGTCGGTCAGACTTACGGATCGTTCGTCAAACGGTTCTGCACGATCGGATGGGCGCTGACCGGGCTGATCGTCGCGGCCATGGTCATCCGGCAGGGCGTTACGCTCCAGGATAAGGAGGCGGCCTTCGGCTATGCGTGCCTTCACCTGCTCGGACCCGGGTTGACGGGACTGATGGTGTCGTGCGTGCTGGCCGCCAACATGTCCACCTGCTCGAACTTCATGGTGAACACCGGGGCCCTGTTCACCCGCAATATCTATCGTGAGTACATCAACCGCGGCGCAGCGGACAAGCAACTTCTGTGGATGGGCCGTCTGTCGGGACTGGGGCTGACCCTGCTGGGTGTCCTCTTCGCCTTTGTGGTGGATCAGGTGCTGCAGGCGTTTCTGTTCACCGAGACGATCGCGGCGCTGATCGGCATCATGTTCGTCGGCGGACTTCTGTGGAAGCGGGCGAATCGACAGGGAGCCACGGCGGCCACTCTGGCATCCTTCCTGGTCTATTACGGTCTGAACTACGCCCAGTGGCACGAGTTGCGGCTGGTGTACACGTGGAAGCCCTGGCCGTTCGCCTGGGCAATGCTTGCCGGCGTGGCGGCTCTGATCATCGTCAGTCTCCTGACCCGCAAGGAAGACCCCGAGCGCATCGAACGGTTCTTCGACGCGATGCGCCGCTCGACGGATCACGAAGGGCTCCCCGAGGGACATCCCAAGCCGCTGGCTGCCGATCTGGGGCAAGACCTCCTTCTGCTCGATCTACCCGGCTGGTTCACCGCCGAACGGTGGCGGGGGTTCTTCCGCCGCTATCGGGAAGACCTTGTGGGTTTCTTTTTGGGTTGGTGTTCCGTCGGGGCACTCGTCCTGATCGCATGGGCGGTGATGCAGATCGGTCGATAGACCACACCCGGGCAGTCGGCAGACAGGGGAACCCGTTCCGTTTGTCGGACAGTATTCGCACCGAATTCGAACCACCGTCGATGATGCGCGACGGACCGATCAGGGCTTCTTGGCCGCCTGGAGCTTCTCCCAATCGGCCAGGAAACGCTTGAGGCCTATGTCTGTCAGGGGATGGTCCAGAAGTTTGGCGATTACCGCATAGGGGATCGTGGCGATGTCGGCACCGTTCATCGCCGCCTGGGCCACGTGCAGCGGGTGTCTCAGGCTGGCGGCCAGAATTTCGGTGGAGAACCCGTAGTTGTCATAGATCTGTCGGATCTGGTGGATCAGATCCATGCCGTCGTGGGCGATATCATCCAGCCGTCCGAGGAAGGGGCTGACAAAGGTGGCACCGGCCTTGGCGACAATGAGCGCCTGCACCGGTTGGAACACGAGTGTCAGATTGGTTCGAATGCCTTCCTCGCGGCAGCGCACGCAGGCCTTGACCCCTTCGACCGTGGTCGGCAGCTTGATGACGACGTTCGTCGCCACCTTGCTGAGTTCGCGGGCCTCCTTGAGCATGCCCGGACAATCGACGGCGGTCACCTCGGCCGAGACCGGACCCGAGACCAACGCACAGATCTCCTGGAGCAGCGGGATGAATTCCCGCCCCTCTTTGGCCACCAACGAGGGATTGGTGGTGACGCCATCGAGAACGCCCAGTTCGCGAGCGGCCTTGATCTCACCGATGTTCGCCGTGTCGATAAAGAACTTCATGTTGTGCCTCCTGGCTCCTGCTGCTGAAATCCCCGGCAACGGTTCGGCTGATATTTCATCCCATATAGGGTCGCGTGGCAAGCGGGTCGAAGGTTGACTCCTTGTTGACACATGGTGTGACACCTCCGGAGGGGCCCGGGCTGCTCCCATCGCCTGTGGTTGGTGAACGGTTCGTCGGCTGCGACCGCAGCTTTGCTCCCTATCGCAGCACGCCGTTCAGGGCGTTATGATCTGCGGCATGAACCAGCACACACGTCGGAGCTTTCTCAAGGGTGTTTCGGGCCTAGTGGTTGGCGCATCCGGAACGGCCTGGTTGAAGGGCGAGGCGGCCCTCGCGGCGGATGCCGCTGCGACATCACCTTCTGTGGGATCGTGCAGACCCCGCATGGCATTTTCGGTCTGCGTCCACCCGGTTGAGTTCATGGAGAACCCCGATCTGGGCAAGCTGCTGGTCTCCAGCGGTATCGAGAAGGTATGGCTGGCCGGCTATTTCTACGGACAGTGGTGTTATGACAAAGACAAGACCCTGAAGGCCAAGGCCATGGCGGATGCTTCGGGGTTGAAGACCGCGATGGTCAACGTGCCGTTCGGACACCCCGGCAATTCACTGGGCGAGGTGGAGAAGCTCGTTCCGCTGACGATCCCGAGTCACTGGCATTATCGTATCAACGTGGACGGCCAGGAGGTTCGCCATTGCGGTTGTCTGAGTGATGCGATGTGGCGCGACAATCTCGACGCATTGCGCGAAGCTCATCGGATGGGATTCCGCGAGGTGTTCATGGACGACGACATGCGGCTGTCGCTGGGGCCCGGTGTGATCGGCGGCTGCTTCTGCCGCGAGTGCGTCGACCGGTACCGGCGCCAGACCGGTGCGTCCGGGGCCGGAATCGAGGAAATCCGTCGGCAGGTTCGGGGGCGCATCCCCGGGCCGGAGCTGATGCGGTGGCTGAAGCACCATGGCGGCCGGTTGACGACGTTTCTGAACGAGTGCAACGGTATTGCGCCGGACCTGTCGGTCGGCATCATGGTCATGTACATGGGGTGCGAACAGGCCGGCATCGAGCTCGAACACCTCCGTCGGCGACTGTTCCGCGTGGGTGAGGGCATGTTCGATGACCGCTCCTTCGGCAGCGTCGGCGGCAAGCTGACCTCGCTGGCCAGTGCGATGTTTCACATGAACTACGCCGATCCTCGGCTCGCCTACAGCGAGACCACGGCGTTTCCGCCCACCGGTTTGTCCGCCGAGAACCTGGGGCGCAAGATGGCGGTGCCGCTGATGGCCGGTGTGGGCAATGTGGCGATCATGAGCGGCATCCGGCTCTTTCCCAAGGACTACTGGTCGACGCTGTCGCGCCACATTCGGCGCATCGGGCAAGTGTCCGCCGGTGTGTCGGCGGAGAAACCCGCCGGCGTGCTCAAGCTGTGGTTCGGACCCGGCCTGCGATCGGTCGCCGCTGGTTGGCCGATGATCGAGTGCCTGGGTATGGGGCTTCCGACGGAGGTGGTTACACAGATCGCACCGTCCGGTATCTACGCCGTCCAGTCGGACGACGTGCCCTTCCTGCCGGAAGCGGTCAAGGCCGATCCGACTGCGCTCATCATCAGCCATGTTCCCAAACCGGCATCGGTACGTTGCGAGTGGATCAACGCCGGCACGAGCTGGCCGAGTCGCTGGCAGGCCAAGAAGGAGATCGCCGGGAGATTGAAGGACGCCCCCTTTGTTGTCGGCGATGTGCCCGTGGCGGTGCGTTGGTATCCGCGTGCCGGAAGGCTACTGGTATGGAATGTCAACGAGACGAATCAGCAATTCGTGATTCGCGGGCGCGGCAGGGACGAGACGGCCAAGCTGTCCGCCGGCGAGGTGGCGATGCTGTAGTCCGTCGGACGGAGGGGCGGTGACTACCCAAGGGATACCCCCGCAACCGGGCGTGATTCGCCGACTGCGATGAGTCCGATCAAGGGTTCCGTCGACCGATCGGTCGAGAACGCCTGACACCCCTTCTCGGCAGCACGTTTATCGGACCCTCCTCAGCCGCACGTTTGTTCTTCAAGTCCTTAGGCAGACTCAACAAGTCGGGCCCTTGTCCTGCCGATAACCCATACGGGTTGCCCACCGGACTGGGGCCAGAGAAGGACGTCGGTCGTGTCGATCTTCCGCCAGAACAGTCGATACATGATTCGGTCGCGGATTCCACCGAAAGTCCAGGAGGCCATCCTGGCCGAACTGGATCGCCAGGCCCGTGCCTACCATGGGGTGAACCGACGGCAAGACAATCGGATGGACTATCGACCGGAAGACGGTGTGTGGGTCAAACTCACCCATCCGACTGGGCTGATCGTCGACCTGGTCGTCGTTCCGCGCGACATCAGTCGGCGGGGCATATCGTTCCTTCATGGGAGCTTCGTCCACATCGGAACGCGCTGCGTGCTGAATCTCCAGAGCGTCAGCGGCGAACAGATCAATGTGTCGGGGAGCGTACTCCGCTGTCACTATCTGACATCGGGCGTCCACGAAGTCACAGTCAAGTTCGACGGACCGATCAGTCTGAATGAAGTGCTCTGCCTGTGCTCCAAGCACAAGAACGAAGCGAAGTCGAATGTCCGCCTCGTCGAAGACAAAGACCTTCTTTCTTACAGGGTACTCTATGTAGAGGATTCCGCCGACGATCGACAGTTGGCGCGACATATCATGACCCAGCTTGGGATACAGGTGTATCTGGCCTCCAATGGTGATGAGGCGCTGAAGCTGATACCGACCACGCCGATCGACATGGTGCTCACCGACGTATACCTTCCCGGGATGAGCGGCTTGGAACTGGCCGAGAGGCTCCGATCGACGGGGTTCACGGCGCCGATCGTGATGGTCACTGCCGACGAGAGCCATCAGCTGGCCACGGAGGCCATGGAGAAGGGATGTGACGCCCTCCTGACCAAGCCCTACTCAAAGGCAGACCTCAAGGAGATCTTATCGACTCACCTTAATGTGGGCGGGTGTGGAGTCGACAGCGCTCCCCTGTTCAGCACCAAGTGGTCCGATGCGGCGATGCAGCCGATCATCCTGGAGTACCTCGGGCGGCTCGAAGACAAGATCCGGCTGATCGAGCAGGCCTTGGCTCAGAGGGACATGCGATCACTCGATGCGATTTGCCTGGAGATCAAGGGTTCCGCAGAGGGTTACGGCTTCGCAAAGATCAGTCGAGTTGCTCGTGAACTGCATCTGGGGGGTTCTCCTGATATTACGATGGATCATTCCCGGCGGCAGATCGACAGGCTCGTTCGGCTGTGCAGAGCGGCGTGCAGTGTTCGCAACGGGCTGATGAGCAAGACGTAACCTTTCCCACGAGTGTTCCCAATCCAATTGAGGTATGAGCACGGATGGTTCGGGGGCAAACCGGGCCTTGACCTTTGCGCCGGCGCGTCGAAGCGATAGGATGCCGTCCGTCACAGAACCATCGGAGAGCGAACCGTGAACGAACTGAGAATCGAGACGTACACCATGCGAGGTGCGGCATTGGGCGTGGAGAATCCCTTGCCGCCACTGGTTTCGCCGAAATCCGTTGCCGAGGGGGCCAAGGTTCACGAGAACGTGTCCCAGGACGATCGGAAGCACATGGGCTATGGCACGCTCGACGCCGCCCTTCCGCACCGCATGCAGGACGGCTACGACCGGGTCAAGAAGCCCAGGGGTTTCCGGGTGGCCGTACTCGAGAACGATGCATTGCGAGCCACCTTCCTGCTGGAACTGGGTGGGCGGCTCTGGTCGCTGTTTCACAAACCCTCTCAGCGAGAGCTGCTGCACGTCAACCCGGTCTTTCAGCCGGCGAATCTGGCGGTGCGTGATGCGTGGTTCTGCGGGGGGGTGGAATGGAACATCGGCGTCGTGGGTCACACCCCGTACACGTGTTCGCCGCTGCACGCCGCGCGGGTTCGCGGCGATAACGGGACTCCAGTGCTTCGGCTGTACGAATGGGATCGGACCCGGGGTACGCCCTATCAGATGGACTTCTGGCTGCGCGACGGTTCGCCCTTCCTCTTTGCCCGGATGAGGATCATCAACCCGCATGACCGCGAGGTGCCGATGTACTGGTGGTCGAACATTTCGGTGCATGAGGCGCCGGGCGTTCGCGTCGTCGTGCCGGCGGACCGGGCGTTCAACTTCGGCTACCAGGGACAGATGATGATGGTGCCGATCCCCGTGTGGGAAGGTGTCGATGTCACCTACCCTACCCACAACAAGCACGCGGCCGACTACTTCTACCGAATCCCCGACGGGCATCGCCCGTGGATCACCGCCTTGGATCAGAACGGGCGGGGATTGTTCCAGGCATCCACCGGCCTGCTGAAGGCCCGCAAGCTCTTCGTCTGGGGCATGGGTGTGGGCGGGCGGCGGTGGCAGGAGTTCCTGTCGGTGCCCAGTTCGCTCTACATCGAGATCCAGGCCGGGCTCGGACGAACCCAGGCCGAGTGTCTGCCGATGCCGCCGCACAGCACATGGGAGTGGTTAGAGGCCTACGGGCTGATGGAGGCCGATCCGAAGGCCACTCACGGCACCGATTGGCGCGCGGCGCAACAGTGTGTTGAGTCACGAATCGACGCCATGCTTCCCCAGCCCTGGCTCGAGGAGGAATTGAAGCGGTCGGCGAAGATGGCAGATCGGCCGGTCGAGGATGTCGTGCAGCGGGGTTCCGGGTGGGGGGCGCTGGAGCGTCGCCGACGAATTCAGGATAGCCAGAAGCCCTTCTGCTCGGACGCCCTGGTCTTCGATGATGCGTCCTTGACGGGCGATCAAGCGCCCTGGGTGGCGCTGCTCGACAAGGGGGCATTTCCGTTGAGCGAACCGTCCGAATCACCGGGCGCCTGGATGGTTCAGCCGGAATGGCGTGAACGGCTCAATGCTTCCATCCGCCAGGGACGCAGTGATCATTGGCTCGCGTGGCTTCACCTGGGCGTGATGCACTACCACCATCGCGACGTGGCTGCGGCCCGGCAGGCATGGGAACGATCGCTGGAACTTGCTCCGTCCGTCTGGGCCTATCGCAACCTGGCGGTCCTTGCCCAGCACGAGGGGCGCAAGGCCGACGCGGCGGAGCTGATGCTCAAGGCCCAGCGCATGATGCCGAATCTGGCGGTGTTGACCATCGAGGCGGGCAACGCCCTGATGGATGCGGGTCGCGCCAAAGACTATCTTGCCCTGTTGCCTTCTCTGTCTCCGGAGGTGCGCCGTAACGATCGGATCCGCATTCTGGAGGCGCGAGCCGCCATGGAGACGGGCGATCTCGACACGGTCCAGAAGATCCTCTCAAGCGAAATGGAGCTGGCCAATCTCCGCGAGGGCGAGGTCATTCTGAGCGACCTGTGGTTCGGCGTTCACGAACGCCGGCTGGCGGCCAAGGAGAACGTGCCTATCGATGACAAGCTTCGGGCCCGCGTTCGCAAAGAGTGCCCTCCGCCGGCGTGGATTGACTTTCGGATGTCAACCGCCGCCGGTCCGGGCCAATGATCCGACTCACACCCGGCCGGGCGTGCCTTCAGACGGCGCGCTGCACTGGGCATGGCTTGAGAAGCGGTGGCTTGCCGCCATCTCCTCAGGTGTTTCTGAGCGTCTTTACCACGGTGGTGTTACGAGATCGTCTTCGACAAACCCCTCCGCGTTGGGGTTCGGAACGTGGAAGAACGTCGCCTCGCCCTGAGGGTCGGCGTATTCCGTCAGCTTGAGCACGTAGGCAGCCTTCTCCATGGGATACCATGCCCCGGGCGCCCATGCCGCCACCTCGAGCGACTGCCCGTCGGGTCGAACCGTCTTGTCCGCCGTCGGTCCCTTGAGCGTCGTCGGATTGATCGTAAGCATCCGCGGCTCCACTGTCTTCAGGTCCTTGTGAGACTCGCGATTCAGACAGTAGACGATCGGTCCGCGGAGGACCGCGACGCGACCGGCCTGGGCCTTGCGCCCTTTGACCCACCGCGGGGCCATCGGCACCTGCAATTCCACGCGGTCTCCCTCCCGCCAGTCTCGCCGGATGTCCAGGAATGCGCCGGCCTGAACAGGCTTGTCGAGTCGTTCGCCATTGACGGCCACCGTCGTGCCGGTCGCCCAGACCGGGATTCGCAGGCGTACGGTAAACGCGGCTGCCTTCGACGGCGAAACATGCAGGACGATCCGTCCCGAGTTCGGATAGTCGGTCTCCTGCCGGACGGTGGCGGACAGTCCGCTGTCCAGATCGATCTCCGCCTGGGACGGGGCAAGAAGATTCACCAGCAGTCCCCCATCAAAGCGGTAGTAGATGAACGACGGCAGCTCGGCCACAATTCGGCGATAGTTGCACGGACAGCAGTAGGTGTCGGATGGGAAGTAGGTCCGCGGTCCGTCGAACGGCGTGTAGTAGCGGATGCGCCGCCCGTCGGGAGACTGTGCGCCGAACAGGGCATTGTAGATGGTTCGCTCCATGACATCGCCATATCGGGCGTTCGGATTCATTCGCATCAGGGCATCCAGGAAACGGATCAGGTAGGCCGCGGTGCAGGATTCGCCGAGGTTGGTCGTGCCGGCCTGTGAGTCATGCCAGCACTCGTGATCGCCGCAGATGCCGGTGATGGACAGGCCGTCGCGCCTGGACAGGAAGTCCACAACCTTCTGTGCATTGAGGAGCAGCCGGGGATCCGGCTGAATGTGGTTCAGTGTGAGCTGCGCGATGCAGCGGTACATGTAGGCGTAGGCGTGTCCGCCGATATCTCCCCACCGTCCGATGACGATCGGGTAGTCCCACTCGGGCAGCTTGCGCACCTTCACGCAGAAGTCGAGGTAACGTGCGTCGCCGGTCCGCTGATACAGCAGGAGCAGTGACTGTTCGACCCCCGTCGCGGCCATGTGGTTGGCGATCGCCCCGTCGCCGAGTGCGTGCTGAGGATCGGCCGACCACCGGGCGATGATGTAGTCCATCGTGCGACGCGCTGCGTCGAGTGAGGCTGCCTCGCCGAAATGCTCGTGATCGCTGAGCAAGCCATAGACCAGATAGGACATCTCATGAACGTCCCACAGCATCCAGACGCGGCTCTCGGGCTTCAGCAGGCCGCTGTACCCATCGGGAAGCTGAGTCTTGATGGTTTCGGCGATCACGCGTTTCTTGAGGTCCAGGACTCTCGGGTCTTTCGTGTAGACGGCGAAGTGCACAATGCTGTCGATCAGCTTGCCCAGGCCGATGTAGCCATCGGCGCGGTTCTTCTCGCGGAACGGCTGCAGGAAATCCTTGTCGATATTGATGACCAGAAGGTTGTTGTTGACCGTCACATCGATTCGCCGACCGATCTCGCCGCCGACCCTGACCTTGTCCAGAGGAACCGGCGCCAATACGTCGCCCTTCGGAATTGCGGTGGATGACATCGCGGCAGCCTCCAGTACCAGCGTACACAGCATCGCAAAAGACGTGTTCATGAAGTCTCTCCCGAAAACAACCGACCGAAGAAACCAAACACCGAACTCACGCAACAGCCCGATCCCAAAGCGGACGACAGCAACGGCGGTCGCACGAGCCGGTCTTGCCCCGGCGGGCTAGCAATATGTCACGGGACCCTCCGTCGATCACTCGCGCAGAAGGTACTCGCGAAGTCAGGGGTGATCAACTCATCTGCAGGGCGCCGGGAGCCGTAGAGTTTCGGGAGCCGATCGCCGGCCTTGCTCGTTCTCTTGCATTGTGGCGTCCGAATCATACGATAGCCCACGGATCGAGGAATTCCGGTTTGAGGTTGGAGGCTGTCGATGTCAGAAGAGGTTTTCTTTGTGCCGGCAAGGATGGAAGACTCTCCCGAGGTGTGGGCGTCCAAGATCAGGACACTCTACAAACGGGCGGGGCTTGGGCGCGTGATCGCCAGAAACGATCTGGTTGCGATCAAGACGCATTTTGGGGAACGCGGCTGCACAACGCACCTCCGGCCACACCAGATCAGGCCTCTTGTCGATTGCGTCAGGGAAGCCGGAGCCAAGCCATACCTGACAGAGACGTCGACGCTATACGTGGGGGCGAGAAGCAACGCGGTCGATCATATTCTATTGGCCCAAGAACATGGCTTCACCATAGAGGCTATGGGTGCTCCCGTGATCCTTGCCGACGGGCTGGTGGGCGCTTCGGAAATCGAAGTACCGATAGACGGGAGCAAGGGCAAGAAGGTCGCTCTGGCAGCCGACATCGTTCGCACCCAAGCCGTGATTGTGGCCACTCATGTGACCGGACATTGCGAGATGGGACTCGGCGGGCTGCTCAAGAACATCGGCATGGGGCTGTCCAGTCGAAAGGGGAAGCTTCAGCAGCACTCAGAGGCTCGGCCCAAGATCGACGCCAAGGATTGCATTGGCTGCGGGGTCTGTGCCGAGTGGTGCCCGGCAGAGGCCATCTCCAAGGGGAAACGGGGTTCGGCCTTCCGGATCGAGGATCGAAGCTGTATCGGTTGCGGTGAGTGCCTGGCGATGTGCCGCCAGGGGGCCGTGAAGTTCGATTGGGAAGTGGCCGGAACAGAGATGCAACGGCGCGTGGCTGAGCAGGTCGCTGGGCTGTATCACCAGAAGCGGGGCAAGATGGCTTATGTCAGCTATCTGGTCAGCATGAGCAAGGACTGTGACTGCTATAATCACAGTTCTCCGGTCCGAATAGATGATATTGGGGTGGTGGCTGGGCTGGGCTTATTGGCGGTGGAGCAGGCGACGCTGGACCTCATCGAGCAGCACCATGGCAAGGGTTTGTGTCGCGAATACTGGTCTCGGATTGACCCGAACATCGTGCTGGAGGAGTGCGTAAGATTGGGAATGGGCAGCCGTGAATACCGGTTGGTGCATGCTGTTTGACAGTAGGCGATGGGGAGCATCGTCGAAGGCTTTAATAATTCCGGGATTGTCTACTCGGCCTACGAAATATTGTGTCACATTCCGGCAGACACCCTGTTGATTGTGGTTCATAAGCCATTCTCTTTCAAGAGTCTAGGGAAATCTTAGCATGAGGGTGTTTTATGTTTGACGCGCACCACATCTTGGGGTATTAAAGATGGTACCCTCAAGATGTAGAGTGGAAGAGGCCGATCTTGAGGATCGAAGGGTTCTCAAAGAACCTCGGGGTTTTCAGGGCGCGACAAGCCGAAGCCAACACGTCGTAGTGTTGCACAAGCAAAGGAGTGTCTGACATGGTCTCGAATGATGGCTACAATGAGACCGCCGCTATGGGCAGGGAAGCCCTTGAACTGACCGAAAATGCCTTGCGGGTCCTTAAAGCTCGTTATCTGAAGAAAGATGAGGCTGGCCAGATTACCGAACAGCCAGAAGAGCTGTTCAGTCGGGTTGCGGATTGTATCGCCGGTGTCGAGAAGTCCCAGTACGGCGCCAGCACCCAGGAGCGCGACGAGTGGTCTCGCCGGTTCTACAACATGATTGTCAGCGGTCGTTTCATGCCGAACAGCCCGACGCTGATGAACGCCGGGCGTGAAATGGGCATGTTGAGCGCCTGCTTTGTCCTGCCGGTTCGGGACAGCGTCGATGCGATCTTCGATTCGATCAAGCACACGGCCTTGATTCAGAAGGCTGGCGGCGGAACGGGATTTGCCTTTGATGAGCTTCGGCCGACGGGTGATTACATCCAGTCGAGCGGTGGAACGACCTCGGGGCCGATCAGCTTCTGGCGCGCCTTCAGTGAGGCAACCAACGCCATTCAGCAGGGCGCCTTCCGGCGCGGAGCGAACATGGGGATGATGTACGTGCACCATCCCGATATTCTCAAGTTTCTCCATGCCAAGCAGGACACGACCGCCTTCAGCAACTACAACATCTCGGTCAAGCTGACGGACGAGTGGATGCGGCAGTTCTTCAAGGACCCCAAGAGCCCGCACATGGTTCGGAATCCCCGGACCGGCCAGGCGTTCTATCTCCCGAAGGACCTCAAGATCTGGGAGTATGACGTCCGCTCGCTGATTCCCGCCGAGTCGATGGAGATCGAGAGCGATCGTCCCGTTCACACGCAGACGCCGCGGGCCGTCGGGACACTTCCGCCGGACTACGAAGGCAAGGTCTATACCAAGCAGGATATCTGGGACATCATCGTGCAGAATGCCTGGGCGACGGGCGAACCGGGCGTGGTCTTCATTGACCAGATCAACCGTCACAATCCGACGCCGAATTCCGGGCGGATCGAAGCGACGAATCCGTGCGGCGAGCAGCCGTTGTTGCCCTTCGAGGCATGCAACCTGGGCAGTATCAACATCGACAAGTTCATTCGCAACGGTGGGACCGACAAGGTGCGGGTGGACTGGGATGCCCTGCGGGAGACGGTTCATCATGCGATCCGGTTCCTTGACAACGTGATTGATGCGAACCGGTATCCGCTCGAGCAGATCGACGAGATGTGCAAGAAGAACCGGAAGGTGGGCTTGGGGCTGATGGGGTTTGCCGACGCGCTGTTCCAACTGTCGGTGGGCTACAACACTCCCGAAGCCGTCGCCTGGGCCGAACGGTTCATGAAGTTCATCAACGACGAGTCTCACAACTATTCGGAACAACTCGCTCTGGAACGAGGCTGCTTCCCGAATTGGCCGTCCAGCATCTGGGATACGATCCATCACCGACCGATGCGGAACGCCTCCTGTACGACGCTTGCTCCGACCGGCACTATCAGCATCATCGCCGATTGCTCCGGTGGGATCGAACCGTTGTTCAGTCTGGTGTTCTACCGGAATGTCCTGAAGGGCAAGGGTGAGTCGCAAGGGCCTCTCCTGGAGGTCAACGGTTTCTTCCGCCGGATACTCCAGGAACGAGGGCTATACAGCGAGGGATTGATGGATCACATCGCCACGGATGGCACCCTCGCTCATATTGACGAAATGCCTGACGACTTGAAGCGCGCATTCGTATGTGCCCATGACATCGCGCCGGAGTGGCACATGAAGATGCAGGCCGCCTTCCAGCGGCACTGCGACGCCTCGATCAGTAAGACCATCAACTTCCCGAAAGAGTCCAAGGTCGAGGATGTGGATAAGATCTACCGCATGGCCTTTGAAATGGGATGCAAGGGGGTCACCGTCTACCGTGATGGTTGTCGGGAGGCTCAACCCATGGCACTCAAAGGTTCGGATCCCAATGCCAAGTCATCGGGCGCAGAACCCAAGGCGGTTCCGGATGCCGGCCCCATCCGTCCCCTGATGCTCGAACCCAGACAATTGCCCGAGATCGTCAGCGGGTTGCGGATTCGCCAGATGACACCGTTTGGGAACATCCACGTGAAGATCACCGTGGACCCCCGGACGGGACAGGAGCTGGAAGTCTTCGCCCAACTCGGCAAGGGGGGCGATGTGGCGGCCAGCGACCTGGAGGCCATCTGCCGGATGATCAGTCTCTGGCTTCGGGCCGGTGGGTCGCTCAAGCATGTGATCCAACAGCTTAAGGGCATCGGATCGAGCCTGCAGATTCCCACGAAAGACGGCAAGATCATGAGCCTGGGAGATGGGTTGGCCCGGGCGATCATGAAGTATCAGCGTGCCAAAGAAGTCTTCGGTCTGGAGGACCTCCTCCTGGGTCGAGCCGACTTGAGCGTGCTTTCGGAGTACGGACCTGACATGAAGGTTCGCGTGCCGGAAGGGGGGACCTCATCCGACAAGGGCCACAACGGTGGCAACGGTGGCAACGGTGGAAATGGAGGTAACGGCGGCAACGGAGGCAATGGCGGAAACGGTGGCAACGGCAAAGGCGGCAAAGAGAACAAGATGCTGGCAGTGGCCGGCGGTTCTATTGCAGGCGGTCCAATCCGTCCGGAAGTGCGCCTGGGTGGTAGTTCGGTGGGCATGTTTGCAGATACGTCTGCTTCAAGCATGCCCACCACCCCTCGTAACGCTTTCAAGGTCAAGTGCCCCGAATGTGGCGCGGACTTGACCTACGGTGAGGGCTGTATGAAGTGCCAGGCGTGTGGTTGGGCGAAGTGCTAGGTCCGAAAAAATCTGATCGAATTGATTTGTGTGGTAGGGCAAAAGGGGCTACAATATTTAACGAAGTAGGCCCTGCCAACCGATACTAGGTGTGAGGCATCATACGGAGGTATCTGCCCGAACGTTAAGCTGTCCTAAACTACAGTCGGGCCCATAAGGCTTCTTTCCCCTCCGGAAAGCACCGGGAGCGCCCTTGAGGCACCTGGTGCTTTCTTTTTTTTTCTTGACTTTTGTCTGCCGATCCGATCGAGATCCCGAGGGCTGGCCTGCCCCGCTCTACTGCCCCGACGGGCCGCGTTCCGGGACATTATCGGGTCCTCTCTGGTTCGACGTCTTGCAGATATCACACACCTTCACAGCCACAGAGTCTTCGTGGTTCAGATCGACGCGCCAGATTCGCGCCGTCCATCACTCTTCGATACATCGAGGGATTGCAGACCAGATGGGATCACACGGGCAAGGTCTTTTCTTCGCCGCCGCGGTTTGCGTGCAATAGGGTCGATCGATCGACGAGAGGCGTTATCGCCGGAGGCGGGTTACCGGACCCAATGAGAGGCGCCGCCATCATCGATGATCGATTGACGAAGGAACCCGGGCTGATCTTCCGACGATCGCAAGGCGACGTGTCTTCTACTGCTGCTCGTCTCTCGATTGGGTTCTGTCGATCGGTTCGATTGAGAAGGCGCGGGCGGTTGTGGCCTGCCGGTTCCCAGGGACGTTGAGGGGCCAAGGGCAACAGGGGCAGCTCAACGATAGCCTCCGGATCTTACGACGGGTCAATTGATCGGGCCGGTTCGAGATGAACTGTCCATGGGGATGAAAAACAGCAGAAGGCCATTGCCGGGTATGCGGGCGTAGCTATAATAGTTCCTTGCATTATCCAAACCGTTGGCGCGGGATGGACTTGGCCTCATGGTTGGGTCCAGGACAATGGCCGCAGCGGTGGTGTCGTCTTAGCAGTTCAATGGTGTTTGGGGATAGACCGTCCACAGGGCGAGTCTATGTACTGCCTGCTCATTGGGTGAGTCAGCAAGGAGGATCGATCCATGCCGGATGATCAGCAGGAGCTTCGACGGATCAACTGGGGCGAGGTGTTCCCGTTTACGCAACTTTTCCGTTCTTTCCGGTTGGCGGTGCACCCCAGCAAACTCTTGCTGGCCCTGGTGGCATTGCTCCTGACCTACAGCGTGGGTCGGGTGATGGACAAGATGTGGCCGAAGACGGTCGTCGCGTGTGCTGCCACCTCCTCGGACATCAAGGCGCTTGGGACCATCCTCAACGCGCCGGAGACCAGGTCCGAAGTCCGGATGTACATTGATCTTCGTGGCGGCTGCGCCTTCTGCACGTGGCACAAGCAGGCCGCAGAGGCATGCAAGAGCTGTAAGAACACGCAGAAGAAGGCCGAATGCATGCCAGGCAAGGGGATCTTTGCCACCCTCATGGACCATCAGATCGCCACATTCCGTCAAGGGTTGACGTCCCTGTTGTCCCTCAACTTCGGTCTTGCCAGCAGGACGCCGACAGGACTGAAGGCGGCGATTGTGGACGGGCTTGGTGGTGTGGTATGGTTCTACTTCGCCCACTGGTTCTACGCGACGGTCTTCACCGTCATCGCGATGTTGATCTGGTCGCTGCTGGGCGGAGCGATCTGTCGGATCGCGGCACTGCAGGCGGCGCGCGACGAGAAGATACCCATCAGGCAGGCGATCAAGTTCTCGGGTCGCAAGCTGTTCAGCTTCTTCACGGCGCCGCTTATTCCGGTCGTGCTGGTGGCCGTGATCGGCGTGGTGATCTTCCTCGGTGGGCTCTTCGCCGCCATCCCGTACGTCGGTGAGCTCTTTGCGGGCGTGTTCTGGCCGCTGGCGATGTTTGGCGGCTTCATCATGGTTCTGGTGATGATCGGTGGCGTGAGCGGGTTCATGCTGATGTTCCCGACGATCGCGGTCGAGGGGTCCGACAGTTTCGACGCCCTCAGCCGGTCATTCAGCTACGTCTACAGCAAGCCGTGGCGGACGTCGTTCTACGTGCTGGTCAGTTCGATCTATGGGTCGATCTGCTATCTCTTCGTTCGTTTGTTCGCCCACATGATGCTGAACGCGACGCACAAGGCCGTCGGCTTGGGCATGAACGTCGACGGGAGCGCCTATGACGTCAAGATCGGCAAGCTCGATGCGATCTGGTCGCACACGAGCCTGCTCGAACTCGATCGATTCTGGGGGCATTTCGCCCCCCACCAACTGAACGGCAGCGAGAAGCTCGCCTGCCTGCTGATCGCATTCTGGACGTTCATCGTCGTTGGCTTCGTGGCGTCGTTTGTGATCAGCTTCTTCTTCTCGTCCAGTACGCTGATTTACTACCTGCTTCGTCGCGAGGTGGACGCAACCGATCTGGAAGACGTTTACCTCGAAGAGTACGAAGAAGAGGAACTCGGCGCGAAGCCCGCAGCCGCTCCGGCCTCGGCACCCGCTGCCCCGCCGGCCGAAGCGTCCGCGCCGCCTGCGGCACCGCCTCCGCAACCCGAACCGCCTGCAGGCGGTTGCGAGGGTGGGTGTGGAGCCTCCGGCGGGTAAACGGTCGAGAGGACAATATGTGCTCTGAGATGAAGGCACAATACACAACCCGAGGCTGGCGTGACGCCGGCCTCGGGTTGTTGCTTTTGGGATGGGCGGCGGCTACCACCGGGTTCGCCGCAGAGATACCCTGCCCCATTGCGGCCCACAATTGCTACAGCGACGCGGGCGTTCTGGCGGCCGAGAAACGTCTGGCCGAGGCACTCTCGGTGGGGTTGAAGTACATCGAGGTCGACGTCAATCACAACCCCGCCGCAGGAGGGTTCGTTGTCACCCACAAGTCGGAGAATCCGCCGCTCAAGCCGCTCCTGGCGGACTACCTCAAGCCACTGTGGGCCCAGTGGCGCAATGAACCGAACGACAAACACATCCTCATCATCGAGCCGAAGGCAGGGCAGCCGGAGGCGGTCGCCCGCGGGTTGCACGATTATCTGGCCGGCTACCGCGATCTCCTGACGACCTTCGCCACAGACGGCACCGTCCGTCATAAGGGGCCTATTTCAGTGTGTCTGACCGGCGTACAGCACCTGGGACAGGCCTACCTCGACCATGCTTCCAAGGGGGGCGAATGGCTCGCCTGTCGTGACGAGGGGTTCGGCAACGGTCCCGGTGCTCGCGACGCCCTTCGGGCCTGCCTGGCCCGTCCGGCCAAGCCGGGTGTGAGGTTCCTGACCATCGAGTGGGGTGTCGTTGTGGGTCGGCGGGGGTATGTCGATCCCCTCACCCCCGAGGCCTCGGCATGGCTCGATGAAATCGTCGCAGGGGCTCGGCGGAACAACTACCACCTTCGGTTCTACACGATCAACGTTCGCCATACCTACCATCGAGACGAGAGGTTGGAGCCAGGCGGCTGGGATCACCCCTGGCGTGCCTGCGCGAAGGCCGGCGTGGAGATGATTGCGACAGACCAGTATTCCCTGGGCGTCCAGTGGTGGGAACAGGTCGGTCGCAACATCGCGTCGGGACGGTAATCCACACCGGCGCGAGGTTCGGGAATGAGCTTCGTGTCGGAGTGGGCCGCTCCTTCCGGACGCGGCGACCTATCGCACTTCCTGCCATCCGCAGAGGATCGCCCAGGCCAACAACAGAGACAACCCGTCCCAGTAGGCCTCGGGGGCATCGCCCATGAGCCGGGTGCGACCCAGATGGTCCACGAGCCACTGCGAATCGCTGATCGCTGGATTGTGAACGGCCAGGAACTCCCCGGCGTGATTGGTATCGCCCCGGTAATCATATCGCAGTTCGAGGAATCGCAGCGATACGCGGCAGATTGCGGAGATCGCTTCGTCGTAGTCTTCGGCCTGGATTCGTTCGACGAACAGGTCGAGATCCTCGCGGATCGAGACTAGAAGTGACTGCTTGCCGGTTGAGAAGTCCGAGTTCTGCTTCAGTTGCCGTCGATACAGTCTCTTTGCCAGTCGGCGAATCTGTCTTGAAAGGCGGACAGACGCTCCGCCCGGAAGTTGTCGTTCTCGCCTCCAGAGCCGATAGAACTGCCCCGGCTTGCCGATCAGGTCGCCGACGGCCACCGTGATGTCGGCTCGGACGATCCGGCTGGAATTGTTCAGCGTCATGCCCACCATGGGGCGCAGGGCTCGTCGCTCCCGCAATCGAGCCAGAGCGGAGGCCACATTAACCAGCACTTCTGCGTCGGTCTCGGTCTTGAGCAGGGTCAGCAGGGTATCGACGGTGCGGATGTCGGCCATGTTGGCCAGGGCGCCGGCGGCAGCCCGTCGGACATTGACGTCGTCGTCGTGAAGGGTGGTGATCAGGGGAATCGTGCCCTCGGAGCCGTGGGTCTTGCCCAGGGCCTCGGCGGCCGCCGTGCGCGTGGCACGGTCGGGCTCATGAATGTACCACACGAGGAGTTCGATGGCCTCGGGCGTGCCGATGCGTCCCAGCGCCAGCAGTGCCTCTCGCCGGACTACCGGATCGGGGTCCTCCGCGGCCTGAGCGACCTCGCTGAGAACCACATTGCCGTCGGCATTGCGAACGCCTCGCAGGGCTCTCGCCCGACGGTAGGGACTGGCGGCCCCACCGATGGCGCTGATGTTCCAAGCCGTACGGAATAGTCCGCCACTGATCATCCTGGCGAACCACGGCAGTACCGCCTGCGCGCGGATGTCCGGGATGCTGAGCATGATGGGCAGATTGAGCAACGTCAGCACGCAGCCGATGATCAGCAGAAGGTGCAGGTAGCTGAGGGGCTGGCCGTGCGGCAGCATGATGGACGTCGTCGGCACCGCATCGGCGATGACTCCGCCGAGCCACGGTCCGATCGCAGCGGTGCCGCACACCACGGCCCAGAATGTGGAGACGTAGTACTCCCGCTCTGCCTGGGGCGCAATGCCGATCATCATGTTCTGCATTGCCACCTGCCAGCCCGCCGCCACAAGGCTGTTCAGAATCATGAAGACGGGCAGCAGCCAGAGCACGTTCTGCGGCCCCATGAAGAAGTAGAGGATCGTGACGAAGATCTGGAGGTTGCCCAGAATGAAGACGGGGCGATGCCCGATCCGGTCGGCCAGGTGCCCCCACTGCGCTGCGACCGCTGCCGTGGCTACCTGTTGAAGCACCGTCATGAAGGCCATGAACTGCATCGAACAGCCGCATCCGATGTACTGTCCTCCGATCGTCTCGCCTCTCTGATAGAGAACGAAAAACGGCAGCGGCACGTTGTAGACGAGGGTCTGGATACCGGCGGCGACGATCAGTCGCAGGTAACCCTTGTCGAGAAGGGGACGGGCGTAGAGGGAGATTGCCTCGCTCAGCGACGTCCGCGGGCGTGGGGGGCGGGCGGGTTCGGGAATCCAGCAGAACAGCACCGGATCCAATACACCCAGCAGGGACGCCACGAAGAAGATGCCGAAGAACAGGATATGCCGGGGGGCATTGATGCGTTCGAGGATTATGCTGGCACTGACGGTGCCGGCCGCCGTGGCCAGCAGGATCAGTTGATAGCGCTTGCCGAAGAAGTGTCCGCGAATGGATTCCGGGATCAGATCCGCCATCCACGACCACCAGCCGGCGGCCGTATAGGAGGTCAGTGCCACGCATGCGACATTGGCGGCGACTACCAGAAGGGCCAGGTGATGTTGCCATCGCGACTCATACGACAGCACGGCCGCTAATGCCACGAGAAAGAAGAACGACCGCCCGATCACCATCAGGGAAACCCAGATGCGCTTTCGGACGACCAGGTTGTTAAAGAGCCACGCCCCGGGCAGACAGAGGATCACCGCGAGCATCCAGAGGGCGAAGTTCAACCCCACCAGTGTCCTTGACGCGCCGAGCTGTTCGCGCAGGAAGATGGTGCTGATCATGTAGTTGGGGGCCATGACCGCCAGATTGGCGCAGATCGCCATTCCACCGACCATGTTGAGGATCATGCCTCGGCGGAGGCGCAAAGGACCAATAGGGCGGCCGTCAGTATCGACCGGGTGATGAATCGCCACGTCGTCTCAAGTCCATTACCAGTAAATGTACCGCTGGAACAGCCGGCGCTCGTTCTCGGGCAACTGCTGGACGTCGGGGATAAGGTACCGGTTTTCATCGGTGTCTAGCAACATCTTGCCGCTCATCCCATAGTCCTGGGCCCGGTCCCCCTGCCATCGCATGATGAACTGCACGGGTCCCAGGTCGGTGTCCACGCTGAAGCTCAGATAGCTGCTGAACACCTCGATAGAGTGAATCGAGCGAATGGTATGGATGAAGTACCGTTTCGCCAGAGATTCGGATATCAGCCGCTGCGCATCCGTGGGCCAGTCGCTCAGACGCCGGATCAGCCCCACCTCAACCTCCCGCTTCTCATGGTCGAGGTATCGCAAGGAGATGTACTCGCGCGGGTATCGGACAGGGAAACAGCACATGGCGTAGACACCGCCATAAATCCGTTCGTCCCGTATCGTGACGTGCAGTGCCCCGTGGCTGCCGATGTGAACCCTCGCCAACTCCGGCGTGAGCCATCGCGGGTGGTGTCCTCGGGGATCGGGCAGGGGGCTGGTCCACTCGGCCGCCTCGTCGCTCTGCCGCCGGCTCTCGACCAGCAGCCGATCGATGGTCGGCTTGGCACCCATCTGTCCCTGGATCTTCAGCAGGCGGGCGTAGAGTCCGCCTTTCTCAGCGAGCTCCTCATGAGTCCCGCACTCGATGATCTTGCCCTGGTCGACCACCATGATGCGATGCGCGTTTCGCAGCGTGCTGAGTCGGTGGGCAATGGCGATGGTCGTGCGGCCTCTGATCAGCTCGGCCAGGGCCGCCTGGATCGCGGCCTCGCTCTCAGCGTCGACGCTGCTGGTGGCTTCGTCGAGGATGAGGATCCTCGGATCGATCAGAAGGACGCGGGCAATGCTCACCCGCTGGCGCTCGCCGCCCGAAAGCCCTGCGCCTCGCTCGCCCACCCACGTGTCGTATCCGTGGGCGGTGCGGACGATGAAGTCGTGGCAGTTGCCCGCCTTGGCGACCTGGATCACCTGCTCGGGGGTGGCATCGGGCTTGCCGTAGGTCACGTTGTCCCAGATGCTGCCGCGGAACAGGAAGGGATCCTGCAACACGACGCCGATCTGGCTGCGAAGCTCGTCCTTGTGGATGTCGCGGATGTTGACGCCGTCGATCCGCACGACGCCCTCATCGGTATCGTAGAACCGGCAGATCAGGTTGACGATCGTCGTCTTGCCCGATCCGCTTCGCCCCACAATGCCGACCATCTCGCCCGGCGTAATCTGGAGATCGATGTCGCGCAGCACCGGGTTATGCCGGTGATAGCCGAACGATACACGGTCCAGCGTGATTTCGCCTCGCATCGTGCCGATCTTGACGGGGTGGGCGGATTCGACAATCTGGATCGGGGCGTCGAGGATCTCGAAGATACGATGCGCCTGGGTGACGAACTGCGTCAGCCAGTTCGTGAATTGCGTCAGGGACCCCAGAGGTCCGTAGAACATGCCCAGGTAGCCGAAGAACGCCATCAGGCTGCCCAGGCTCATCTGTCCGCCCAGCACGTCGGCCCCGCCGACGAACCAGACAATCCAGCCGCCGAGCTGAAACACCAGACTCATGATGGGGTTGAACGTCGCCACCCCGCGATCCACGCCCAATCGCGAATTCTGAAGCCGCTGGCTGACTCGGTTGAACCGGACGATCTCCCGGTCTTCCTGGCAGAGGGCCTTGACCACCCGGATGCCCGAGAGCACGCCCGCCAGCATGCCGGCCTGCTTGCTCGATGCGTCCCAGAAGCGGTAGTACCGCGGATAGACATAGCGCCAGAACACGATACTGCCGGCGATAACCAGCGGGGCCGGAATCAGTGTGTAGAGCCCCAGCTTGATGTTCAGGCTGAACATCATCACTGCCGCCCCGACGACCATCAGGATCTGAAGCAGAAAGCCGCTGCATAACTGATTGACGAATCCGTGCAACGCCTCGGTGTCATAGGCGACTCGCGCCACCAGCGAGCCCACCTGCTGCCGGTCGTAGTACGAGACGGCCAGCTTCTGAAGGTGCTCGAGCAGCCGCCCTCGCATATCGAAGGTAATGGCCGTCCCCACCTTGCTGGCATACCGGCCGTTGATGATGTTCACGACCATGCGCCCCATCTGGACACTGGCCAGGACGATCACGACCTCAAGCAGCATCCGAAGGTGCTGTTGGGTCAGCAGGCGGCTCTCGCGGAAGCGGCGAAGCTCGTCGGGGCTGCTGGGCAGGACCTTGTCCACCAGGTAACCGGTCAGCCGGGGTTGCACCATGTCCAGGGCAATGCCGAAGATCAGCAGGCCCATCATCATCGCCGCCGCGGCGCGGTAGGGCTGCATGATCCGCCACATCCGCGTCATCACGGCGCCCTTGTTCACACAGCGCGGACACACATCACCGGGGAACTCGAGCATGAGGCGGCACGTGCGGCATCGGCGGGGGTCGATCTCGTCGTCCGGGTGGATGACGATGGGCTCATCGTGCAGATACCGGTCGAGCTTTCGGGAAATCTTGCCGAACCGGTCGGCCAGCCGGTTGCTGTAGCGGAGCAGGTCGACAAACATGTCGTCGATCCGAGCTTGCAGCAGCCCGGAACCGATGGCCCCCCGGCAACGGAATTCCGTGACCTCCTTGAAGCGGAGGTTCACCACGACCTCCGGGGCCTCACCGTCCGATAGGACGAGCAGACGGTCCTGAGTTACGGCCAGCCACTGCACCGTGTATGTGCCCAATCGGTCAATATCCGTGTCCGTACACAGGACCAGATCGTCCGGGTGGATCGACTCGCGGGCCAGTCGCTGTACGACCGGCTCGGGCGGTGTTTGCTTCATGACGCTCGGCATCGGAGCCCTTCAATAAAACACCCTGTCGGCACTCGAACCGCCGATCCGTCCGTGTTGGCGTCTTCCGGGAACATGCTTGTAGCGCACGCGGCAGGGTCAATTCTTGATCAGGCGAACAACCTCCCAATGGTGAAAGCATATCACTATCCGACCGTCAGGACCAGACCTCCGGCCGTCGGAAAGGTGATCTCGCTCCGCACCCCGTTTCCTGAGCTACGGCATCGGCTTGCTGTCGAGAATCGGCTTTCGCCCGGCGCCGAGGGCCTTGATCCGGACTTCGGTGTTTCGAACCTGCTCCGGGTCCGTCAGGACCTCGAAATCCAGGCATGTTCTGTGGCATTCTCCGGGGGCGAGTCTTGGCACCCGTCCCGCCTGTCGCTCGATGCGTCGATGGTTGGGATAGCTGGTGCCCGGTTCGATCCCCGTGACATACCCTTCGTTCTCACCCGCCGTGTTCTTCCAGAGGGTCAGGCAGGGCAGTTCCTTAACCGAGTAGGTCAGCGAAACGGCCTGCGTGCCGGCCTTGTTTCGGAGCATGAGCAGGGTTCGATCGTCCTCGGCGGCCAGCGGGCGGAGGCAGTAGGTCTGCTCGATGAACCCCGGCTGAGGACCGGTGTATTCGGCATACCATTCGATGTTCCGGGCGGCGATGGCATTGAACGGTGTGACCCGCCGCAACGGCGCCACAAATGTGGCACCCGCCTCAAGCAGCCCGCGACCGTAGTTGTTGTGATAGATCAGTTGGAACTCCTGGTCCGTCTGTCCGCAGTTGGTCACCGTGTCGGCGATGCGGAAGGCACACGAGCCGGGCTCGGTGGATATCTCGCTGATCAGCTCGAGCTTCGGGCCCAGAAAGACCCGCTCATCGACGCGGCCCCGGAGGCAGATGCGATACGGCGGTTTGCGATCGACCCACAGTTCGACCTCATGCGCCGGCGTGTTGGCGATTCGTCCATGGAGTGTAAGCTCCATCGTGGAACTATCGCCTGTGTTGTTGGTGAACGTGTCCGGACCGGGTTCGCCGGCATATTCCAGACCGCATCGACAGAGCCACTCGTTGAATCCCTCCAGCCAGCCGAGTCCGCCGCGTGTGTGCAGGTTGATGAGACTCGGGTGCACGACCTGTCGAATGGGGGAATCCCAGCCCAGCCGAACGTCACCGGCCGTCACCGAAAGGATGCCCATGCCGCGCGTCGGTACGATCGTGATCTGCAGCCGGCCATTGTCCAGCACAATCAGATCGACACCTTCCTGTTTTCCCCCGTGCAGCACGAGCTTCCGGACCGACCACGGAACGGGGCAATCGGGTGAAACCTGCGTGTGCGTCGTCTCCCAGGTATCGATCCGGATGTTCTGACTCGCACTGATCAGCGTCTGGCGGAATCGATCATTCGGCGTTACATCTGCGGCGTCGGCTGCTGTCACAACTCATGGCCCTCCTGCGAGCATTGGGGGTTCCTGCAGGCCTTGTTTGGCGACACATACTCCTCAGCGTTTCTCCGCGGGGTGTACGTCAAATGCGTTCGCGCCGGTATTGAGCTTGAACCGTCCGAGTTTCAGGACAGGGTCGGCCGCGAGAACGGGCAGGCCAGGGTTCGCCCCCTCGGGCAGCAGTAGTTCGCCTTCACATCCGGCCGGCAGTTCGAGCGTCACGCGATGCCCATCCTTCTCACGCTTGGCGGCGAAGTGGATCGGTCCGCGCACGGTGTGGGCCGTCAGATCTATGTCGCCGAGGTCGCCTAACTGTGGACGCACCTGAATCTTGGCGAAACCCGGTGCGGTGGGGCGGATGCCCGCGATATCCATGAACAGCAGATAGACGGGTACCACGGGGCAATGGCTCCATTCGTCACTGGTATCGGGTCGGGCCCCCCAGTCTTCCTGAAGGGCGTTGTTGTGGACGACCGAAGGCATCTTCGCCCATCGTTCACGGAATTCTCGGAGGATCACGTCGATCCGCCCGAGCTTGGCCAACGCCCAGTATCGCCAGCCGGCATTGGCAGGGTAGGACAGCCCCAGTTCGGGAGGGCACGTTGCCAGGGCCTTGAGAGAGGCTGCGGTGTTGTTGTCGGGACATTGATCGAACAGGATGGCCGTCGCCAGCGAGCGGTCGCACATTCGCAACGACTTCTCTTCAGGGAGCCACGGCAGGTTATTGACAAACACGCCGCGTTCGGGCGACCAGAAGGTGCGAATGGTGGCCTCGGTGAGCTGACGCCCGAGCCCATCGTAGTGATCGGCACGCTGAGGATCGCCGAAGGCCCGGCAGATGGGCGATAGCGCGTGGCGGAACATTGCCGCGGCATACAGGTTGAAGGCGCACTGCTTGTGCCGTTCCTGCTTGTACGCGTTGTGATCGATCCAGACGGTGGGCATCCCGAGGTTCACGACAGGCAGCAGTCCCTCGGCGGTTCGCGTCGATTCCAGATAGGTCGCGAAACGCAACAGCCGCGGGTACGGTTCGGCCAGGGCCTCCAGGTCGCCGGTTTCGAAGTAGTGGTTCCAGCAATCGAAGTTGAATCCGATACCGTGATCGAGAATGGGGCCCCAATAGGCACCGTCGATCTGTTTCTGGAGCACCCGGGCGAGGCGATCGAACGCCGGCCAACAGTCGAGGAAGTACCCTTGCGGCGTCATGCCCTCGCTGAACGTTCGCAAGTATCGCCGCGGCAGGCGGGTCTCGCCGAATGCGTACCGCACCGCATGGAGCTGATGCCCGCAGTCGCCGCTGTACTGCTGCCGCTCGCGCCCCATACCGTCCACCACGATATCCTGAGCCGAGTTGTGCAGCGTGTTGAACGTGGCGTCGAAAAGGCGCTGCAGCGGCGGTTCGCTGCAGACAATGTGAGGCGCCTTCGGCCAGTCGTATTGCCGTCTCCGAACGGCCACGTCGCGGACCACCACCGGTCGGCTGGCATCGCGAATGTGAAGCTGCATCCAGCGAAGCGATTCATAGTCGAATGTTTCGAAACGATTGACACCTTCGCGGCAGATGAATCGCGTCCACGAGTAGAAGTGCGTGTCCAGCCAGGCCGGACCCGTCGGGGCGTGCGATTCCTGTACCATCAGCTCGATCACCGTACCCTCGGGGGCCTCGATCGTGAAGCCGGGCCATCCGACGATATGGTCCTTGAACTCGAAGGTCAGGAACGCCGCCTTGAGCGAGTCCTTGCCCAGCGGGATTTCCCAGACGCCGGGTCCCTTCTCCTGTGCCACTGGAGCGCGGGTGACGTTGAACGAGCCGGGAATCCGGCAGTCGAACCAGTCTGCTGGGTCACGGAGCCATTCCACCTTGCCCGACTCGGCCAGTCGCAGGGCTGGTATCCGTTCCTCTCGCATTGCCGGAATCTGCCGAGCCCGCAACGTGGCGACGGCCGGAGAGATGCGGTCCACCAGATCGTTGCTGGAATAGTGCGCACACGAGGACGGCTTGTCGCTCGGACAGGCCAGAACCATGGCCGGCAGCCAGCGTCGGTCCGGACGGTAGTCGGCCGTATCCCAGCCCACCGGGTGAAGGCGAGCGTCGAATTCCTCCTGGAGGGCTCGCAGGTACCATCGTTTGTACTGCCCCGGGGCGTGGGCGCGATCGAGCAGCGTCAGCCAGGATGTGTCCGAGACAATGTCCTGTTTCTGCCCGCCCGGAGACTCGATGGTGGCGTTGAAGATGAAGCCCGGCTTGCCCGCAGGCCAGGTGCCGTCGCCCAGCCCATAGTGGAGCACCTCGACCCCGATGACGTTCTTGCCCGCCTTCAGCAACGCCGTGATGTCGAAGGGGTCGGCATCGACATGTCGCGGATCGCACGGCGCCGGACCCCATTGGACCCGCTGGCCGTTGACCGTGAGCCGATACCGGCTGTCGGCAGTCAACCAGCCGGTAGCTCGTGTCGGCGGGGCGCTCAGCTCGATCTCCTTGCGGAACAGCACGAATGTGTTCGACAGTGTTCGCGATGAAGGGAGCCAGATCCAGTTCGCCGGAGCCAGGCTCACGGGGTACGGCTTCCAGGCCGTCTGCGGAGAGTCGGCGGGGCGCACGGCCTCCAGATCCTGGACCTTCAGCGTCTTGCTGAGGTGTTCTCTCTGCGCGGCAAGTCCCGGCGACGTCATGCTTGGTTCTCCAGCGACCGCAAGACTATGGGTCGTGAACAGAACGGCGGTGAATACGGCAGGAATTCTCATCGGCATCCATCCTCTTCTGCTTGGTTCTGGCTTCTTGGGAAAGCCAATGCTTCTGCCGGGCGGCTCTCCGTCCGGCGTACCCTTCATCAAGACAGGGCTCTGTTCGTGTTCTGCTACGGTCTGTCAATGAACACGCCGCTGAGAACGGCGTTGTAACCGGCGGTCTTCTTCACCTCAATCGCGGTTTCACCGGCGACGGTCCAGGTCAGCCAGACTCCGCCGAGCATCTCCTGGACGGTGGCTCGCTGGACCGAGAGCGAGGCCGCATCATTGCCGATCCGAACCTCGGACGCCCGTTGATTCCGATCGTAGTCCAGCAGGTACACGCTCAGCCGGAACGGCTTCGTGTCCGGCGGCTCGATCCGAAGAGATACCTTCTCATCAGCGAACCAGCAAGTGGCGGCGCGAGGTCCGGCTGTATCGGCCGGTGGGTGCAGCACCCGCGGGTCATCCCTGACTTGTTGAGCCCATACGCACGTCTGGGCGCCTGGAACACTCAATCGGCAGCCGCTGCACGTTGCGTGGACATCGGTCACGGCGGGGATCCACGCGGCCAGTGCACCCCGCGTGCCTTTCCAGGCTCCGCCGGATCGGGTATCCCGTCCTTCGAATCGCACCATCGAGACAATCGGCTCCGGGGCGCACCACTGAAGCCGAAGGACGTCGTTGGCATCAGATAATGATGTATCCGCTTCGTGGATCAACCATCGGCCTATCCGGCAACGGCTTCCATCCGCGGCCTTCTGAACCAGGTCGATTCGATCGGGAACAAGCCATGTGCCCTCGTCACCGTAACTCAACCGAACCGTCGGCGGCGCGTCGGACACTTCCTGTGCGTCCAGGGCGATCTCGCACCGGTCCTGGCCGGTGGGGATCTGCCCGGCCATTCGAGAATCGACCTGCACCAACACAGGGCCAGGGATGCCGACATGCGTGCCCTTCAACACGAGGGTGGCCTGTGCCAATCCGGCCGGGGCAATGGGCGGAACGGTCTTCGCTGCTCGAGCCGGCTTCGGGAAGAGGCGTTCACGGGTCTCGGCGATTCGTTTGGTGTCGCGGTGGTTCAGCGGGGGCTCCGCGCCTCTGCCGATCAGCACCATGGATGCTGTTCGATGATCGTCGAGCATGATCTGTCGCGTCGGACCCCGACCGCCAATCGAGGCCCGTCGTGGTTCGTTGTCGGCCGAGTAGACATGAGCCCAGGTCAGCGATTCGCCATCGGGAACGCGCAGCGTAACGGTCGCCGTTGAGGCCCAGTTCGATCGCCGCGAGAGAAAGCGAATTCGCGAGGTCACCGGTGCGACGTAACACCCATTCCCGTTGATGAACAGGTTCACGTCGTTGTCGCCCGTGACCGACACACAGTGAGGCAGAAGCACTTGCTGTTTACCCGCCAGCAGGGTGAACAGAGGGGCGTAAATCTCCAGCAGTTCGGCGGCCCTTGAATTGGGCGCCTGCTGCGAGATGGGAAACGTGTGTGCGATCATCTGCGGCTGAAGGGCGAACTGAAGTCGTTGCTTGAGTTGCGCCTCGAACGCCAGCAGGTCGCCCTGATAGGGCTTTCGCATGTGCCAGGCCGACGCGGGGCGATAGGGGGACAGATAGCCTATCGCCCGCAGGTAGTCATTCTCATGGCAGTAGCCGTCCACGTCGCGAAGGACCTCGATGCGGTAGAACTGATTCACGAGCACCCGCTTGCCCGCCGCGTGGCTCAGGCGGCAGACCTCTCGCACGGCCTCGGCCACGGGCACCGCCATGTTCTCCACCGCTCGATCGCCGATCATCGACAGGCCATCGTGGTGTCCATAGTCGTACAGGCTGGCCCAGTCCAGGCGGTCGATGGCAAAGCCGTCGATCTCCGGCAGGCGCTGGAGATGCCGCCGAACCTGATCGACCAGAAACGGCCAGAGCGCGTACCGGCGCCCGGCATTCATGGCCATCGCCCCTTCCCACGTGGGGATATCCTTGAGGCTCGCGTCCTTCATGAGGGCGTCTGCGAACTTCTCCTTCAGGATGCGCTGGGCCGTGGCGGTGTCGCCGCCCTTGCCGCCGGCCCCTCCGTATTCGGTGACGTTGAAGTAGGCGAATGTGGCGATGCCGTGTTCGTGCATCGTCCGGACGAACGAACGGATCTTCGAGTCGCTCATCGTCTGTCCGAGCTTCCACCACTTGGCGTACGTGTACGGATGCCACTCGGGTTCATCGGGTAGATACTCGCCGAGGTGCGTGAACCAGAAGCTGGACCACAGGTAGCGGACGTTCTGCCGCGCCATTTCGTCGAAGTCGGGGTGCTCGTGAATGTGGTGGTAGTAGAACGCCCCATCATAGGGAGCCAGCTTCGCCACGGGTCTGAAATAGGCGGGGAATTCCTCGCTGTAGGCCCTGAGTGCCGCTCGATAGTCGGCCGCGTGCGCATAGACCAGTAGCGTCAGCCGTGTGGGTTCGGTGCGGGGCTGATCTGCGGCGAGGCCGATGCCGCGGTGGGCGAACGTCAGTTTCAGCACCCTGGCTTCCGTCCACTGAACCTGCATGTGCGGAATGTTGCGATCGGGCGGCAGGGCGATCGTCAGGCCAAGGTCGTTCCGCTCGTCCAGCACGCTGACCAGCGGCAGGACATACGAGCGTCCGGTGTCCCAGCCGAGCGAGCCATAGGCCACCGGCTTCAATCTCGGATGGGTTGCGAGCCTTACGACCCCGTATTCGGTGGGCGTAAAGAGGCGAAGGTCGGTTGCCGGCAGGGGCAGTTCGACGGTTACCTCGTGCCCCACGCGTGGGGCCGTGCTTTCGAGATCGAGGTCCCATACCATTCCGCCCGGGCGGCTGCACAATCGCTGCTGGACACGGACCTTCAGCGAATCGGCGACCGCAGAGCCGATGGCGACGTCGGATTCGGTTCGCCTTGTCCACTTTGCCAGTGGGGCCTCAACACCGGAGACCTCGTTGCGGATCGATACATTCACAGGACCGGTCAGCCATCTTCTCCGGCGCCCTTGATCGAACGACTCCATGTTCGTCAGGTGTCCATAGGCTGGGTCGACACCCCAGGTGAGGCCCTGTGACGTAGGGGCGGATGAGGTGGCGGATGCTGCGGCGGCCAGTGCCGGCGGCATCGCAATACTCAGAATCAATAGAGGAAGGCACATGGTCTGCTCCAAGGTCGAGCCACATCATAGACGGATTGAGGCAAAACCTCACCTCAGAGGAGGGGCGTCCAAGGCTGACAGTTTGAGCGTCGCCGCAGGGGCCTGAGGCGGGTTCGCTTCCGCAGACTCGAACCAAGAGAAAGGCCCGACGGTTTTTCAATCCGCCGGGCCTTTCGCGTTCATCGCAGACACATCTCAGAGGGGGCCGATCAGCCCTTTCGGCGTCTCAGCAACCGTCGGGAGGCGAAGATCGCCCCCGTGGCCAGGACCGCCAACGAGGTCGGTTCCGGAATCGCCGCACCGAAGTTAAAGTGCAGGAACGGCTCGCTGGTCGAATCCAGAACGACGCCATTCTCCGTCCGGGCGTTGGAGACCCACAGTTCCAGCGTCGTCGAGTCGAACACCACTGAGTGCATGCTCAGCTCGTCGTCAATGCCGTTGTCCTCGCAGAGGAAATCGATGCCCTTCTGTGCATCGATCAGGCCATAGTTGCTGGTCACGAGGTCTTGCATGACGTTGTAACGGTTCCCTGTCCAGTTCGGCTCATTGATGTCGGGGATGATCGAGGCATACGGCTGAAGACGCAGGAGCAGGGGCACGATCAGATTCGGGTAGATATTCGCCTTCACCCACCCCGGATCCTTCAGGTTGTTCGGATCGATGCCCATCGCGATGATCAGGTTCGGATCGATGTAGTTCGTGATCGTCGCGCCGGCCTGGAGCACCTGCAGAGGCAACTCGCCCTGCCAGTTCGTGAAGTGATTGGATCGTACGACCGCATCCAGGATGCCGCCCGAAACCCGCATCCAGTCCGACTCGTCCTGGGTGGCGTGGCTGGTCAGAGTGGCGTTGTCCCAGTAGTGATCTTCGCGCCGGTCGTTGTCATAGTACACCTCGTTGCGGGTCGGCGTCATCTCGATGGCCGCAACCCTGCCGCCGGCCTCACGGCCCGACGAAAGAACGAGGTTTGTTCCCACGGTCCGAGCATTCGAGTTGAGCACGTTGATGTACTGATCCATCGTCGTGCTGGTTTCAAGCGCGTCACGCAGGAGGAACGTCAGTGGCGTGCCTTCAAAATTCGAATCGCTCGATACGCAGGTGTTCGTGCCGATCGACAACCCCGAGGCGTTCATGCCCGTGACCGTGCCGACATAACCGGCCCAGGTGGTATTGCAGATGGCCTGCTCACCGGTCGGCTGTGCGACCATGATCATGGATCGTTCGTGGGCAAAACCGGGAACAGTAGCCCAGTCAAGATTGCGCCCGTGAATGGTATGACCGTTGACCGTCGCGCCACCCTTGGCCGCAAACTCAGTACACAGTGGTTGGCCGGGGACGACCTGTCCGAGATCGGCCATCATCTGCATGGTCATGATGTCCCGGAATTCGACGTGTCCACCCGCTGCGGCAACTCCGGCCACGATGCCATTCACCTCGTCAATGTACTTCTGAGGCGTATGGGCGATCAGTTTGTCGACGTAGGCTGGAATCAAATCATTCGGGTGCTTCACGTGGCACGGGTCTTGGATGTACGCCAGACCGGCCGTGATGTTCTGAATGACCTGGTCCTTCAAGAGATACCCGTGCTGATACCCCATGTCGTAATGCGAGCCGCTGGTATGCAGGACGTCCAACGATACGCCGTTGTCGGTGATGGTTTCCAACCAGCCTGTGCCCGTTCCCGTAGTGACCTGCTGAGCCATCGCCGGAACCACTGCCAGCGCCAGCACGCAACCCACTATCTTTCCCAATTGCCCTGCCCGTTCTGCCATGCTCTTTCCTCCAAAGAGAATCTGTCTAGAGATATGCAAACACCACCTTGATGCTTGCCAATGTGTTACAGGAATTCCCCGCGGTCCCAGGACCCCAGGAAGCCTCCGGGCCTCCGGTCACCTGGGCCTTAGACTCTCTCTTTCCCCTCGCCTCGTCACCATCTGTGACCTCGTACAATCGCTATACGGAGATGAGCTATCTGTTAGCGGAAGCTTACCTTAGTGGTAGCTTACATTAGCAGATGCTTACATCGTATTCATGACCGCCCGCTGAGTCAAGGGGGGGCAGAAGGATCGCTAACAATGATGAAACCCAATCCGTTTGATTACTGGATTTAATAACTACTAGTTATCGTTATATGTCTCTGTATTGTGTTTTTTTCTAGCGTCTCAGAGCAAACGGATGCGATAATCGTCTCATCGAGGGCATGAGACATGACCGAGCAGGAGAAGTTGGACCTGTGGTTTGACGCCGGGCGGCTCGTCAGACCCACCGCGGACGCACCCCATTTCGCCGACTTGGTGATGTCGCTTTTCAACCTGACGGGTGTGGGGGCCCTCGACATCCGCCCGGGGATAGAGGCCATCAGCCAGCGAATAGGGCAGGCAGATCACTACGTCCTCGTCCTGGTGGACGGGATGGGGTCGTGCCAACTGTCGAGGCTGACCTCCGAGGCCTTCTTGCGACGCCATCATGTCGCTGACCTTCAAGCCGTTTTCTTCTCGACGACCTCGGCCGCGCTGACGACGTTGGCAACAGGGCAGTATCCGGGGCAGCACGCCGTGCCGGGCTGGTGGGTGTATCTGGATGATCGCGACGTCAGCACCATCGCCTTGAGATTCCAGGAGCGACTGACCGAGCGATCACTCGCCGAGATGGGCGTTTCCCCGGGGGAACTCTTCACGGTTCCCAGCCGCTGGCCGACGATGAGATACACGCCGCTGAGCGTGCTGCCGTTGCCATATTTGGGGAGCGTTTATACACAGTACTCCACCGGCGGTACGGCGTGTCTGGGTTACTCCGATCTGCCGCAGGCGATGACCCTCGTTCGCAAGACGGTGTTCGGTGCCCGCGGGCCAAGCTTCACCTATCTCTATCTGCCGCAGTTGGATGAGGTCTCGCACCAGCGTGGTCCGAACGATGAGCGGGTCTATCACCAGCTTCGCATCCTGGAAGCGGCCTTGGCGGGTCTGGCCGAGGCGATCACCGATCAGGCCCGGCTCATCATCGTGGCGGATCACGGACAGGGCGAGGTGACCGAGGACAGCCGATTCATCCTTCCCAGCGGGGACACCCTGTTGTCCCACCTGCGATGCCGGCCAACCGGTGAGCCGACGACGCCGATCTTTCACGTGCGCCCCGGGCACGAAGAGGCTTTTGCCGAAGAATTCACCGCCCGTTTCGGCGATCATTTTGCCCTCCTGTCGCTGGAGGAGGTGGACCGGTTGCGGCTGATGGGGCCGGCGGCCCTCTCACCGCTTATGCGGCGCCGTATGGGTACCTATATGGGCATTGCGAACCGACCGAGCCGGTTCTACATCGAACCCTGTGACCGCCATGCCGATCACCCCGGTGTTCATGGCGGCTTGACCCCCGAGGAAATGACCGTCCCTCTGATCATCGCATAGCGCCGCCATCAGACTTCTTCCCAGCCTGAGGGTCCTTCGTCTGTCCGGAGCCCCTGACATCGCTGCCACAGTTCGAGTAGTCTCTTGCGCGGCGTGCGGACTTACAGACAGGACTTCTCGCCTGGGAGGAAACCACAGTGAAACATCACGTGAAACGGCGACGTCTCATGAACGGCTCGATCCTTCTCCTCAGCACGGTTTCGGCTGTGGCCGCGGCGGCTGAATCTCCGACCGCCTCCGAGGGACCGTCTCTCCTCTTCGTCGACGACCACTTCGTCGGGCAGAAGGCAAATGTCACACGTACCTATCACCCCTTCGAGAAGCATTCGGCCAATCCGATTCTCAAACCCGACCGCCCCTGGGAAGGACAGAATGCCTACCTCTACGGCACTGTCCTGCCGGGCGAGGACGGGCGCGGCTATCGCATGTGGTACCACAGTTGGGCCGAGAATCAGTACTGGATGCTCTATGCCACCAGCGACGACGGTCTGACCTGGCGCAAACCCGACCTGGGGCTTGTGGAGTACAAGGGCTCGAAACAGAACAACATCTTCTCGCGGCGAACACGCGAGGACCACAATCCTCAGGTGATCCACACGCCATGGGAAAAGGATGCCAAACGCCGCTACAAGTACCTCAACTTCGATTATGGTCGCACGCCTCCGGACCACCTTGTGAGCGGCTACTATGGCGCCTGTTCGCCCGACGGCATCCGCTGGACCGATGTCCGGCGGAATCCCGTGCTGCCCGATCCGGGCGATGTCGGTTGTTTCGTCTGGGATCCTCACACGCAGCACTACATGGGCTTTCCCAAGAAGTTCACCGACGTTCGCGGATTCCGCCGGCGGTGCGTGGGGTTCTCCGAAACGCCTCGGTTCGACACCTGGCCCACCTCCACTCTCGTTCTGCTGCCGGATGACTATGACGACCGATGGGTCCAAGGCAGCGGGCAGCACACGGATTTCTACGGGTTGTGCGGTTTCCCTTATGAGTCGATGTATCTCGGCTTCCTTTGGGTCTTCCGCATCACCGACGGCAAGAACGACGGTCCCATCTTCGTCGAACTGGTCAGCAGCCATGATGGCGTGAGTTGGACCCGGCAGGAGTCGCCTCGTACGCCCATCCTTCCGACCGGTGGGCCGGGCACCTGGGATTGCGGGATGATCTTCACAACGAATCATCCCCTCGTTGAGGGCGATCGCATTCGACTCTATTACGGCGGCTTCGATGTGACCCACGGTCCTGACGGGCGGGCAGCGGTCGGATTGGCCACGCTTCGAAAGGACGGCTTTGCCTCACTCGACGCCGGCCCGACGGCCGGCAGCGTGACCACGCGTTCACTCATCGGGGCCCGAGGGCCGCTGACCGTTAACGCCAGGGCTTCCGGCGGCTGGCTGAAGGTCGAGGTGCTCGACGGCACCGGCAAGGTGATCCCCGGCTTCAACCGCGACGATTGCCAGGCCCTTCAGGCCGACGGTGTCAGACAGGCGGTGACCTGGAAGGGGTCGGACCGCCTTCCAGAGTCGGCCGGACCGATCCAACTGCGTTTCGTGTTTGAGAACGCTTCTCTCTTCTCCTTCGCTGTGGGCGGGCCCGTTCAGGTCGTGCCGGGCGAGAGCGGGGTGCTCTATAGCTTCGAGAAAGACACCGGCGCCACCGCGAACGACCGCCTCGATTCCGACGGTTTCCAGAACGCTCGGTTGCTCAACAAGGCGACGATTCGAACCGGCAGCGGGGGTGCAGCGTTCGGGGCATCGTCGCTGCACCTGGAGGGCGGGGCCGGACTCAACGTCCTTCGCATGGCCGACGTGACCGATTTGGGAACGGCCTTCACCCTGTCTGTGATGGCCCGGACGAAGAACACCGGGTTCACGCGGCTCTTCTCGAGCTATCGCGGCGGTGGCCCTCTGCTGGAAACGGAGGTCATCTTCGATTTCGATCCGAGCGGCAAGGAGGTCAGCGGGCTGCGGGCGGCCGTTCATGGGCAGGATATCCAATCCGATCGGCTCCGGATCGCTCCGGACGCCTTCCACCATTTTGCGATGACCTATGCGGGCGGGCGTGTGATGCTCTACTTCGATGGCGACGTGGTGGGCGAGGGCGAGGCCCCGAGTGGGGCCGTTCTGTCGAGCTTTCCGCTTCAGTTCGGTGAAGACGTTCGCGTGGGGGCCGTCGAGCAGTTTGAGGGAGACGCCGACGACATCCTCGTTCTGCGACGAGCGCTGACGCCCGCAGAGATCAAGTCGCTGGGCAAGCAAGGTGCAGAGGCATTTCTGGCTCAGGCCACGAAGCCGTCTCATCCCGTTCGTCCGACCCGCCCGGCCACATTCCAGATGCCACAGCCCGCAACGCAGGCCGATATTGGCTCGCGGTTGGAACTCTTCGTGGATTCGTATCTGGTCGACCGGCTTGAGGGAACCGACCTCAGACTGCACGAGCCTCAATCCGCGGAGATTGCGATCGCGTTCGACAAGCCGTGGGAGGGTAACCACGCCGGCTACTGTACGGTCATCAAGGACGGCGGCACGTATCGACTGTACTATCGTGGTCTGCCGGGTTCGGGCGATGTGGACGGTACCGACGCCGAGACTACCTGCTATGCCGAGAGTCCCGACGGCATTCGATGGAGCAAGCCGGACCTCGGACTGTTCGACGTGGGCGGCTCACGGAAGAACAACGTCATCCTGGCTCATGCCAAGCCGTGTTCGCACAACTTCAGTCCGATGCTGGATACCCGTCCCGGGGTGCCGCCGGCCGAGAAGTACAAGGCACTGGGCGGGCTGGCACCCGGTGGGCTGTTCGCCTTCGCTTCGTCCGACGGCATCCACTGGAAGAAACTTCAGGACAAGCCGGTGATCACCTCAGGGGCGTTCGACTCGCAGAACGTGGCGTTCTGGTCGGACAGCGAACAGTGTTACGTCTGCTATTTCCGAACGTGGACAAACGACCTGCGGTGGGTCAGCCGGGCAACATCCAGGGACTTCCTGCGGTGGACGAATCAGGTGGCGATGGACTTCGGCGATGCACCGCGCGAGCATCTGTACACGAATCAAACGACATCCTACTTCCGGGCGCCTCACATTTACATCGGCACGGCCGCCCGTTTCATGCAGGGGCGACGCGTGCTGTCCGATGCCCAGCTCCAGGCGGCGGGCATCAACCTCAAGAGCTGGCTCAAGGATGACTGCTCCGAGGTCGTGCTTCTCAGCAGCCGGGGCGGACGACGCTACGAGCGCATGTTCCCGGAGGCGTTCATCCGACCCGGCCTGGGCGATACGAACTGGGTTTCACGAACGAACTATCCGGCCCTGGGTATCGTGCCGACCGGACCGACCGAAATGTCCGTCTATGTTCAGCGCGACAACGGCCAGCCCACGCACCACCTGAAACGCTACCGTATGCGGATCGACGGGCTTGCCTCGGTCCACGCGCCCTATCGAGGCGGTGAGATGTTCACCAAACCGCTGACGTTTACCGGCAAGGAGTTGGTCATCAACTACTCCACATCGGCTGCCGGCGGAATTCGGATCGAGATTCAGGACGAGGACGGCGCACCTCTGCCCGGCTTCGCCCTGAAGGACTGTCCGGAGATCATCGGTGACCAGATCGAACGCGTCGTCGCATGGAAGGGCGGCACGAATGTCGCCCCCCTGGCGGGCAAACGCGTGCGCCTGCGGTTTGCGATGAAGGATGCCGACCTGTATTCCGTGCGTTTTCGCTGAGAGGTGCCGTATCCGATCCGGCGGCATCGTGTGAGCCGCCGGCAGGTCGGCGTGGTGGCGGCCTGTTCAGAATCCGCTCGTGTTCTTCAAGGGCCGCATGGCGGAGGTCGATATGAATCGTCGCGAGTTCCTTCAAGTAGGTGGTGCAAACGTCCTGCTCGCCGGAGCCGTCGGGAGAATTGCTGAAGGCCAGTCCGTCAGCCCGGCCACCTCGCCGGCCAGCCGGCCGGTGGGTTGCGCCCCACGCATTACGGGAAGCTTCTTCGACATCATCCATGTCAATTGGTTTGACGCGGCATGGTGGACCGACACCTGCATCCACTGGAAGGAAGACAACTGGCGGGCGCTCATTCGTGACATGCACGGCGTCGGCATCGATACGGCCATCTGTGGGATGACGGCATTCTGGGGGCGCCCGGTCTTTCCAGGATATGAAAAGACGGTGGGAATTCCGATCCGGTTCGGTTGTCACGACCCGCTGGGGGTCTGCGTCGACGAGGCCGAACGCCTGGGCATGACGATGTTCTTCGGCATTGGCCTTCGCGGACGGTGCAGTCAGGTGCGCGACTACTCCGATATGTCGCCGCCCTGGCCGGACGCCTGGTTCCGGTGGAACACGGCACTGACGGAGGCGATCATGGATCGCTTCGGGCGGCGGAGGTGTTTCGGAGGTCTGTACATTCCCTATGAGATCGACTTCCTTGATCACCAGGTGGACCTCTACGAGAAGCTTTTCAAGCAGCACATCCGTCCGGCGGTGGGCCCGGTGAAGGTGCTCGCTTCGCCGGGCAGTCTGGGCGATCATCCCAAGCTCGATCAACTCCCCAGGCAGCTCGAGCGGACCACGGTTAACATCCTGGCCCCTCAGGACTACGGCGGCCGGGCGTGGGACACTCAGGAGGCCCTGAAGCTCGTTCGCCGAAACGCGCAGGCGATGGAGCGCATCGGCCGGCAGGTTCGAGAGGCCGGCGTGTCGCTCTGGTGCAACTGCGAACTGTTCCGGCTCGAGGGCGATCCCGCCGGTCGGGGCACCTGTGTCCCGGGGACCATCGAGCGGATCAGAGAACAGATGGCCATGCAAGCGCCGCTTTCCGAGAAACTCATCGCCTATCAGTACCAGGGAATCATGAACCGCCGAACCGACCTGGTGAACATCGGGCGGCCGGACTCGGACACGTTGTACCAGGATTACGTTCGCTATCTTCGGGGCTGACCCGCGGCGGTTCGAGGTGATCTGTTCACCGTGTCGTTGGCTTGACGACGGTGATGAGCCGCACGATCCTGAAACCCAGAGGTCGTTGCGAACAGCATCTTCTGACGTGGAGGTCTATCCGATGGAGTCCCAGCCGCCCCGGCCCGTGGTCTTCCTGCAGGGAGATCGCATCTATCTTCGTCCGGTGGAGCTCGGAGACATTCCGCAATACACACAGTGGCTCAACGATCCGACGGTGCGAGCGGGGGTAGGCGGTGCCTTGCCTATCGGCGAGAAGAGAATGCGGGAACGCGTTGAGAACGAATGGTACGGACCGAACGAGTTTCAACTGACGATCGTTCTTCGGGAGGGGAATCGTGCCGTTGGTGGTTTGAGTGTAAACAGCATCAAATGGAAGGACCGTTCGGCGAGGATGGCAATTTCCATTGGGGTCCCTGACTGTCGAGGCAAGGGCTACGGTACGGAGGCCATACGGCTTGTCCTCGACCACGCATTCGGCGGTCTGGGTCTGAATCGTCTTGAGCTGGATGTCTACGCCAATAATTCGCGGGCGGTTCGATGCTATGAGCGATTGGGGTTCCAGAGAGAGGGCGTTCGGCGTCAAGCGGTCTTTCTCGACGGCGGCTATGTGGACATGTATGTCTACGGCATTCTGGCGGCGGAGCATCGGGCGAGGGCTGGGGGCGCCCACACCTGAGGCGTCGCGTCTCGCTCGACGGTGTACGCTTGGCTACGGAGACGATCGTGTTATGAACATATACGGCCATGTCATTGGTGTCATAGGATTGGTTTCAGCCTTCGCAGTGGCCGAGCAACCCTCGGGTGCATACCGCCTCTGGTGTGCGCCCAGTGCCGTCAAGATCATGCGAGACACGCCGGATCCCACCACGCAACCGGTCACCACCTCAACGGCACGCCCGACCACGTGGTGTGAGCCTCACCTTCGTGCGGCCCGACGCGAACACGAAGCCATCCAGGTGGTCATTCAGGCCGGCCGCGAGCCACTGAAGGGCGTTCGCGTCAGCATGGGGCCGTGGGATGGGCCCGATGGTTCGGCGAAGCTCCTAACCCAGCTGTACCGCGTGGCCTATGTGCATCTGCCGGCCCACAAGGCCGACTTTCCCGATCCCCTGCCACCTTGGACGCCGACGGATATCCCTGCGGGCAAGAACCAGCCGGTGTGGATCGACGTGGCGATCGGTCCGAATGTGCCCGCCGGTGAATATCGTTCGTCCGTGCGCATCGAGCCCCAGGGCATGACGCCCCAGACACTGCCGATCCGCCTGACCGTCTGGCCTTTCACTCTGCCCGAAACGCCGCATCTAAGGACCGCATTGGGCATTTCCGAGGGACACGTCGCCCTGATGCACGGCGTGGACCTCAACACTCCGGCCGGTCGCGGGCTCATTACCAAGTACTACGAGGCCCTGCTGGAACGGCGCATCTCCGCCTACTCGCCACCGATGCCGCTGACCTCGCCCGAGGCGCTCAAGTACCTCCGCGATCCGCGATGTACGAGCTACACCATCCCCTACAGCAAGAACGATGCGGAGCTCCGTCAGACCGTCGAGACGCTACGAAAGGCCGGTGTGCTCGGCAAGGGCTGCTTCTATCCGGTCGACGAGCCCGTCAGCAGCGACCAGTACGACCAGCTCAAGGAGGCGTGCAGAAGGATTCACACACTTGATGCCCGACTGAAGGTTGTGACACCCTATTTCCGCAATTCCGGCTTTGACTCCAAGGCCGACATCTATGCCCTCCTGACCGGATACGTGGACATCTGGTGCTACAACACCGGCTTCTACACGGGCTACCCCCAGGAGAAGCAACTCGCCGAACGTCGCACCGCGGGAGACGAAACCTGGAGCTATGTATGTTGCGGTCCCGGCAAGCCTCACACGAACTTCTTCGTGGACATGAACGCCCTGGCGCATCGCCTGCTGTTCTGGCAGCAGCGGTTGTATCACTGCCATGGCTTCCTCTACTGGAGCACCACCTACTGGCACCCCTCGATCTGCAAAGACCCGTGGACAGACATGGCCACGGTCAAGGACATCAACACCAACCTCTACGGCGACGGCAGCCTGTTCTATCCGGGCAAGAAGGTGGGCATCGACGGGCCGGTGACGTCCATACGCCTTGAGAACATCCGCGAGGGCCTGGAGGACTATGAGGTTCTCTGGCTCTACGAACAGAAGTGCGGTCCCAAGCCGGTCGAATCGATGATTCGCAAGGTGACCACCGGTTGGACCCAGTTCTCAAACAGCCCGGCCGACGTAGAGCAGGTTCGGGGAGAGATCGCGGCGGCAATCGTGCGGTAGCCGCAGACATCTTCAGGGGGCAGTGTTCAATGAGGGGCGGGGGGATATAATTCCAGGTGCCATGGCCAAACGGGACTACTACGACGTACTGGGGATCAAACGCGATGCGACGGACGACCAGATCAAGTCCGCCTATCGCAAGCTTGCAAAACGCTTTCATCCCGATCGCAACAAGGGAGAGAAGAACGCCGAGTCCAGGTTCAAGGAAGTCCAGGAGGCCTACGAGGTTCTCAGCGACAAGGCCAAGCGCGAACAGTACGATCAGTTCGGCCATGCGGGCGTCGGAGCCTCCGGTCCGGAGGGCGTTCAGTGGCACGGCGGTCCGGGCGACCGTTACACCCGTGTGTACACCAGCGGTCGCGGTGCCGGTGCCGAAGGCATCGAGTTCGACCTGAACGATCTGGAGGGCCTCTTCGGTGGGGGCGGCGGCATGGGCGGGATCTTCGAGCGATTTCGCCGTCAGGGCCGCGGCGAGCCCCGCGGACGCCGTGGGGCTTGGGCATCGGATCGCGGTCAGGATGTCGAGCACGAGGTGACACTCGATTTCCTTCAGGCGATTCATGGCACGATGCTGAACCTACGAGTCTCCGGTGCCGATTCCTCCGCCGAGACGATCAACGTCCGCATTCCACCCGGTGTCGAGCAGGGACAGCGCGTTCGCGTTCGGGGCAAGGGGCAGCCCGGCTCCGGTGGCGGGCAGCGAGGCGACCTCTACATTGTGTGCCATATCAGCCCCCATCCCTTCTTCAAACGGATCGGTGGCGATATCTACATCGACGTGCCGATATCCGTCACGGAGGCCTGTCTCGGGGCCAAGGTCGAGATGCCGACGATCGACGGGGTTACTGTTGTGATGTCCGTGCCGCCCGGCACGGCCAGTGGCAAGAAAGTTCGGCTCAAAGGCAAGGGGGTCGTCGATCCCAAGACCAAACAGCGGGGCGATCAGTACGCGGTCATCCGAATCGTTCCGCCGCCTGTGCTGGACGAGCGGCAGCGATCCCTGCTGAAAGACTTCGAGGCCACCGCTCCCTTCAACCCTCGACAGCACGTCGAGTGGTTTGCCCGGTGACGGCCTCGCTGCGGTGAAAAGGACGGAACGTCTTGAACAGTCAGCGGCAGAAACAAATCGCCCTGGCCTTGATGCTTCTGGGTGTCTTGTGCCTGATCATCAGTCTGGGGTCTCTGTGGTGGCAGCGCACAGACATTGAACAGTATCGGATTCAGCCGGGGGGGCCACACTCGACACAGACTCAGCTCTTGTCTGCCAGAACGAAGCTGGCGAGGTCGTGGTTATTGGCGGTCGGGGGCTTGTTCATCCTCTTCCTGGTTGCCAGTCTGGCGATGGCAAGGTTCGGGCGCAGATTCATGGCCTACATCACCGCAAAGCCCGCACCGCCGACTCCTTCGGACGATGTTTGGCGCATGCACAAGGTGCCGGAGGAACTTCCCGACGAAGGAGAAGATTCAGAACCGGACGACGAGGAACCGCCCAAGACATAGGTGTCTGCGGAATCTGTCGAGCAACCTGTGGCGGAGATGTCGGCCGGGAGGCTCGGTGGATGAGTGGACGAACGGAAACCTCACGGTTCACCGATGGTGATGCCAAGGTGGTCAACAGGGGGTTGCATGCAGTTCAACACGGATCGTCGCGTGGCACTGGTGACGGGGGCCGCACGTCGGGTCGGGCGGGCGATTGCCCTCGAACTGGCACGCACCGGGATAGACGTCGCAATTCACTACAACACCTCGGCCGACGAGGCCCGGCAGACCGTGGCGGACATTGAAGCCATCGGCGTCCGAGCCGCCATGTTTCAGGCCGACTTGACCGATGGTGACGCCCTTCAAGCCCTGGTCGATCAGACCGTTGGGCAACTCGGCGGGTTGAACGTGCTGATCAACAACGCTTCCGCATACGAAGCGACGCCCCTGGCTACCATGACCCGCCTCGACTGGCGCAAGCACCTGGAGACCAACCTGGTGGCGCCGGCCATGTTGGCACAGGCCGCTTGGTCTCATCTGCGAGCGCGCCCACCCGGACATGTCATCAACATCTGCGACATTTCCGGCGAGCGTCCGAGGTCGAATTACCTGGCCTATTGCGCCAGCAAGAGCGGGCTGATCAACTTGACGCACGGACTCGCCAGGACGATGTATCCCGATGTCTTCGTCAATGGAATCTCTCCGGGCGTCGTGCTCCTGGAACAACACGCCGATCCCGCCATGCGGAAACGGGCGATCAAACGCGTCCCCTTGGCGCGAGAGGGCACGCCGGAGGACGTTGCCGCACTCGTCCGATTCTTCGTTGAGCGAAACACCTACATCCTGGGGCAAGTCATCAGCATCGATGGCGGTCGCAGCATTTCATGAACCGGCCGCTATTGTACTATTCTGAGTCTTGTTCTCACGGACTGCGGACTTGGCAGGAGGCCGAGCGTGCGCTATAGTATGGCAGTCAGATCGGAGGGATGGGTTTGCATGACGGTCGTGCAGCCTGTTCCCGGATGCGCTTGACAAGGAGGTGTTCACGTGGCACGTCATTTCGTGGTCGTGGCTCTGATTCTATCGATCACTTGTTGCACAATGTCTACGGGCTGTGCGTTATCTGGCCTGGGAGGCTTGGGCGGCCTGTTGGGCGGCGGCTCCGCCATTGGGGCAATCGCCATTGGTCTGATCGTCTTGACAGGAATTCCGTCGGTCATCGAGAATATCGAGAACATGTACAATTTGCTTCAAGGAAAATTGCCCACGGCCGACTGAGCCGGTGGGGTCAGACCCTCAATCGGACCGCGAAACGGACCTATCCTCTTCTGGAGGGACGAGGCACTGTCTCTTCAAGAGAGACCGAAGGTTCGTGTGAGCAGCTAGGCGACTCGCCCCTGCGGACTTGGCAGCAACCGGGGCGATGGGTATATTGAACAATCCGGGCTTGGCAGTGTGGTCTGGCATGATCGTCGTGTGGACCACACCTTGAGTTGACGTGATGGGAGGCAAGCACATGGCCAAACGATTTCTGATTGTCCTGTTAATACTGTCTGTTACCAGCAGCACAATGTTGATGGGTTGCAGTCTCGGCAGTCTCGGCGGTCTTGGTGGACTGCTTGGTGGATTGGGTGGAGGTGGCGGTGGCATTATCCAGGCCGTCGGTATTGGCCTGAGCATCTTCTCGCTTCTCACAACAGTCAGCAAGTTTTTCACCGGCGGAACAGATTCAACAACAACTGCTGCGGATTGACTCGATGCGGAGTAGTCCGGGAGTTGTCCGCCAGGTCGGCATGTGTCCATGTGAGAGGTGCTCCGGCTGGATCCTTGGGGCGGTGGACAACGGGATGCTTCAACGATGCAGGAACGTACGACCCGTATTATTTACAATGTGTGGTCGCATTTCTACGACGCCCTTCTGACGAAGCTGGTTCAGCGGCGGCAGGAGCAGGCCATCGCCCGCATGGACCTTCAACCCGGGCAGTGGTTGCTCGATATCGGCATTGGTACGGGTCTGAGCCTGGAGTTCTATCCGCGTTCCGTCAATGTGGTTGGCGTCGATCTCAGCGAGGGCATGCTCGGTCGAGCCAATCGCAGGATCAGAGAGATGGGGTTGCCTCTGTCGAGGCTCGCACTGGCCGATGCCATGCAGCTGCCCTTCGCCGATGGAAGTTTCGACCACATCCTGGTCAGTCATGTGATTACGGTTGTGAGTGATCCGGTTCGTCTCATCGAAGAGATCCGCCGCGTGGGTAAGCCGGGGTGTCGGATCGTCATCATCAACCACTTCCAGTCGGGCAACACGTTGATGGCCTTGGTCGAGAAGTGGTTGTGTCCGCTGTGCCAGAAGATCGGCTGGCGGAGCGACCTGGCCCTGGAAGACCTCATGAAGCAGACGGGGCTGGATGTCGATTTCCGCTACAAACTCGACCGGGTGGACCTGTGGGAGACAGTGTTCGTGACGAACAATTCACCCACATCGAACGATTTGGTCGAATCACAGGCCGAGGTTTCGGCTGCGTAGCGGGTGTCTCGTCAGACGTTTGGCAGTCTTTCAGAGGGCGATCCGATTCATGGATCGCCCTCTTCACGTTGGTGCAGATGTCGTGAAGGGGGCTGCCGCATAACCCCTTTTCAGGGAGGCGTTTCCATGCCCGATGCCACCACGCTTCGGCTCACATACATGCGACGGGTGGTGGTGCCGCTGGTCAAGATGGTGGGTCCTCGATGCGCGCTGGCGGCGGCTCGATGGTTGGCCCGCCAATACGGGCAGCTCGATACACCCCTGCGGCGGCTGACCCAAGAGAACCTCGCCAAGGCGCTCGGAGACCGCGAGGCCCCCGAGCAGATCGGTTGGCTCGCCACGCGCGTCCTGGAGAACTACTCCTCCTTCTGGGTCGAGGTCTTCTTCCTGCACCGCAAACTGCGAGCCGGCTCCTGGCGATCGTTTGTTCAAGTGGATGAGGGTGCCTTCAAAGGTGCTCTCGCCCCCTCGTCGCGGGGGGCGATGATTGTTACCGCCTACACAGGCAGCTTCGCCGTCGCTGCCTGCACCATCGGTCTGATCTGTCGCCCGCTGCATGTGGTCATTGACCAGGCGCGTCACCCCGCCTTCAAGTCCTGGCAAGAGGAACTGTACGGACATCCGCAACTGCGACTCTTGTCACGCGAAGAGGCGAGCAGGAAGCTCGCGGACCTCCTGGCGGCCGGACAGAAGGTCTTCATTGTCGGGGAACACTACCGCCCCCACGGGCGGGCGATCGAGGTCGAGTACCTGGGGCGGACATTCCGCTGCTACCCGACGATCGGTTCCCTCGCCCGATGGTGCGACGTGCCCGTCGTCGTTGTCGCCTGTCGCCGCATTGAGGGAGACTTTCGCTTCGTCCTTTCGGTGTCAGATGTTATCGATCCTCGGGAACTCCGCGACGATCGGGATGCGACAGAGACGATCACCCGTCGTTACATGAAGGCCTTGGAGACGGTAATCCGTCAGTGGCCCGAGCAGTACTTCTGGACGCGATCCTGGACGCGACCCACGTCAGAAGAGTCTGTCGATGAGCCGGCCTGAGAGGGCAGGTCTGCCGAGGTGCCAACGGCGGGCCAGGCTCGTTCCAACCATTTGACGATACAGGATTTGAAGACATCCAACCTCGATCACACCATTGACACAGCCACCCGAGTAGCTACAATAGGCGACTCGATCCACCCAACATGGGGCCCTCCTTGGGTTTGGGCGGGTGTACTGGGAACAGGCGGACCGAAACATCTTGAGTACCGCATACAAATGGTGGGATTGCGTCTTGGTCGCCCTCCTGACGGGGGTGGTCTGGGCCGTGCCCCCCGAGGGACAGCCCACGACGGCGCCCTACGAGATCGACGACGGCTCCCAGCCCCTCCTGCCGACGGGGGTCAGCGACTACGATGTCGAGCTGTTTGGCAAGTTCGCCTACACCTGGAAACAGGATGGTATCAGCACCGTCCTGTATCGAGGCAATTTCGATCTGCGCATGGGGCGACGACGCCTTCGCAGCGATGAGGCGGTAGTCTGGCTGACCCGCCATGAGTTTCGCGGGCAGGGTTTCACCCGGTTGGACGTCTTCTTGTGGCAGAAGGCAGAAGTTCGGGAGGCGGCCGGAACGGTCTCCACCGGGCCGGTCTTTCTTGTGACAGTTCAGACGTTCGGCGAGGTCAAGCTCAACGCGGATGCCACCACGATCGAGCCCCAGACCGATGTCCCGCTCTATAAGAACGCCATGGACACGCGAAGGCTGGTCGAGGCCAAGGAGGCGGTGGAGGCCGACCTTGTTGTCGCAAACGAGCCGAATGTGCCCAAGGGCTCCGCACAAGCCGCCGCGGCTCGTCCCAAGCCGGCGAACATGAGAGAACTCTTCGACGCCACCGTCGCGGAATCCAAGGCCAAGAAGGCTCAGCCGAAGAAGGACTCCGAGCAGAAGGAGAAGTCCCTGGCCCAGCTCGCCGGCAAGAAAGGCACTCGGCCAGGCGAGGAGATGAGCCCCATGATGGTCAAGGCCGTCCCGGACGGCTTGGGACTGCCCGGGCTGCCCAAGGGCGCCAAACGCGTGACCTATCGGGGGCGAGAACTCCAGATCGACGTGAAAAAGGGCATCGTGGTTGCAATGGGCGATGTCTACATCACCCAGGCCGGTGAGGGGCCGGCGGACCTGCTCGAAATCAAGGCCGATGCCGCCGTCCTGTTCCTGGCCGAAGGGGCTACGGGGCAGGGCTTCGAGAGCCTCATGGGGGACGAGACGTCGAGCAAGAAGAAGAAAGGCGGGGGCCAGCAGATCAAACTGGAGGAGGCGGGACGCGACGACGGAGCGATGGGCGGGCCCAAGTCGCCCATGCAGACGATCAGCGAAATGGTCAAGGGCGCCTACCTCGAAGGCGATGTGACGCTGTCTCGCGGCGATCGAATGATCCGTTCGCCGCAACTCTACTACGATTTTGAGAACACCCGGGCGCTCATTCTCGACGCAGTGATGCGAATCGTTCAGCCCGATCGCGGGGTGCCGATCTACGTTCGAGCCGATACCGTCCGGCAGCTATCGAGTACCGAATACATGGCCACACATGCCAGGGTGACCAGCAGCGAGTTCTACACACCCCACTACCACATTGGAGCCGAGAAGGTCTACCTGCGTGATGCCACCAGTCGGGACGCCACCGGCCAGATCGTCGGTCTGACCGCCGGCAGCTACGAGATGTACAACAGCACATTCAACATCGGCGGCGTACCGGTGTCCTATTGGCCCTATACCAAAGGTGATTTCAAACAGGGCGAGATGCAGATTCGAAGCGTCAAGGCCGGATACAGCAGCGATTTCGGCGCCACCTTCGAAACCAAGTGGTATCTGTTCAACCTTCTGGGAATTGAACCACCCAAGGGGTATGACGCGTGGCTGAATCTCGACTACTTCAGCAAGCACGGCCCCGGCGTGGGCATCAACATCGACTACGAGCGGGACAAATACTACGGCCTGTTCCGCAGCTATTTCATCTACGACACGGGCGAAGATGACCTGGGACCGTACTATCCCGACAACCCCGAAACCGAAACTCGTGGCCGGCTCACATGGCGCCATCGCCAGTATCTCCCAAAGGACTGGGAACTGACCTTCGAAGCCAGCTACATCACCGACCCGACCTTCCTCCAGATGTACGAGGAGGACGAGTACTTTGAAGGCAAGGATCAGGAGACACTGATCTATCTGAAGAAACAGAAAGACAACTGGGCGTTCACCGCCTTGGCCCAATGGCGGATCCTGGACTTCCTGACCCAGACCGAGCACCTGCCCGACTTCGGCTTCAATCTGATCGGTCAGGACGTCGGCGGCGTTGCAACATTGTTCAGCGAAAGCCATGCTGGTGTTGTACGCTATCTCCCGGACGACCGGCGGGTCTTCAACAACAAACGATATGCGGACAACACCGAGGAAAGCGACTTCACTCCGAGGCTCAACGAAAGGGCGGAGATCAACCTGCCGCTGGCATTGGGACCGGTCAAGGTCGTTCCCTTCTCCACCGGTCGCGCCGACTACTGGAGTTCTACCCCGACGATTTCCGATGTGGACGGCGCGGCGTGGCGTGGCTTCATCGACTACGGCCTGAGAGGCAGCACCTATCTGGCTCGGGCCTATCCTGACGTATCGAGCCGCTTGCTCGACATCAACGGGATCAAGCATATCGTCAAGCCCGATGTCGGGGCCTGGATGGCCCACTCGAATCTGACCAGTCAGGACCTCTACCCCTTCGATCAGGGCATTGAATCCGTGGATGCCTTTGGTGGGGCGACGGCCGGGTTGAGGCAGCGGTGGCAGACCAAACGTGGCGGTCCCGGGCAGTGGCGAACCGTCGATCTGCTGACGCTCGACCTCGAGTATGGCTATTTCGGTAGCGGGGCACGCAAAGATCAGACGACGCACGGCGAGTACTTCATGAGCCGTCCCGAGGATTCGATCACCTCCGACTACCTGAGCGCCGACCTGAACTATCGGTTGAGCGATACCACCGCGTTTCTCTGGGACTTCACCTACGACATCGAAGAAAACCGCGTGGGCAAGACCGACGTGAGCATTGCGGTTGAACGACTGCCTCGTGTGAGCTACTTCTTCGGCTGGCGCTACATCGGGCAAACCGAGAGCAACCTGCTGGGGGGCGGGGCGAACTACAAGCTGAACGAGAAGCACACGATCGCCGCCCGGGCCTACTACGATCTCGAAGAAGGCCAAATGGCCGAGTGGACAATCACTCTCCTGCGAAAGTTACCGCGGTGGTATGTGGCCATTACGGGCGGGTACGACGCGATAGACGATGAGTGGTCGCTGACCCTGGCGGCCTGGCCGGAGGGCCTGCCCGAGGCCACGCTGGGTTCTCGTCGATTCACCGGCTTGGCCAATACGACCGGGATCTACCCTCAACGGTCTCGCGGTGGTTTGGCCCCGGCGACTCCGACGCCTCCGGTGGATACGGAGTGAGTCTGTTATCGCCCTGCGCGATGAGCGCGGCGCCTCAGTCGGATCCGAGGCTGTCGGTCCGGCTGCCTGACGCAACGGACGGTGAGTCTGTTCGTGTTAGGGGATGTCCGGAATTGGCGCCGGCATGACGGTTCGTCAAGAGATTGGTATCGGAATTGGGAGCACGATGGCAATGAAAAAGGCATGGACCCTGATGAGTATCTTCGCCGCGGCGGCGTTGTGTCTGGTCATCGGGTATCAGAACACCCAGGCACAGGCGCCTTCCGGCGGACCGAAATATGGTGTCGTCGATCTGGCCGAGGTCATGCGCCAGTATTCCGAAGTCGAGGCAATGAAACAGAAATTGGAGACCCGTGCCGAGAAATTCAAACAGGAAGGCCAGGCCCGACAGCAGAAGATCGAGGACCTGCGCTTCCAGCGAGACCAGAAGCATCCCGACAGTCCGGAGTGGTACAAGCTCCAGAAGGAAATGAACCGACTGAGCGTCGAGCTGGAAATGTGGACCAAGTTCGAGAAGCAGGACATCCAGGCCGAATCGCGAGAATTGCAGAGCTCGGCCTACAAGCAGGTTCTGGGGGCCGTCGAACTGGCGGGCAAGCAACGGGGGCTCGACATGGTTCTTCACCTGGATCGGGTGGATCTGAATGATCCGAACGATCTTGTGACCTTGCAGCGGATGGCCACACGTTCGGTGATCTACTCCTCACCGACCGTGGACCTGACCAAGGACGTCGTGACCCTGGTGAACCAGCAGGGGGCGTCCGGCAAGGGCGCTGGGAAGAGCAAGTAGTCGGGTGAAACGCAAACGACAAGGCAGTGCCGAGGAGCCAACCATGTCATCGAAAAACGTTACGTCGAGGTGGATACTCGTGATCGCCTGCGCGTTATGCGCAGTGGTCGGACTTCTGGTCGGTCGGAACGACACCCGGGCCGCCGAGGCGGCCGTCGCTGCTCCGGCCAAACCGGCCGTGATCGGCGTGGTCGACCTGTTCTCCGTCCTCAACGAGTCGCGGATGTACAAGGACCTGAAGGAAGAACTCAAGAAGTCCGCCGACGACAAGAAGAGCGAGGCGGGACGTCGCGAGAACAAGGCCAAGCAGGCCCAAGAAACCATGGAGGCCTTCAAACGCACGGCCCCCGAATTCCGCGACAAGTTCAAGTCGTTCGTGGACGCCGCCGTGGACTACAACGCGTACGTCCGCCTCAGCCAGGCCGACCAGGTCCTCATGCTGAATCGCGGCACGTGGCGCGTCTATCAGGCCATCGTCGAGACCGTCAAGGCTGTGGCCAAGGATCGCGGCGTCGATCTCGTTCTCTACATGGACGATTTCGAGCCGAACATCGAAGACACGCAGAAGCTCCTGGCCCAGATCCGCTCCCGCAAGGTCCTTCATGCTTCGGATCAGGTCAACCTGACTCAGGCGGTGCTCGAGCGGTTTGACGCAGACTATCAGAAGGGGCGTATTACGTCGCAACCCGCCGCCAAAGAGGGTAAGTAGTGTCGGCAGGCGACGTCCTCGACCGGGCGGCATGCCATGATGTCGACGGTTCCCGGGGACTGTAGAAGGTTGATGAGCGCCGGGATCCCACTCCCGGCGTTGTCCTTGATGAGCGGATCGGGCACTCGAGCCCGACGCGAGGATCTCGAGCGCGATCGGTATGGGAACCCAGACACACGTTACCGTCAGAGATCTCGCCGGCTTGGTCGGCGGTGAGCTGCGGGGTGACGGCACCAGGACGATTACCGGTGTGGCCTCGATAGAAGAGGCCCGCGAGGATCAGATTACCTGGGTTGCCCAGCTTCGGCTTTCCGGCGCGATTCTCAAGAGCAAGGCCGGGGCCGTCGTGGCGCCTCGCGATATCGGCCAGGTCCCCATGCCGGCCATTCTCTGCGACGATCCCGAAGTGGCCATGGCCGTCGTTCTCGAATGTTTCGCACCACCCCTCTGGCGACCGGCGGTGGGAATGCATCCGACGGCCGTGGTGGCCCGCACCGCTCGCCTGGGGAGCGACGTGGCCATCGGGCCCTATGCGGTGGTCGGCGAGAATGCACAGATCGGCGACCGCACCATTCTGCACGCGCACGTGGTTGTCGGCGACGGGGTGGCTATCGGCAGCGACTGTCTGATCTGGCCCCAGGTCGTCATCCGTGAGCGGTGCATTCTGGGTTCGCGCGTCATCGTCCACCCGCAGGTGTCCATCGGTGCCGACGGTTACGGCTATCGCTTCGTTGAGGGTCAGCACCGGAAGATCCCCCAGATCGGCATCGTGCGGATCGAGGACGACGTGGAAATCGGTGCGGGCACGTGTATCGACCGCGCCAAGGTAGGCGCGACCATCATCGGGCGAGGCACCAAGATTGATAACCTGGTGCAGATCGCCCATAATGTCCGCGTGGGGCCCGGTTGTCTGGTGGTCGCTCAGGTTGGACTGGGCGGCAGCGCGACTCTGGGCTCGTATGTGGTCTTGGGCGGCCAGGTTGGCGTTCGTGATCACGCGAGCATCGGTGACGCGACACGGGTCGCGGGGGGGAGTGGTGTCTGGCGGGATGTCCCGGCCCATGTCGAGGTCGGTGGCTATCCCACCCGCGACGGGCGACTATGGATTCGCCAACAGATGCTCCTTGATCGCCTTCCCGAAATGCATGCCCAGATTCGTGAGCTTTCTAAACGGGTAGCCAGCCTTGAAGCGGCAGCAAACCATCAGCAAGATCGTTGAGTTGAGCGGCCACGGCCTGTTCACCGGACAGGAGGTCACCGTCCGGTTCCGACCCTCGCCGCCCGATAGCGGTATTACGTTCGTGCGGGCGGATCAGCCGGAACCCGTGCGAATTGCTGCCGTCGTCGAAAACGTGACGAAGCGGGCACGACGCACCTCGCTTCGCAACGGAACCATTGCGATCGAGACGGTCGAACACATGATGGCCGCCATCGTCGGCGCCGACCTCGATAATGTCGAGGTCGAACTCTCCGGCCCCGGCTGCGAATTGCCAGGCTGCGACGGCAGCGCCATGATGTTCCTGAATACCCTCCGAGAGGGCGGCGTCGAGGCTCAGGACGCCGAACGGAAGGTCTACACGATTACCCAGCACGTCCGGGTCAGTGAGGGCGATGCCAGCATCGACGCCGTTCCCGGCGATCCGGAAGTCCTCGACGTCCTCTATGACCTCGATTACGGCGACAGCGGTCCGATCGGTCGGCAGCTCTTCGCCGTTCGCGTCACGCCCGAGACCTTCGTCAAAGATATCGCCCCGGCCAGGACGTTTCTGCTCGAAGAGGAGGCCAAGGCGTTTCAGGCCCGCGGCTTGGGGGCTCACCTGAGCTACAAGGACGTGGTGGTTTACGGCTCCAACGGCCCGATCGGCAACGAGCTGCGGTTTGCCAACGAATGCGTGCGGCACAAGATTCTCGACCTGGTCGGCGATTGTATGCTGATCGGACGGCAGCTCCGAGGTCGGATCATTGCTCGTAAGTCGGGGCACTCACTCAATCATGAGTTGGTGCGCCAACTGCTCGATGTCCTGCGGGCTCGCGAACTCGAAGATCGCATGATCTCAGAACCGGCCATCGACATTCGCCGGATCCAGCGATTCCTTCCGCACCGCTACCCGTTTCTCATGGTGGATCGGGTGATTGAGCTGGTGCCCGAGAAGCGCATCACGGCCGTAAAGAATGTCACGATCAACGAAGAATACTTCCAGGGGCACTATCCTGGGCAACCCATCATGCCGGGTGTGCTGATCATCGAAGCCATGGCTCAGACCGCCGGGCTTCTCCTCGGGCAGAGACTCGAGCACACGGGCAAGGTGGCCGTCCTGCTCAGTCTGGACGAAGTGAAGTTCCGCCGGGCGGTCATCCCCGGCGATCAACTGATCCTCGAGGCCGAGACGGTTCGGGTCCATTCGCGAACGGCCCAGGTACGATGCCGGGCGCAGGTGGCCGGCGTTCCGGCGGCCGAGGCGATCCTCAAGTGCATGATGGTCGACGCGGAGGCGGGGTGAGACGTCGACGGCGATGACGGGGGCTATTCGGAGGAAGGGCGTGGCTTATGCCGGCGGGGAGTGACTCGGCGTCGGCCATTGAAGCCCTAGGCAGAGTCCAGTAGGGGACCAGGGCAATGAGCAGTATCCATCCAACAGCGTACGTCGACCCCAAGGCGTGTATCGGGCAGGGGGTTCTGATCGGCCCGAACAGCTTTGTCGGTCCACAGGTGATTCTCGGAGATGACTGTCGGCTGAGCAACAACGTGACGCTGACGGGGCACACAACCGTGGGCAAGGGATGTTCGTTCTATCCCGGCTGTGTCGTCGGAGAGGAACCCCAGGACCTCAAGTATGTCGGTGAGGACACCGAGCTGATCATCGGCGAGAACAACGTGTTTCGCGAGCTGGTGACCGTGCATCCCGGCACGGGGGCCGGCGGCGGTGTTACACGCATCGGCAGTCACAACCGCTTCCTCGTCGGCGTGCATATCGCCCACGACGTGGTGATCGAGGATCACTGCGTGATGGCCAACGGCGTTCAACTCGGCGGACACGTATACGTCGAGAGCTACGCGACGTTCGGCGGCGTGGGTGCCGTACATCATTTTGCCAGCATCGGTCGGTATGCCTTCGTCGCAGCCATGGCCCGCGTTGCCACCGACGTGCCACCGTTCATGATCATGCAAGGGTATGAGTCGCGCGTCCGCGGCATCAATCTCCGCGGGTTGGCGCGATGGGGCTTCTCGCCTGAGAGAACCGACCCGCTCCGCCAGGCCTACAAGGACATCTTCACCGATCGCGGCCGATATCAGGGGCCCATGCTTCAGAGACTCACATCCATCGAATCGAACGGTACGATGACCGAAGACGTCCGCTATCTTGTCAGCTTCATCCGCCGCAGCGCGATAGAAGGGCATCAGGGACGCTATCTGGAAGCCCACCGTCCTGCCGCGACGCGCCAGAAGGCCGGCTACTACGATGAAACCCTCTTCGGACGCCAGAATCAGGAGTTCAAGTCGTGACCGCACCGATTCGCGTAGCCGTTATCGGCGTGGGGCGCCATGGTCAACACCACGCGAGAATCTATTCGGAACTCCCGGACGTAGAGCTGGTCGCGGTGGTCGATCCTCAGGCGGATCGGGCTGCCGAGGTGGCCGGACGCTTCGGCTGCCGCAGCGCCGCCTACCTGGATGAAGTCCTCGAGGATATCGATGCGGCCAGTATCGTGGTTCCCACGACACGGCATCTCGATATGGCAAAGCCCTTGATCGAGCGCCGTAAGCCCGTCCTCATCGAGAAACCGATTGCGGCCACCGTCGAGGAGGCGATAACGCTCCTGGCCCTCGCCCGAAAGTACGACTGCATGGTGGCCGTCGGACATGTCGAGCGATTCAATCCGGTGGTGCGCGCGATGGGGCGGTTCGAGGTCAAACCCAAGTTCATCGAGACCCACCGGATCAGTCCGTTTCCCTTCCGATCGGCCGACGTCGGCGTCGTGCTCGACATGATGATCCATGATATTGACATCGTCTTGAGCCTGGTCCGCGACGAGCCCGTCCAGGTCGATGCCGTGGGCGTGAAAGTTCTGAGCCGGTGCGAGGATATCTGTAACGCGCGCGTCACATTCCGCCATGGTTGCGTGGCCAACCTGACCGCGTCGAGGCTGGCGCTCAAGACCGAGCGAAAGATCCGCGTCTTCAGTGAAGAGGCCTACCTGTCGCTGGACTACCAGAAGAAAGTCGGTCTGGCCGTCCGCAAGAAAGACAACACGGACATCCTCGCACTGGCCCAGCAATGGCAGGTCGAAGACCTCTCGCAGATGGCGGGTGTGGACTACACCAAGCTGATCCACGTCGAACCGCTCGATGTGGATGAGGGCGAGCCTCTTCGGAACGAGCTGGAGAGCTTCGTTCAGAGCATTCGCAGCAACAGTCCACCGACGGTCGGCATCGAGGACGGAGTGGCGGCCGTTCGTCTGGCGCATGACATCGTGGCCGCCACGCATCGGCATCGCTGGGACGGTACCGCATCCGACCGCGTCGGCGTCGATGTGGGACTTCTGGGATCAGACCTCCAATAGTGCCGGCGCTACAACGCAAGAACACCGGCGACAGACGGAATCAAACGCGTCTCACCCCGTGCGGTTCACAGGGGGCTGTTCAGACAGTCTCAGAAACCCCTCTCCTGTCTTCGCTGGGTGATCTCCTTTGCTTCATAGACCCTGGCAATATCCGTGTAGCCCGGATTCTTGAAGCAATAGACCAGTTCACGGCAGGGCTCGTTGATGTAATCCATGACCTGAAGTTGCTCGCCCGTCTTGGACGTCGCGGTGCCATTCACAACAGCCGTCCAGAAGACCTTGCCGGTCTTCGCGTCAAATGCCCGAGCGGCGATCTCCATGGTGGCAGATTCATACACCAGCTTGTTTTCACCCTTCTTCATGTAGAGCGGAATAACCTTGCGGACGACCTGGCCCGTCAGGATAACATCCGCATTGAGGATCTTGCCGAACACCTGTGCCTTCTCCGCATCGGAGAGGCTCATGAAGTTCATCTTGCCCACCTGGAGTTCCCGGATGATGTCGCGGAGCTGATCGCGTTCGACCACCTCGTAGCCGGCTCGCATGAGACTGATCGTCACCACGTCGGCGACAGCTTGGCCGTGTTCACCCGCGAAGTCCACCACCGCAACGCGTTTCACCTGTCGCAGCTCGGCCGTGCGAGAACTGCTGGTTTGGAGAATCAGCCGGTCGCCGCAGCCCATGACAACAGGTAGCGCCAGGCACGTCAGGAGGTAGCTGGCTCGTGTGCTCATATGTAATCCCCTTTCATGAAGCCTTTGTTGTGGCCTTCTTGGATCCAGAGAAGAAGTCTTCAAGCACCATGCCGCTCAGCTTCTTGATGGTGGCGAAGTTGGTCAGTGACGTGGCGCTCTTGGTGGTCACCTGCTCACAAACAGAGAGCATCCGATAGCCCACCCACACGATCTCACCCGTCGCCGAGTCAATGGCGCGCGTCGTTACGCCGATGTCATGGTAGGCGTGAATCGTGTAGTCTCCCACTCCTTCCACCACGCCCGTCTGGTTTGCCTTGTCCTGAAGCATCATGGCCCTCTTGTCCGAGCCGATCGGCGGAGGATCGTACGTGTACCGCGTGTTGTTTACGAGGGCATCCGCGTAGAACACGATATCCACCTTGAGCAGCTTTCCGACGCGAATGGCCTTCTCACGGTCGGACAGATTGGTCATCTCGCCCCGAACCAACAGTTGCTCCTGGACGAGCTTCTCAAACTTCTCCCGTTCTACGACCTCAAGACCGCGTTTCATCAACTCCACGTTGAAGGCCTCGAGAAAGAGCCTGTTCTTGTCCGACTTGTCGTGCATGATGACGGCCGCGCTGTGGTAGGGTTTGGGCCCGAGCGACTGAGCGCTATAAAAATCACTCTGTGTCACCTGGTAGGTCCGGCATCCTCCGGCTGCCATCAAAACCACCAACAGTACTCCGGCTGCAACACGGACTCTCACATTCATGGCTTCACCTCAAACTCCATTTCCAGAACAACAGTCCCTGACCCGAACTCGCAATACGTCTCGGCTCCTCCACGAAATAACCTTTCAATCCCTTCGTCGGATACCTGCTGCCCCAGCCCCTCCCGGACATACCACTGAAGCCTTCGACGGATGGATTGACGCACCCGATCGAGCAGATGGAACTGATCCGAATTCCGCTCGTGGTAAGATGCCCGGATTCGTACGCCCCGGGCACTCACGTCAATCGTCGTGGCCGGCGAAGTATTGGAGGGATCGGGGGGCGGCATCGCCATCGCCGCCAGCTCCCGATCGGCCGCAGCGACATACTCGCGCTGGAGAACGACGTGATTGGTCGAAACCTTGACCACCTTGATCCGAAGTTGCACCTGTTTGCGAACGACGGCATAGCGGCCCACAATCAGCCATTCGGATGCCGGAAGACTCCCTGACTCAGGCAGAGAGTCAAAGAGCTTCGCCAGATCCCGTTCCTTCAACGCGGCCCTGAGCGTTTGGCGATCGGATACCCTGTACGACGCCGCAAGAAGAGATGCCGTTACCTTGTCGGCCAGAGTCTCCGAACAGGGGGTCAGACGTTGGTATTGATCCGCGAAGGGCGCGATCGCGATACTGCTCCGCGACGGCTCCATGACGCGACGGAGTTCTTCGGCGAATAGGCGACACACATCCGGAACAGAGTGCGCAGGGGGTGTCGGTTCAGAAGCATGACGAGCCTCCACCCGGTCCGATCCGGAACGGGGAGTGTTCTGCTCTGTATGGCGCACAGAGTCCGAGCTCACTCTTGACGAAGCACATCCTATTAAATGGAACACAATGTACACGCAGGCTAACGAGCGTATGATAGACATGGCGTAGACTTATCAGTCATAAGACGCGGTAATTATCAGTGGGGGTGTGGGGTTCGTCAAGTCGATATGAGGGCAACGGTCAAGAGCAACCGGACCCCGGAAGTGAACACAGAAGGCGAGGGTTCGACACGCGGTTCTGTTCGGCGACCCGAAGACACGATATTCTTGCCCGTCACTCAGCCTCTGAAGGAATAAGAACATGAAGCAGCGGGTACTGGACAATGCCGTCTTGTGGGTGGGCGACGGAACGAAGCTGGACGGCCATGTCGTCCTCGACGGGGAGACGATTACCGCCGTCGAGGCGGGACGCTACCGCGGGCAGTTGTCCACCGAAGACCTCGGCGGCACGGCGCTCTCGCCCGGAATGATCGATCTCATGGTACTCGGCGGGTTCAATCGCAGCATCCTCCGCGACGATCCGATCGAGATCGCACAATACTACCTTCGGCTCGGCGTGACGAGCTGCCAGTTCTGTATCGGGACCCTGCCGTGGGAGTCGATCCTCCGTGTCGGCGAGAACATCCGCCGCGCGATGACGCCGGAACGGCTGGATGCGGCACGTATCCTCGGACTGTACCTCGAGGGGCCCTTTCAGCACCCCGCTCAGACGGGGGCCAGCCTCGCCGACTATGCCTTGCCACCCACGGCGGAACACCTCGACCGTGTCCTCGATGCCATCGGACCGATCGTGCGGATGATCAATATCTCACCGGGTGTCGAGGACGACGCCCAAGCCGTTCGCCGACTCATCGCAGTGGGCAAGGTCGTCTCAATGGCCCACTCCTATGCCCCGGCCGATCGAATCCTGCCCTGTCTCGATGCCGGTACTTCGGTGCTGGGGCATGCCTTCGACAATAACAGCGGGCTGATCGGTGATTCCGGCGTGCAACAGCCGACGCTCGAACATGTCGCGCTGACCGATGATCGCATTCGCATCATTCATCTGATCTGCGACGGTTCGCACGTTCATCCCATCCTGGTCCGGCTGATCCTGCGGTGCCGGGGTATAGAGACAATCTGTCTGGTCACCGACGCGGTCACCCGCGCCGGTTGCCCGGACGGTCCGTACGAAGCCGACGACGGACGCAGGTTCTACAAGAAGGGCGGCGTTGGTCGCACCGATCGCGACCTGCTCTGTGGCAGCGCCCTGCTCATCCCAGACCACTTCCGTAACTTCGTGAGGTTCAGCGGCCTGGCGCCCCATCAGGCCATCCGCACGGTCACCCTCAATCCGGCCGCATGCATCGGTCAGACGGGGCGCATCGGACGACTCGCACCCGGTTGTGCCGCCGATCTCGTCTCATGGGACGATCATCTTCGCATCCGGTCCGTATGGCGATCGGGCCGGCGCGTCGAAGAGATCAGCGACTACGCCGAGGTCTCCCTCTAGCCCGGATTGGCTGCCGATGCATTGAGTCCGGGCATCATGACCATTCGGAGCAATTCGGCCAGCGAGTTGGCCCGCATCTTCTCGATCACCCGTCCGTGATGAATGCTGACCGTCTTGTAGCTGATGCCGAGCAGTGCGGCGATCTGCTTCGTCGAGTTGCCGGCCACCATCAGCTCCATGACTTGGCGTTCGCGCCGAGTCAGACGTGCCACGCGGGCAGAAATCTCGTCTCGCCTGGCCTTGGAGCTGCGGTTCCCGGCGTTTCGTCGGATTGCCTCCTGAATCCGATGGGTCAACACCTCCTTGCTCAGAGGCTTCTCGACGAAGTCCATCGCCCCCCCCTGAAGCGCCGCCACAACCGTGCCCACCTCGACGTGGGCCCCGGTCATCAGAATGGGCAGGTCGGGTTCCGAAGAGACCACCCTCTTCTGAAGCTCCAGGCCCGTCATGTCCTTCGGACGGATGTCCAGGATCAGACATCCGGAAATCCGCGAACTGTAGGAGTCGAGAAACTCCTGACCGCTCGCGAAACTCATCGTTCGAAAACCGAGCGATGAGGCAACGTCCGCCACGGCCTGGCAGCTCTCCGGATCCGGGTCCACCACGAAGATCGTGGGATCGGTTGCCTGGGCGTCAGCCGTTGGGAACGGCACGAAGCCGGTACGAAGCCATCCGCCCTGAGCTGGGGCACTGTCAGGCCATCCCATCGAGGAGGGCATCGGTATCGTCATACCGATCGGGGACGGATGGTTCTCTCTTGTTCTGATCATCATGGATTACCTCCCTTCGACAACGTTCACCTTCACGAAAGGCATGGGTTCCTCACACTTGGGCACGCCGGGCGAATCTCACTCTCATAGCGAAAAGAAGTCATAGCGGCCTTCTTTATCCTTATCAAAGGAGCCCGGTATAAGGTATAAGAAGACCTGTCTATGCTTGTTTTGAATACTGATCGACCATCGCGTGCAGTGAAATTAGAAAGAATTCACTAAGTCTGTACGAGGCATGCCGACCATCTGGTCAATGGTCGATTGGCGAAGGAGGGACCGCGTGTACTCTGCGATCTGATCGCAGACGCTCCCAATGCGGTTCTTGGCTTGCATGAGTCCGCTGACCTGCTCGCTGCCAGCCAGATCACTCCGGAGCGTTCCCTCTATGGCTTCGACAATATCAAGAAGGCTGGTTTGAGAAGCTGGTTTGTAGAGGACAAAGCCCCCGCGGGGCCCGCGCTCGCTGCGCAGAACCTCGGATCGAACCAGTTGCTGGAGGATCTTGAGCAGATACTCTACAGGAATTCCACACGATTCGGCGATGTCGCGCCCGGGTATTGGACCTTTCTGCTCATTCTCCGCGATATGCACACACGCGAACACGGCGTAGGCAGACGCTTTTCCCAACTTCATGTCAGAAACCCCTTCCTTGAGTCCCTAGACACCATCTTATCGGGCATCCACATACCCAGAACACATTTCCGCCGACTTTCCTATATCCTCATCGGCTAGGAACGTTTCTTAGATTATCGCCCAACAGACCTTCTGGCAATATCTTCGGACAGAATTCGGTGGAGCAACAAGAAATCGCCTTACAAGGCTTCAGCACCTATTGGGCACGGACGCCTCCGATGCCAGCTCGCCCAGTGCCGAAACGGCGTGCCCGACATCCTCCACGGTGATGAACGGTCCGAAGCTGAAACGGGTCGTGCCTCCCCCATCATAGGTTCCGATGGTTTGATGGGCCATGGGGGCACAGTGGAGCCCGCTGCGCGTCAGGATGCCGAAGTGCGTCTCCAGGGCCGCCGACAGCTCGGCGGGTGCATAACCTTCCAGGCGAACGCTGAACACGCCGACGCGATCCTCCAGATTCGTCGGCCCATACACGGTCAGTCCTTCGATCCCGCGGCTCGCATCGAGAAAGGCCCTGCACAACTGAAGCTCATGCTCTCGAAGTGACGACACGCCGCGGTCGAGGACCCAACGAACACCCGCTCCCAAACCCACCAGACCGATGGCATTGTGGCTGCCCGATTCATATCGGTCTGGCATGAACTCCGGCTGCACCGCCTGTTCGCTGACCGAACCGGTGCCGCCCTCCCTCAGCGGCTGAAGCATCCTCTCGATGCCCGATCGAATGTACAGGAAGCCCGTGCCCAGCGGGCCCAGACAGCCCTTGTGGCCCGGCGCCGCCAGCAAATCCACCAGATCGGTCTGAACATCGATCGGAAAGTGTCCGCAGGTTTGGGCCGCATCTACCAGAAAAGGAATTTCGTGTTGGCGGGCGATGGCTCCCACCTGCCGGATCGGCTGGACGCTCCCGCTGACGTTGCTGCCATGGACCACCGCGATCAGACGCGTGTTGGGGCGAAGAGCCGCCAGAATGTCCTCCGGATCGACCAGGCTGCTTCGAGGGTCGCATTCGACAAACGTAACCTCCAGACCGATCTGCTCGCGGAGGGCGTTCAGCGGGCGAAGGACGGAATTGTGATCCATCCACGTCGTGACGGCATGATCTCCCGCCTTGAGCAGTCCCTTGATCGCCAGGTTCAATCCGTCGCTGCAATTCATGCCGAAGACGATGCTCTCGGAGCGTTCGGCGTTGATCATCCTTGCGATGTCCGAGCGGCAGTGATGGATGAGTCTTCCCGTCTCGATGGCCTCTCTGTAGGCCCCGCGTCCGGCGCTGGCACCGATGTCATTCCAGTAATGCAGTGTGGCGTCTCGGACGCCGTCAGGCTTGGGGAAGCTCGTGGCCGCATTGTCCAGATAGATCCGATGTGCCATAGCTTTCACCAGTCGTTCGCACAATGTGCGCGTTCTGCTGACACCCTTCAACTCTTGCCGGCGGGACAGAATGTCGCGTCATGCCCCGATCGCCAGCCGGGCATCTCCTTGCTCATCCGCACCGCGCACCAGTCGCGCCCGCACATGCCGCAGTAGTCCTTATCTTGCGAGATATCGGCGTCGTGGTACGCCCGGGCGGTCTCCGGGTCCATTGCGAGGGCGAAATGCCCCTTCCAGTCGAGCGACGCCCTGGCCCGTGAGATGGCGTCGTCCCAGTCGCGGGCGCCGCGCACCCCCCGCGCGACATCTGCGGCGTGCGCTGCAATTCGGTAGGCGATCACGCCGGCCTTGACGTCCTCGAGCCGCGGCAGGCCCAGATGTTCTCGCGGCGTGACGTAACAGAGGAATGATGCCCCGTGATAGGCCGCGGCAGTCGCTCCGATCGCCGACGTGATGTGATCGTAACCCGGTGCCACGTCCGTCACGATCGGTCCGAGCACGTAAAACGGCGAACCGTCACACAGTTCAGCCTGAAGCTTCATGTTGTGCTCGATCTGGTTGAACGGGAGGTGTCCGGGGCCCTCGACCATGACCTGAACCCCTGCTTCTCGGGCCCGCTGCACCAGTTCGCCCAGCGTTCGGAGTTCCGCGAATTGCGCCTCATCCGAGGCGTCCGCCAGACAGCCCGGTCGCATGCCGTCACCGAGCGAATAGGACACGTCGTACTCTCGCATGATCGCGCTGATGTCGTCGAACAGTTCGTACATCGGGTTCTCACGGTTGTGGTGCATCATCCACCGCACCAACAGTGCCCCGCCGCGACTGACCATGCCGGCCATCCGTCGTGCCGCCAAAGGCAGGTGGCTTCTCAGAATGCCTGCGTGAATCGTGAAGAAGTCGACGCCCTGTCGCGCCTGCTTCTCGATGATCGTCAGAATGTCCTTGTGCGTGAGTTCTTCAATCGATCGTCCGATGATCATCTCATACATCGGCACCGTTCCGATCGGAACGGTCGCGTGGGCAATCAGATGCTCGCGGATGGCGTCGAGGTCACCCCCGGTAGAGAGATCCATGACGGCGTCGGCTCCCCACCGCACTGCCCACTCGAGCTTGGCCAGCTCCTCTTCCAGAGTGCTCCGCACGGGTGACGCCCCGATGTTGGCATTGATCTTGGTGGAAACCGCCCGACCAATGCCCAGCGGGTCGAGCTTCCCCACCGTCGGCAGGTGCTGACGATTGGCCGGGATGATCAACCGACCGGCCGCAACCTCCGCCCGGATCTCCTCGGGCGACAGGCCTTCGCGTTCGGCCACACGTGCCATCTGCGGCGTGATCTCGCCTCGGCAGGCGGCCCGATACTGTGTCGTCATGACAGAACCTCCGGGGCAAGCGACTGCACTCACCCCACGTTGGACCGATGTGACATCACATCGGCGGGGTCGCCGGGTCGGCAAACACATATCGCCGCCCCTCATCGGAAGCGGCGACCTGAAATGTCTTCGGGAGATTTCAAGAGCCGTCGCTTCCCTACGCAGCTCTTTCCGCCGGCGGCGGATTTCGCTGATCAGGTTCCAAGGGTCTCGCCGACACCGTCCCATGACAGATCGACGGATCTCAGGCCCGCAGGCCACCCCTAGCGACCAAGATTGTCTATGGCGATCTTAGGGATTTCTTCGGAATCCGTCAATTCATACCTTCATGCCGCCAGACGGGATGCTCAGCCCTCATAGCCGTCGCCGGCATGGGAATGGGGGGTCCGCAGCACCTCCTCGATGCATCGGCGGGTCACGGACACCAGGTGTTCGAGATTCTCAGGGGCGATCGACAGCGGGGGGAACAGAACGATCACATCCGCCAACGGACGCAGAATCACCCCGTACTGCCGGGCCTGACGACAGACCTGGGCTCCGATCTGCCATCGGTACGGAAAACGTTCTCGCGTGGCCCGATCGGCAACCAGCTCGATACCCACGATCATCCCGCATTGGCGGACTTCGCCCACGTGCGGATGGGCCTTCAGCGGCTCCAATCCTGCCCTCAAGATCTCGATCTTGCCGACCAGATGCTCCAGAGTCCGCTCTTCCTCAAAGACCCGCAGTGAAGCGACCGCCGCCCGGCATCCCAGGGCGTTGCCGGTGTAGGTGTGCCCGTGATAGAAGGTGCGGCCCTCATCGATCGGGCCCAGGAAGGCCTCGTAGACGCGGTCGGTGGCCAGCGTGGCGGCCAACGGCAGATACCCCCCGGTGATCCCCTTGCCCACACAGAGCAGGTCGGGGCTGACAGCCTCGTGTTCACAGGCGAACATCCGGCCGGTTCTGCCGAATCCGGTGGCCACCTCGTCGGCGATCAGCAGGACGTCGTGTGTGTCACATAGTTGGCGGATTCGACGAAGATAGCCCCGCGGTGCCGTGATCATGCCGGCCGCGCACTGCACCAGCGGTTCGATGACGACGGCGGCAATCGAGCCCGACCGCTCCTCGAGCAACCGGCCCATCGCCTCGGCGCAGGCCAGACCGCAGCTTCCCGGCTCCTTTCCGAGATCGCAGCGATAACAGTAGGGCGATGGCGCGAAGTGTGTTTCAAACAGTAGAGGCTTGTAGATCAGATGGAACAGATCGATCCCCCCCACACTGACGGCTCCGAGCGTATCGCCATGGTACGCCAGTCGCAGGCCGACAAACTGCGCTCGTTCGGTGCAGCCTCTATGACGCCAATAGGCCACCGACATCTTGCAGGCGGCCTCGACCGCCGTCGCACCGTCATCGCTGTAGAACACCCGGTTCAATCCCAGCGGAGCAAGCTCAACCAATCGTCGGGCCAGAACAATCGAAGGCGGCGAAGCCAGGCCCAGCAACGTGCTGTGCGCCACCTGACCCAACTGGTCGACCACGGCTCGATCGATTGTAGGGTGACGATGCCCGTGGACATTGCACCAAAGGCTCGCCACGCCATCGATGTAGCGATGTCCCTCGGCGTCGATCAGAAAGTCGCCCTCGGCCGCCACGATGATCAGCGGCTCCTGGCGGTTCCAGTGTGCATGCTGGGTAAACGGATGCCAGACATGGGCGAGATCCCACCGGCGCAGTCGTTCGGCAGGCAGGGCGTTGGGGTCGTCGGGAACGGGCGAATGGGGCGTTTGCATGGCGGTCGGATCACCTGACGAGAACCGGCGAGCCGACGCCGGCCCCCAGATGTCGGGCGGCATTGCCGCGATTGACGGCGATCTCCAGCATGCCCACGCTGCCGATCAGTGCCAGGGGATGATCCGGCTCGGTCAGCGCGTAGGTCTGTCGAACCGTGCCGAGGTCGAGTTCGTCCAACCACACATGGGCTCCGGGGCGGACGTTGAAAGTGTGCGCCAGCTCCTCCCGAGTCAGATTGGTGACCAGGTTGCCGAAGCCGTCCACATAGACGACCTGTCCTCGGATGGATTGATCGGGCAAACGCTCGGGACGTGGCAGATCGAGCATCTCCAGCCGGTCGGTCTGCGGTCCCACCTCGCTGATCCGGACCCCTCGGCTGAGATGAGCGGCCACGGGCGCAATAATGTCGCGCCCGTGAAATGTCGAGGAAACCGACCGGGCGAACAGACCCCGATTCGTCACTTCGCGGAGCCCTTCCAACGGTAGATCCCGCTGAAGAAACGAGACGATTCCATTGTCCGGACACACGACGACCTGATTGGCGTACTGGACCGCCACAATGCGCCGGGGCGTTCCCACCGCCGGATCTACGACCACGACATGGATGGTGTCGGACGGAAAACTCGTCCACACCTGGCGGATGATGAAGGCGGCCTGGATGATGTTCTGGGGGGCGATCTGGTGCGTCACATCAACCAGGATGCTCTTGGGTGCAATCTGAAGCACCACTCCCTTCATGGCTGCGACATAATGATCCTGCTGGCCGAAGTCGGTTGTAAAGGTGACAATCGCCATCAAGCGTTTCCTGTAGGATACAACTCACGTGCCGCAGACGCCTTACGTTCATTATCCTGGGGCAACCAGGCTTGTCAATCAAGTCAGGCCGATCGCTTCCGAAGTGTCATGTCAAAGGTCAGGACAATGTTCCGGTACGTACCGTAACCCAGCAGGGCGTAGCACAGAGTGCAGATCGCTATTCCGACCGGTGCCATCACTCGAACTTGCTGTGCCCATTCACCGTGGCGTGAGATGTCCAGTGCCCAATCGGGTCTGACAAGCACCATCACTCCGGTCAACGGCGATAACGGCGCCAGCAGGGCTCCCAGAACCCCGGCAACCGACATCACCGCGAAACCGCAACCCCCCAGCGAGGCCACGATGAGGAATGTGATTCCGACGCTCGCCAGTACCGCCGACACCGTCTTGCCGAATCGCACGGACATCGCCAACCCCTGGATCGATGCCAGCGCCGAATACCCCACGAGCATCACAAGCAGGCACAGGCCGCTCTCCGGATGGATCCCCTTCGTCTCTGCGCTCCCCGTCATTCCATAGAGACCAAACGCCATCAACGTGAGGGCGGGCACCAGCGTCATGGGAAACAGGAAACTGACGAGGCCTCGAAGCTTCCCATACAGGAGATATCCGCTGGTCAGCGGCGTGCACAAGAGCAGCTCCATCGTTCCGGATTCATGTTCGAGCGTGACAGCCGTCGCGGCGCTGCTGGCGGCCATCAGCAGAATCAGCACGGTCTCGACGAGAATCAGGCCGGCCAGCCAGTCCTGGACTTCGGAGGGGGTCAGCCCCCCCCAGCCTGCGATCCGAATCCCCAGAAGAACCGCACCGGCCGCGATTCCCAACAGGATGATGACGTGACGAGACAGTCCCCGTCCCGTAAACGAGGCTCGTGTTCTCGCTTCGCGCCAGGCCACGGGATTCCGCCAGACGTTTCGCGGCCTGCGACGCACCCGACGGGGCGACAGCGCAGCGATCCGATCGTACACCCACTGCCGCAGGGGGCCGCGCTCCCCATCACGCGCCCCGCGGCGGACCTGGAGCATGCTGGCCAGGACGATCAGCATTGAGACCACAAACGTCACGCCCATGTAACCGAAATGCGGGCGGCCCAGCAGCGAATCCATGACCCGTCCCCAGCCCACAGCGACCGTCGGCGGTTCCACTTCATTCAGCGCGACCTGAAGCGCCAGCAGGGGGTGAAACGGCGCCAGCCAGCTCATTCGACGGTCTTCCGCGCTCAGCGGCGCCCGGGGACAGCCGAAGAACGTCAGGGAGGTGTCCGACCGCTGAACGGCCGTTTCATCCGCCTGTCGCAGCTTGTCCACCAGTGTGCCGCAGGCCTCTCGATCCGGCACCACCGCCCCCGCGGCCTTCTCGATCGAGTCGGGGTTGGCCGTGAGCAGTTGATGAAGGCCGCCCGGAGAGGGGCGTGCATGCCCTTCGGCTACCCACTCCAGAACCGCGCGACGTCGCTCTTCCTGTTGCAGAGACTCCATCGATCGGCGAAAGCTCCGCGGATATCCGACGGCTCCGACGGCCAACAGATAGATGGCGATCGCCAGATAGAACGAGAAGATCGTCCGCCGCGTGCCCACGCGACTGACGCTGATGGCAATGGCCAGAGAGGCCGTCAGTATGGCCGTGGTGGCGGCGACTCCCGTGCTCAATGCGATCTGGCGGAAGGTAACCCCCCCGTAGACCATCGTGACGCTGAGGATGGGAACGCTTGCCAGCAGCAGCACCAGAACGAAGAACAACCGGCTGAGCAGCGATCCCAGGACGATTTGCGCGTTGCTCAACGGCGTCGCCAGCAGGATGTTGTACGTCTGCGAATCCTTCTCCTGGCTGATGGCCGCCGAGGCGAAGATCGGAGCGACGAAACAGATCATCGCCAGTTGAACGATCATCACGAACCGGAAGACCTGCGTGGCGCTCCGGGCCAGGTCGTCCAGTGCGGCCGTGGCCGAAGGCACCACGACCATCAGGCCGATCAGCATCACCAGGAACAACAGGCTCAGGTATCCCAGCCGGATGAGCAGGTGGCGCATGCGCCGTCCGCCGCCGTGGAGCACTCGAAGGAAGATCGGGTTGCCCGGCAGGAGCCGGTGAAACCAGGTCAGAATGTCTCGATGTAACTCGGCCATCACGACTCGTCGCTACTGCACTTTGCCTTGCGTCATACGCATGAATGCCGTCTCGATGTCCACCTGCTCTTCTCGCAGTTCGCGAAGCTTCAGGCCCCGATCGAGCAGGGCCCGTGCGATGAAGCTGAAGTCCTGGACCCCCTCGGCCAGTTCGATCAGCAACTGCCCGTTCTGTTCCTCGACGCTGCGGATGTCCGGCATGGCCGAGAGGATCTCCCGGGCGACCTCCCGCCGCTCCACGACGCACACATGGACACGCGTGCCGATCCGGGCCTGGCGGACGAATTCGTCGATCGTGCCGTGAAAGAGCAGTTCACCCTGTTCGAGAATCCCCACCGTGGTGCAGAACTCGGCCAGCTCATGCAGGATGTGCGAGCTGATGACGATCGTCTTGCCCATCCGCTTGAGCTCCTTGAGCAACTCGCGGATTTCGATACGGGCCCGCGGATCCAGTCCGCTGGCCGGCTCGTCCAGCAGCAGCACCTTCGGATCGTGCAGCAGGACGCGGGCAATGCTCAGCCGTTGCTTCATGCCTCGGCTCAGCGAGTCGACCAGGGCGTCGCGGCGGCCCGCCAGGTCCGTCAGTTCCAGCACGTCGCCGACCACCCGAGTGCGACGGTCGCCCGTGATGTTATAGGCGGATGCGAAGAACTCCAGGTACTCCTGTACAACCATGTCCTCGTACGCGCCGAAGAAGTCCGGCACGTAGCCGATCAGCGGGCGGATCTTCCGGGACTCGTATCCGACAACATGCCCGCATACGCGGGCCTCGCCCCAGGTGGGCTGCAGCAATGTGGCCAAGATCCGAATCGTCGTGGTCTTGCCGGCACCGTTGGGCCCGATGTAACCGAAGCACTCACCCTCTTCGATCCGAAGGCGGAGGTTGTTCAATGCCACGAGGCTGCCGTATCGCTTGGTCAGATTGATCGTCTCGATGATCACCGCGTTACCCCCTGCCCTCGCCGCCTCGATCGAGGGGGATGATGAATCGGAACATGGTCCGACTCTGCTCCGGACTCGGCGATTGCCAGGCACGGTCACCTCCACCGGCGGGGCGAAACTCCAGACGCAGCGGGCCCGGATGGTCCGCAAAGCCAATGAGTATCACGGCGTCGTTGGTCATCAGATGACTCCGATCCATGTGCTGAAGCTGGCTCCTATCGACGGTGCGTTGATTCTGCCACTTGTCGGACCGCGGCTCATATTCATTCATCGTGGTCAGAAGCAGCAGGGTGTCTTCAAAGGCGTCGGAGGAAATGTGCTGCCCGTCGCCGGCCTTTCGGACCGACGAGGGGTTCCATCCGCTCGGCGAAACGTCCCATCGCGTCTGCCATTCTGTCAGTGGCTCCCATCGCGTTGGGACGTCCACCCGAAGGCTCCCCAGGAGGATCACCTGCCCGTTGCCTTTGATCTCCTGCGCCAGCGGAAGCACCATGATGACTCCGCCTCGATGAACGCCTCCCATCCAGGGTGAGGCCGGCCGAATCAGATAGGTGTTGTGGAGATCCACCCCCAGATCGTTACGGATCCAACTTTCGGGCGCCACTCGACCGCCCGACTCCATGCGAATCGATGCGGCCAGTCCGCGATCCCACCGTCCGGCACGGTAGCCCTGGAATCGCTTCAGGGTCGCCCGAACCGGTACATCTTCGATCGTCGCGGCCGAGGGGCGAAGCCGGTACGGTTCCGGTGCCACGTAGCTCTGTCCGGTCAGGATGGGGTCCGGCGGCGCCGGCTGAAGGTAGCTCTCCAGGTGTGCCGATCCCTCTTCGGCCAGAGCCGAGCGAAGTCGGACATCCAACCGCACATGCGTACCCGTCTTGATCCCGAAGAACCCCACCGACTGATAGATTCGGGCGGGCGTTCCGTCCGGCGGCACCTCCATGTCTACGACCGACAATTCCCGCACGTCGGTCCCCACGCCCCGGACCCCCTGCACCAACGCCACACTCACGGCGCTGCAGCCCACGACCGCCAAGCCGAAAACGGTCCAACTGTGCTGAAGGGCATTTCGACGCCGCAACCAGAACCATGTGGCCACGGTCGAGACCAGCACGTAGGCCGCTACGAACAAGACCATAACCACCAGAAAGGCACCACCCGACCACTCGAATCCGATCTGTCGGTACAACATGTGGTACATGTCCGTCGACGAGAACATCCACCCCGTGGCCTTGTTGGTCTCCGCCGATTCAATCAGTCCGAACAACTCTTTGAAGAACCGAGCACCATCACCGACCTGCTGGAATACGTCTCGCAAGTCGGCGGCCACGAAGAGGACCAGGCCGCTGCCGAACCGACCCCGGGTGACCACGTCCACCTGGAGGTCATCCTGGCTCGCCAGTACCGTCGCCGTCGGTTTGGCACGGGCACCGGCCACCGTGATCGGCGGGTTGAACAACAGCGATCCCGGCATGCCCGACGATCGGATCAACCGGGAGTAAGTCTCCTGAAGCACCTCCGCCGACTTCGTCCCCCGCACCGTCACCGGCAGGATTCGGGCCAGCGGAGACTTGGTGATGGCCTCCGCCGATCGCCCGCCGGCCAGAACCAGTATCCCCCCGGCCCGCACATACTCGATCAACGCCTCGGCCTGCGGGGCCTCCAGACTGTCGGCATCCGGCGAATCCCACAGGATCGCCCGGATCGATTGCAGGGCGTACCCGCGATCCGGCAGAAACTTGGGCGGCAATCGCACAGGGATCACCGGTTCCATCAGCGAGGGCTTGGACCGATCGGCAAAACGGTCCAGCAGGGTCATCGGGCGAGCCGACAGATCCAGAATCAGCACGCTCTTCTCCGGCGCCGGGGACATCATCGGTGCCGGCAGTGTCTCATGCCTCACCCCGCCGTCGTACACAGGCACGGCGCGATCCTGCTCGTCCAGCAACTGAATGACGACACTTCGTCCGCCGCTGGAAGGTGCCGCCACGAAGTCCAGTCGATAGACTCGGTCCTGAGAATCGGCGGTCAGTGTGACGACCGTCTCGGCCACCATGACATCGCCGTCGCGGTCCGGTTGACGAACCACGAGTCGGCCTGCCAACGGAACCGTCCCCTCATTCCGCAGTGTCACCACGATCGGGCACCATCGCCCGGGCCGAAAGACGTGCGCCCCAGCCCCCGGAAATCCCACGTGTGTTGCACGCCCGACGATCCGCTGCTGCCCCCAGACCCCCGCCGGCATCAGCAACGTCAAGACCAGCAGCGAGCCGCAGAGGTCCCGCGGACACGTCGGTCTGACGCAATGGCTCAAGCGGTTCGGCATCGTAGCGCACCCATGCGAAAGATCACATTCCCAGCATCCTAGCACCCCCCGGGCAGGGCCACAACGCGAACCCCATCCGGGATTCCACTATGGCCGGCCCATGGCCGTTGGCGAAGGAGTGGCATCCGATCGGCCGCACCCCGAACCGGGGCGTCCCCCGCCCCATGCTTCGTTCATCTACCTCGGAATCTCGCGATAGGGTCGGCTCGTCGCATAGAGGGAGATCCGCTGGTCGATCTGGCGGGCCAGATCCTGCTGATCGGATCGCCGCGCAAGATCGGCTGCCTTTCGGGCGGCAGACAGGGCCTCACCAAACCGCCCCATCTCAGCATAGATCGCGCCAAACGTATCCCAAAGCCTGGCATTGTCGCGCGTGACGGTCTCCGGCAGGGCCTTCAGCACATCCAGCGCCTCCGCTGAGTTCCGCAGGCCGTCACGAGGGCACGTTGCCAGAATCCATGCGAGGTTGTTGCGAGGCTCGATCAGGTCGGGACGAGCGGCCACCGCCGTGCGGTATCGAGCGATGGCATTGGCATACTCCCCCTTCGCCAAGATGAGTTCGGCCAGTCGGCAGTGGGCTTCCGCGAACTCCGGCTGTGCGGTCACGCAGGCCTCCCACTCCTGGCGGGCTCGGTCGGTCTGCCCCTTGGCCGCAAGGGACATCGCCAGGGCGTATCGCGCCTCGATGTAACGTCCGTTGAGGCTCAGTGCCTTCTCAAAGGCCCTGATCGCTTCATCGAATCGGCTCATTCGCCGGAACGCCTCACCCATGTGATAGTACGCGCCGAGGTCACCAGGGGCCGACACAAGCCCCTCCTGGAACTGCCGAATCGCATCCTCATAGCGCCCCACCATCGTCAATGCCAGCCCATAGTTGAACTGGGCTTCCGCGAAACCCGGCCGGCACGCCACCGCCTTGGCACCCGCATCGACCGCCTCGGGCAGGCGGTTAAGCTGAATCATCAGGGCGCTCATCGTGTTGTAGGCATCGGCCTGACGGGGATTCAGTTCGATCGCACGCCGGAGGTGCCGCAGGGCCTCATCCAACGCGCCGGCACGCATGAGGGCGGTTCCCAAGCTCTGGTGGGCATCGGCGTTCCGCTCATCCTGGCGAAGCGAGGCTGCCCACAGCGACGCATCGTCCTTCCAGTCAAATGTGCGGCCACGCGACGCACTCGTCCATCGCACCGCGACCACCAGGAACACTAAGCCGAGCGTCACCCGCCAGAGCCACCTTCCAGACCACCTCCACAGCCCGGCCGCCAGCAGGCCCGCCAGGAGACAGGCCCCGATTCCCGGGAGATACAGATAGCGGTCTGCCCGGAGAATATGGTGCCGCGCGAGTTGAGACGTCGGCCCCAGGGCCAGAATGAACCACAGCAGCCCCGTCATCCACAAGGGCCGATGCCGCAGCCGTCGCAGCAGAATCAATGTCACGACGACGGCCAGCAGTCCCCCCAGAAACGCCGGCGACGTGATCGAATCGACGGTCTGGTTGGCGTACAGAACATTCCGTTCCTGCGTGGTGAACAGGCTGAGCACATTGCGGCCGTAAATCGCCACGGTCGTCAACAGCCAGTCCTCGCGCGACGTGAACTGACCCGGGCGTGTCACCCCGCCGATGCGAGATAGCATCTTGAGTGCGACGGCACCTCCGGCCACCACAATGAACGGCACGTTTCGCCACACCGCCTTGTGCCAGGAGCGGCCTCCCACGTACCGATCGCACAACACGATCAATGCGGGCACGACCAATGCGTACACGTTGGACATGCACGCCAGAATCGTGCACAGCAGGCCCGCCGCCAGCGACAGCCATCGCCGGCCTCGCCCGCCTGGTCCCTCGATGCAGGCGTGAACGGCCAGCAGTCCGAAGAACGTTGCCAACAGAACCTTCCGTCCGCTGACCCATGCAACCGCCTCGACATGGTTCGGATGGACGACAAAGGCAACGGCCGCCAAAACAGCCACCCACCGCCCGCCGCTCCCGACACCCTGACCGTGAGTGCCCGCAACACGCCGCACCATCCGCAGGACCAACGCATAAACCAGCACGGCGTTGACCGCGTGAATCAGGAGGTTGGTCAGATGATATCCGTTCGGTTTGAAGCCCCAGATCGCCCGATCGATCGCCAGTGACGTATAGAACACCGGGTAGTAATCGTTCAAGTGAAAGCCGCTGAAGAGCTGGGCAAGCGTGTCCCATGACAGCCGGTCGATGAGGTGGTTGCTCACGACCGTCATCACATCGTCATAGACGAATCCGGCCGCCAGCGTTGGCAGAAAGACATACGTCGCCAGAACGACCAACGTCAATACGACGGCGAGGTGGGCTGCCGCCGCGATCAGACGGCGCAACGCCGAAACGGGCACGGGTGCAGTCGTTGCTGACTCCAGATCAGACATGCCCATATCCTAACAGGCCACCCCTCCGGAGACACCAGACACTCCCGGACAACACTACGTGCCGGTCGGCACAACCCAGAGCCACCGGCCCGACTCAGAAGGCGATATCTTCAGCACGAGCATCTGGCCCTCACGTTGACAAGGAATCTCGGCTCCCCGCGAGCCGAGATTCGATCCCGCGGCAAAGACCCGCACCTTTTCCGGTAGTCCTGCCGCAGGAATGCGAACGCTGCCGGTGCCGTGGACGCAGACCTCGAAGACGGCCCCGCCGGGAATTCGCCGCTCGGGTGCGAGCGGCCCGAACGTCAGCAGCGGAAGCGGGCTGTCTGAAAACACGGTCGCCTTGCCGTCTACGGTGATCTGTCGGCAACCATTGCCGGCCAACCCGACCAAATCTCCCTGTGGACCCAATCGATAGGCGACGGCACCGGCACCTTCGTAGGTCACCGAATGCCCGCACACCTTGAACTCGCGCAGGTCCAACCTGTCCGGAGGCAGTGGATGCTGCGACATATAGGCGGCGTCCTGTTCGGCATTGCGGGCAAAGCCGCCGTGCCAATCTTCCTCGAGGTGGCGAAGGTGCCGAGCGATCGTCACCGTTCCGTTGGGGAACCGACAGGCGACATAGTCGCCGGTTCGCGACAGATACTCCGGGTTGTCGTTCACGCCGGGGAATTTGCCCGAAGCTGGGTAGGCCCCCAGGGCACAGAGCACATCAAACCAGGTGCGGACATCGTATCCGAGGCTGCACGACTGGTTGTCCTGCGGGCGAACGCCCAGAAATGTCGCGCTGCCGCCGGTGGGGTAGGGGCGGTGAGTTCCGACCACTCGGTTCTTCACCCGGGCGACGGGCTGGCCCGGATCCGCTGCCGTCACAGAGTAGATGTGATCCACCAGCATGTGCGTCAGTATGGTCTGCGGCGGCACCGATTTCAGAACCCCCTCGAATGTCACCCGACGCCCCGGAGCAGGCAGCCCTTCGGTGACTCCCGGTTGGTACTGCGCCCCGAAGATCGCCGACCAGGCCGCCACGGCGTCTCCACCCTCATCGGTCAGAACAGGCGGTGGGCCCGACCAGACCACGCGACCACCGCCCTGTACCAGTTGCCGCACCATGTCCAAAAGCCGTTGCGATGGGAACGGCTCGAACGTCGTCACCAACGTGGTGAATCGTCGTCCGGCCATCTCGATCGCGCCGCCCACCACCCGACCTCGTTCCAGAAGCTTCGCCGCGGTCATGTAGTCAGCATAGGGGTACTGCGTCATCCAGCTCCCAAATCGCTCCTCGACGGCCACCAGATCAATCGGGTACAGCATGATCACATCGGCATCGCGGTGCTGCATGTCCTGGATATGGCCGAAATGTCCGCCGGCCACGCCGAATGCAGCGGCGACCATCGATCGACGGTGCGAAATCGGTCCAGGCATTCCCCAGTGCGCCCCGTAAGAATACGGTACCTCGTTCAGAATTCCCGTCGAGCAGGCCAGGGCCAGACCAACGTAGTTGCGGTCGAGATAGCCACCCTCTGCGTGATCGTTCCCGTTGCCCGTCAGGAAGTCGCCCCATCGAAAGTAATCGGAACAGGCCACGGCCGATTGCTGAACCGTGTTCGACCAGAGGAAGTCAGATGTGTACTCGTACTTGGCGTGCTCGCTGTTGATGCCATGTGTCGGCAGCCAGCAGTCGCACGTGGGGCTTTCGGCCCACGTGGCGTGGGCGCGGGCCTCCAGGCGATGTCCCATTCGTTGTTCGGCATGGCGCTTCGCTCGGACTAGCAGATCGGTGACGCCGTCCTGCAGGAAGCGGTAGTAATGCGCCCGGAACAATGCGGTTCTTCGGATCTCCTGCGGTGAGGCCCCGAAGACGTGCATGACCCCTTGCGTGGCGCTCAGGTCGTTGGCGAAATCTTCCTGGCCGTACGTGAAGTAGATCATGTACTTGGCGAGGTCGCGGTACGCCGGGCCAAACCGTTGGGCAAACTTGTCCGCCAGCCCCGGCGTGGCATACCGCAGTGCAAACTGTCCGTGCTCGTGATGGCTGAAATAGGCCCAGTCTCCCATCAGGTGCGGCTCGTCAGAGTACAGAGCATTGAGCTTCACCCCCGCGGTCGTGTAGCGGTCGATGAGTCCCTTCAGATACGGCATCGCCTTGTCGGAGAAGTAGTCCATCTCCGGCGTGCGATAGGTCTGCACGACCAGAACCCGGTTGAGACCCGGCGCGGTGATCTTGCCCGACCCGTATACACGGATCCGAGTGGCCGTGAACCTCTCGGCCCGGATCCCGGGCATCTCCTCGACCTTGGCCTGATCGCTGATCTCGGTAATGGACCCCTCGGGAACGACGCGATAGGGCGTGCCGTGTACCGGTTGTTCCCGGAAGGCGAAGACGCGCACGCCACCGTTCTCAATATCGAAAGGCCCCTTGTTATTCACCCAACGGGTGTGCCGCCACAGCTCCACGCTGAACGCACCGCCCTCGGGATCGCGAAGCCCCTTGCGATACTGCATCCAGAGGCCTGACTCCCCCGTCGCCTGGCGATAGCCGCGGCCGATTTCCAGCGGCGTCAGCAGGCTGAGCTCCAGCCCGAGTCCGTACTTCTGGGCGAACGCCCCGATCCGGGCGATCTTCTCGATGTAGTCGTCCATGTCGGGCATCAGCCGGCGGACGTGGTTCTGGCCCGGCCGGTACTGCTGAAAGAAGTGATCGAACGCCACGATCAAGGTTCGCTGCCCCTGGCTCTTTGCGGCCTCGCAGATCTGGCGCAGGCTCGCCACGTGCTTGGGTTGGGGCGTCAGGCTCAGATCAATGGCCTTCTCGGGGTCGGCGGCCAGGGTCTCAAGTTCCTCGTCGCTGACGAGGATGATCCCCGACTTGCCGAGTTCAAATCCCCATGCCCCCGGATAGGCCGCCATCTCGCCGCGGTAGACGTCTTCCGGCACTCGCGACGGTTCCTCGGCCGGGGCCATTCCGACAAGAATCATCCAGGCCAACACGCCAACCAGCGTGGCCGCGTTTGTGAAGGAATTCATCAGAACCTCTCCTTACGGTACGGGGATCTCACGTTGGAGACCCGTCATAGGGCGACGACGATCCGGAATCGCCCGGCTTCTCTCGGTGGGGTCAAACGCAGGGATCTTCGGAACGGGCAACAGACTCCGCCCGCCGGGGAACATCCGGCGCAGTATCATTCCCCCACGGTACAACTGGGCAGCCATTGTGGCGGGGGCAGGCCGTCCGTTCAAGCCGTGGCCGGCGCCCATCGGGCCAAAGGCGGACGTACCCCCGGTTAGCTGAACCCAAAACTCCGCCCTCGCCTTACGATCGGCGGGCGTTTGCATCATAATGTCCGGACCGAAAGCGGAGTCCGGAGATGAATGACGCGAGTTCACCAGTGTCGAACGACGGAGGCAGCAGCGGACGCGTCGGTCTGTCCGACTGGCGGTTCGCCAAACGCGATGCAGCGATCTGTCTGGCCTTGGTGATCCTTGGCAGTGTGCTATGGCTGCCCGGACTGGGCCGGCGCGGGCTCTGGACCACGGGCGAGGCCCGGACGGTCCAGACGGCCCGTCGGATGGTCCAGAACCGCCAATGGGTACCGATGAAGCTCGACAAACGCGAGCTGAATCTCATGGTCGATCCCAAGAGTGGACGACCCGGTACCTGGCACAAGGGCTGGGACGAGTGGCCCACGCGACTGGTCTACGACGATCCCAACGCCATTCAGGCCATCGAGGAGGATTGGCGGAACACCGTGCTGGGCGCCCTGGAGCAAGGGCCGCCACCCGTGCACCTTCGATACGACTACATCACCCAGATCCACAAACCCGTCTTCTTCTACTGGTTGGTTGCGGCGGGCTACAAGCTCGGTTTGCCGTCATCGGGCGAATGGGCGCCGGCCGTGCTCCGTGGTTTCAGCACGATCCCGGCCATCCTGCTGCTGCCGGTGGTCTACCTCCTCGGATGCCTCCTCTTCGATCGGCGGTCCGGCCTTCTTGGGGCGGTCATGCTGGCGACCTGCATGGAGTACTTCTGGGTCGCCCGGGCCTCCAAAATGGACATGACGCTGACCTTCATGTTCGGTGTGGCGTTCCTGTTGTGGTATCTGGGGTATCGCGGCATCCGTCCGATGTTGTGTTTCCTCGTCGTCTACGTGCTGCTGGGCTGTGCCTCACTGATGAAGAGCCCCGCCTATTTCATGCTGCCCGGACTCATTGTCCTGCTCGTGGTGCTGTTTGAGCGGATTGGGCAGGAAGGGCGACGCGAAGGCCTGAAATCCTTCCCAGGCGAGGTATGGCGGCTCATGCGCCGGATGCACTTCTTCGCCGGCCTGCTGATCGTGCTGGCGATCTGGCTGCCGTGGCACGTGATGATTCACCTGGAGACCAAAGGGCAGTTCACGCGGGAGATCTTCTTCCATCACAACCTGGCCCGAGCCGGTCTGGCCGACTACGGGCGCGAGTTCGAGGCCACCACCGGTCCATACTTCTATCTGGGACGCATTCTTTCCGACATGCTTCCTTGGTGGATCCTCCTGCCCGGGGCGATCGTCCATGTCTTCCGACCGGTCAGCCGGACGACCTGGCGCCAGGGGGGATTCCTGCTGATCTGGATGACGGTGTGGTTCACCTTCTTCAGCTTCCTGCATTTCCGCAAAGAGGAGTACATCCTGCCGATGTTCCCGGCCGTTATGTTGCTGATCGGCAAGATGTTCTCCGACTGCGCAGATCGCACCGTGGGGGGACACATCGGATGGCGGACATTCGCCGATGCCACGAAGGTCGGCCTGGCATGGATGTTCGGACGACCCACGACCGTGGTCGACCCGGCGGATCGTGCCGGCGGCGATCTGAGAATGACCATCGCGATCCGTGCGGCCTCGGTGTTTCTGGCCGTTGCCGCCGGTCTCCTGGGCATCGCAGGGTTGCTGATCATCAGTCCACGTGTCCGCGAGTTCCTCTACACCTATCCGTGCGCGAGTTCACCCTGGATCGGTGAGAATGAACACGATCGAACCGCGATCGATGCCGCGGCCACCTTCATGTCTGCCCATCTGGCCGGCAGCGTCGCCTTCCTGGTCGCCCTGATCGTGGCGATGGTCCTGGCGGCCGTGCTGATCTTCAAGCAGCGCCCCTTGTCGGCCATGACGCTGTGGGCCTGCACGATGGCGGCCGTCATGCTGGCCGTGGTGCATGTCTATATGGATCGCGTCGTAGAACCGTTTCGGTCTCAACAGGCATTCGCTCAGCGGCTGCAGCAGGTGGCTCGGGAGGCCGGGCCGGATACGAAGATGATCCTCTTCGGAGCCGAGGAACACGAGCTGGTCTTCCTGCTGCCCGATCGATTCGACGCAATTCCCCGCATGCGATTCAAACTGCTGGCGGCCAGACTTGCGGCCCTGAAGAACTACCCCGTTCTGGTCCTGCTGCCTCGAAAGGACTACGAGAATCCGACGCTCTTCGGTCGGCGCGCGTGGGGCGAACTGGCGGACATGCTCAAGGAGGTGCCCACCGAGATGCCGCAATACGATCGGGCGCACAACGACGCCATGGTGATTCTGCGGGCCATGCCGCGGCCGAAGGGCTCGTAGAGGGATCGAATGGTGGACGCTTCGTAGGGTCCTGCAGCGGGCGAATTCGTCGGTTCCGTCGGATCGGCGCGGCCCGAAAGGTTGAGACGTGGGCCATGCCCATCATGGTGCGTAACATTGCAGTAGACCCCCCGGAGTCACAGGACGTCCTCCTGGCCGGAGTGGCCCGGCGGCTGAAGCTTCCGGCCGACGCGATCCGTGTCTGGTCCATCGTTCGTCGCTCCATCGACGCCCGAGGCGGTCAGGTCAAGCAGGTCTACAACATCGAGTTGGCTCTGGATTCGATCCGCACAGAACGACACATCGTCCAGCGACTCCATCGGGAGGATGTCTGCCTCCTGATACCACCGTCCGAACCGCGGGTGATCATCGGAACCGAACCGATGCCGGATCGCCCGATCGTGATTGGGTTCGGACCCGCCGGCATGTTCGCCGCCCTCTGGCTGGCCCGGCACGGCTATCGTCCGATCGTCATCGAGCGGGGGCAGCCTGTCCGGCAGCGACACGTGGATGTGCTCAAGCGGTTCTGGCGAGAGCGGGACTTCGACTCGGAATCCAACCTGCTGTTCGGCGAGGGCGGCGCCGGCTGCTACAGCGACGGCAAACTCCGGACGCGCCTGAACGATCCCAGAATCACGCAGGTTCTTCAGGCCCTGTACGAACACGGTGCCACACCGGACATCCTGATCGACTCGCGCCCCCACATCGGCAGCGACCGTCTGCCGTCGGTCTGTCGCCGCATCCGTCAGACCATCGAGGCCCTCGGCGGCCATGTGCGATTCGGCTGCCGTGTCGATCGGTTTGGCCTCAGCGAGGGTGTGCTGACCGCGCTGATCTGCTCGGATACCTCCGCCGTCGAGGTTCCGGGCGGCACGCCTGTGCTCCTGGGCATCGGTCACAGCGCTCGCGACACGTTCCGATCGCTCATGGCTTCGGGTGTGCGCGTCGAGGTCAAACCGTTCCAGGCGGGCGTGCGGATCGAGCATCCTCAGGAGTGGATCAATCGCTGGCAGTATGGCGCCTGCGCCGGCCAGGCGTGCCTGCCGCCCGCGGACTATCAGTTGGTCGCTCGGGGGGCGGGCGGGCCTCGCGGCGATGTATTCAGCTTCTGCATGTGCCCCGGCGGGCAGATCGTGCCATGCAACGAGTCGGCCGGCCTGGTGGCCGTCAACGGGGCAAGCCGATCCCGTCGGGCGGGTCTCCTCGGCAACAGCGGTCTCGTGGTGACGCTCGGGCCGGCGGACGTCGGCGAAGACCCCCTGGCGGCCATGCTCACTCTTGAGCAGTGGGAGCGGTCGGCCTTCGAGGTGGGGGGCGGGGATTATGCCGTGCCGGTCCAACGGGCGAGCGACTTTCTCGCCGATCGTTCCAGCGACGGGACGATGTCCGTCAGCTATCCTCTGGGCGGACGTTGGGGCTCGATCCGGTCGGTCTTGCCGCCTGCCGTATCGGATGCCTTGGCCGCTGCGTTGCGGATTCTCGATCGCCGCATGCCTGGTTTCGCCGCCGCCGAGGCGTTGATGGCCGCCCCGGAGACACGCGCTTCATGTCCGCTTCGGATCGTACGCGACGCCCAGACCCGGGCCTCGGTGTCCGCGTCAAACCTCTATCCCATCGGTGAGGGGGCCGGCTATGCTGGCGGGATCATCTCGGCCGCCGTCGACGGCATCCGAACGACCGAGGGTATCATGCAGAGATACTGTCCCCCTCGCTGAAGGGGCCCTCCCGTGATGGGGATCGCTTCGTTCGGTGTTGGGTGCGGTTCCGAATGCGCCCGCTGTGGATGAAGTTCAATCGTCCGCAGGCTCAACGCTTGGTGCGGCAGGGACCTCGGTCTTTCGCCATCCCCCATGGAACAGGTAGTACACTGTCGGCACGACCACCAGGGTCAGCACCGTCGCGAACGTCAGACCGAACGCCACAGCGATTGCCATTGGACGCCACCACTGGACCGATTCACCCCCGATGTCGAGCCGGAGGCAGCGGAAGTTGAAGTTGACGCCGATGACCATCGGCATCACGCCCAGAACGGTCGTCGTGGCCGTGAGCAATACCGGCCGAAGTCGCGTGACACCCGCCTGGACGCTGGCCTCAATGATGTTCATTCCCCTGGCCTGCAATTGCCGAGTGTAGTCCAGAAGCACGATGGCGTTATTGACCACGACACCCGCCAGGCCGATCACGCCGATGCCCGTCATGATGATGCCGAAGGGGATGCGGGCAACCAAAAGGCCCAGCATCACGCCGATCAGAGAGAGAATGACGGTCGTCATGATGATCACCGGTACCCGCAGGCTGTTGAATTGCGCCACCAGGATCAGCACGATGCCGAACAGTGCCGCCCCGAAACTCCTCCAGAGAAAGTCCTCGGATTCCTTCTGATCCTCGTTTTCGCCGGCGTACCGGATGAGATAGCCGACGGGCAGCTTCATATTCTCCAGCCGCTTCTGTACGTCGGCCAGAACCTCGGTCGCCAGCCGTCCCTCGTTGTCGCCCAGTACCGTGATCACCCGCTGCTGGTTCACTCGCTCGATGGTGCCCTTGCCGCCCGTGTAGACAAACTTGCCGATCGACGATAACGGGATCGGCTTGCCGTCGGGGTTCGGCACCTGGAGGCGATAGAGATCCTCGATGTTGTGGCGATACTTCAACGGCAGCCGCACGGTGATGTCATATTCGTCGTCATACTGACGGTAGATGCTGACCTTGCGCCCCCAGAAGCTCGTCTTGAGAAAGTTGCCAACCACATTCGTGTTCAGACCCAGCATCATCGCCCGACGCCGATCGACGATGAACTGGAGTTCCGGCTTGGCCTGTTCGTAGCCCTCGCGCAGGTTCACGAGCCCCGGCACATTGACAATCTGTCGCTGAACCTGGTCTGCCAGATCGGTCAGAACCTTGAAATCCTCGCCCGCGATCTCGATCTCAACCGGCGCCCCGCGGGGCGGACCATGCTCCTGCTTCTTGACCTTGACCTCGACGCCCGGCATATCCGGCAGATCGGCGCGAACGTCGCGAACCACATCGTTGCTGGGGCGGGGACGGTCCAGGAAATCGTGAAAGTCCAGGCTGATCCGCGCCGTGTGCGTTCCCGAGGAACCTCCCGAATCCGATAGCCCCTGCCCGCCGGAACCGCTGCCGACGTTCGTGACGTAGTACCTGAGATCGCGCCGATACTTCTCGACCACCTTCTCGACCATTCGGGCCCACCGGTCCGACTCCTCCAGACTGGTGCCCTGCGAACCTTTCAGGCTGATATAGGCCCGCTGCGGATCGACTTCCGGGAAGAACTCCACCCCATGCCCGAACCGAACGTAAGCGATCCCCAACCCGGCCAGAATCATGACCGACAGCAGCAGCGTCGTCACCCCATGGTTCATCGCCAGCGATAGGAATTGCTGGTATCGCCGCATGAATCGATCGCCCAGGGAACCATAGCCCGGTTGCGGCTGAACTTTCAGTAGCGTCGCGGCCATCGTGCAGTTGATCACCAAAGCCACAAACAGCGACGCTCCCAGTGTCACGATCAGCGTCAGAGGAAGGAACTTCATGAACTCGCCGATGATGCCCGGCCAGAACAGCATCGGGGCGAAGGCCACCTGCGTGGTCAATGTGCTTGTAATCACCGGCCAGGCCACCTCGCCCACGCCGTCGATTGCCCCCCGAATGGCGTCCTTGCCCTCCTGGCGATGGCGAAAAATGTTCTCGACGACGACGATGGCATTGTCGACTAGCATCCCCTGCGCCAGAATCAGACTGAACAGCACGACGATGTTCAGCGTGACGCCCATAAGCTGAAGGATCGAGAAGCTCAACAGCATCGACAGCGGAACCTCGGTGGCCACGATCAGGCTCGACCGCCAGTCCATGAAGAAGAAGAGCACGGCGATGACCAGCACCAGTCCCGATAAGACGTTGTTCTCGAGGTCCTCGAGCATCACGCGGATGTCCTTGGACTGATCGAGCGTAATGCTCCACGTCACACCCTCGGGCAAATAGGGCCTGGCCTTCTCCAGAACCATCTTGACGGAGTCGGATACGGTGATGATGTTCGCACCGATCCGCTTCTGAATCGACAGCGTCACACACTCCTGCCCGTTCAACCGCGACCGGCCCTCCCGGTCCTTGAACGTGTCGCGGACCTTGACCACGTCGGCCAGATAGATCGGCTTGCCGTCCCGAACGGTCAGCAGCAGGTGGTCGACGTCCTCCGGCTTGACGAACTCGCCGGGGACTCGAACGGTGTACTTCGCCGTCGTTCCCTCGACGTTGCCGCCCGAGATGTTGACGTTCTCCGAGGGGATCAGGCTGACCAGCTCGGGGATGCTGATCTTGTAGGCCGCCAGCCGGTCCGGGTCGAATTCCAGCCGAATCTCGCGCTCGAGCGCCCCCAGCACCTGGACATCCAGCACCCCCGAAATCGTCTCGATACGATCCTCGAGCTGCTTGGCGATCTCCTTGAGGATCACCGGGCTGACCGGCCCGCTCAGGTTGATCACCATGATCGGAAAGTCGGAGATGTTGATTTCGGTCAGCGTGGGGGCCTCGATGTCGTCGGGCAAGTCGGGACGGGCCTGATCTACCTTGTCTCGGACACGCTGAAGGGCATCATCGATATTGATTTCCGGCAGAAACTCGATCTGGATCAGGCTGATACCTTCGGCGCTGCTGCTCCGAAGCTCCTTGACCCCCTTGAGCCCCTGAAGCTTCTTCTCAAGCTTCATCGTCACCGCGGTTTCCACGTCCTCGGGGCTGACTCCCTCGTAGACGGTCGTCACGATGACATAGGGGATGGGGACATCCGGCTCGCTCTCGCGAGGGATCGTCAGGTAACTGTACGTCCCGAAGACGCCCAGCAGAACGATGATCACCCAGACGGTCGTCCGGTTCTGTATGGCAAGGTCGCTGACGATCACGCCATCACCTCACCACGCGAACCGTTCCGCCGTCGCTCACCATCCGATGGCCGGCCACGATGAGCTTCTCGCCCGCCTTCAATCCGCTGACGGCCTGAACCGTATCACCGACGATCAGGCCGATCTGGATCTTCCGAGGCCTCGCCTTGCCTTCCTCCTCGACATAAACCTGATAACCATCTTCGATGGGGATCACGCAGTACAGCGGAATCATGATCGCCTGGGCGATGTTCCGCCGGAGCAGCCCCACGCGAACGATCTGCCCGGGGCGGGCTCGCCGCTGCCGGTTGTCGGCCGTGACCTCCGTTCGGAAGGTTCGAGTAGTTTCGTCTGCCTTGGCGCTGATATAGCTGATCTGACCATCGAGCTGGAGATCGTCCACCGAGTCGACGGCCACCTTCGCACTCTGTCCCAGTTTGGCGTACACCACGTCGCGCTCCGGAAGATGCACCACGACCTTGAGCTGGTCCAACTGGATGATTTCGGCAATGTTCGTTCCCGGTCCGACGTACTCACCGGGTTCGACGAGGATGTCGTTCAGAACGCCCCCGATGGGCGAACGGATCACCGTGCGAGCGAGCTGTTCGCTCGTCAGCGTCAATGCGGCCTTGCTCATCGACACCGCGGCTCGGGCCCGGTACATCTCGATGTCGGTCGCTACGCCGCGGGTCTCCAACTGCTGATACCGCGCCAGCTCACGCTCGTTCAACTCGTGCTGGGCCAGTGCCTGGTCATGCTGTGCCTTGAGCATGTCGATGTTCAACCACAGCAGAGGCTGGTTCGGCTCGACATCGGTTCCCTCCTTCGGGCCGACCTTCTCGATACGGCCGGCCACCTCCGCCGATACCTTGATCACCCGCTGTGCCTCCAATACGGCGGGCAGCCGGATCTCGTCCGGCTGTTGCGCCACCGGCACCAGCGGCTGGACGCGGACATCCACCACACCGGTCGCCGTCGGCGGTGCCTGAGAGGCAGCCGGGGCAGGCCAAAGGGCTGCTGCAGCGATAGCGATCGCTCCGATGCCCAAAATGATCATCGGGCCCAGGCGACGCTTCCACCACGGTGATGGAGACGTGTGCGGGTCCGTTCGGCTCGGCGCAACAGACACGGGGGCCTCGTTCTCCACCGACGCCCGCTTGGTTCTCCGCTCGGGGGGGGTAATGATCGTACTCATGACACTACCTGTTCGCACACGTCCCGTTCAAGGCCGGCATCGGGTTCGTTCTGACATCTCATGCCGTCAAGGATCAGGTTGACCGTATCCGCTATCCCCTCTTCCAGTTGTCGGCGTTCCGATACCCGAAGATAAGGTGGAGCGAAGCCCTGGACGCTCATCGACAGCACCCATGCCGTTCGCTCAGGCTCAAGATCGCGGCGGAACATCCCCTGGGACTGCCCCTCGGCCACCACCCCGGCAACCAGCCCCTGACAACCGCTGAGGAACTCTTCATGATCTCGCGAAAACATCGCAATTGTCTCACCCCACACCTCAGGGGCATGAGGCGCCTGGTGGTGATGATCCCAGACGAACAGCAGGCTGTCCACGTGCATCCGTCGGATCTTGTCGTCCGGTGTTGCCGCCGACCCGGCAATGCCGTTCAGTATCCCAACAACATGCTCCCTGACCTGCCTGACCAGCTCGTGAAAGATCATCTCCTTGCTGTCAAAATGCAGGTAGACGGCACCCTTGGAAATCCCTGCGCTCCTGGCAATATCATCTACGGTCGTCTTCTTGAACCCGTAGTGCAGAAACAGCTTCCCCGCCTCGTCCAGTATCTGCTGCCGAACACCAATACACTCCCCATTGACAGTTGCTGACCGGATGACCATTTTAGTCCTCCGGTCATATTCTACAGACTCACTCTATCCAGTCAATGTGGTTACTAACGGAATACCGTCCGGCCGTCTCCTCGTCTCACCGTCGCGCCTTCCGGTCTCCAGGGCCGCTGTGGTCTGGGAGGATACTCAGGTACTCACGCCCTCAGGGTTTCTGCTGCCATCTTGTTGTTAGACAACAATAGCTCGGGTAGGATAGAAGATTGCACTTATTATAGGAGACCGTTGCATGGAGGAAGTCAACTTCCTCAATGGTGTCCCTCAGTACACCATCGAGCACTACAACAAGGATTTTTCTGATCGGCACCTGTTGCACGGCGTTGTGGCCTATTGGGCAAAGCGGAGTTCCGATTCGCCCGCGATCATCGAAACCGATACCGGAGTAACCTATACCTACGGGCAATTTGACGCCATCACCACCGCCTTGGCAATCAGGTTGCTCGATATGGGGCTCGAAAAGGGCGACTTCCTGGCGACCTCGCTGCCTTTGCTGGCCGAGCACGTCTTCCTGGAGTACGCCTGTTTCAAGATTGGGGTCATCCACGCCCCGTTGGATTTGCGGCTCAAGGCCCCGGAGATCATCCGCTCGCTCGATCTCATCCAGGCCAAGGCCTACGTCTTTCTAGGCAAGACGCCCCACATCGACTTCTCCGAAATGGGCAAGGCCGTACAGAACGCCTGCCCATACGTCCGCTACCTGATTCAGCTCTCGTTGCCGGATCAGGTCATCCATGGGGCTATCTCGGGCCTGGTCCTCTACGCCGAGGCGATGGCCCTGCTGCCTGACCCGACGCAGTCACCCGCCTGGAAACGCTTCCAGCAGGTCGCCGAGAGTATCCGGGAGACCGACGGCGCCCAGGTCGTATACACCACGGGCTCCACGGGTGCGCCCAAGCCGGCGCTGCTCTCTCATCGAAACATCACCTGTCAGAACATGTGCCTGGGCGGTGGGTTCGATATGACGGGTCGAAAGATGCTCGTCAATCTGCCCCCATCCCACGTCGGTTGTCAGGCCGAACAGTTGATGACCACGTTGTTCTGGGGGGGGACGGCCGTCCTCCTCCACATGTTCGACGCCGCCAAGTCTCTCCGGGCGATTCAGGAGCATCAGGTCGAGATCATCGGCCAGGTGCCGGCGATGTTCATGATGCAGTGGCGCCTGCCGGAGTACACCCAGTACGATCTGTCTTCATTGGAGTTCTCCATCTACGGCGGGCAAGCCGTCAACGGACACTTCGCCGAGCAGCTTTCCAGGATGTCTCCCCGTTCGGGAACCGGGCTGGGCCTCACCGAAGGTGCGGGTTTCATCACCTATACGCCGAAAGACATCACAGCTACCGTCCTGGCCGGGTCGGTCGGTTATGAGATGCCCATCACCCCCATCAGTATTCGCAAGCCGATGAACCCCGACGGAACCGCCGGCCCGATCCTGCCCGACGGGCAGATTGGCGAGGTCTGCTTCGAAGGCCCGCAGGTCTTCGTCGCCTACGTCAACAACTCCGAGGCGTATCGCAAGACCGTCTCTACCGACGGCGTCTGCTACACCGGCGACCTCGGTATGAAAACGCCGCAGGGGCTCACGTTGACTGGCCGATCCAAGCTCGTGATCAAGCCCAAGGGCTATCAGGTCTATCCCTCGCAGGTCGAGGATCACTTCGCCCTGCTCAGAGATAAGGTGGCCGCCTGCGGGGCCGTGGGCGCTCCCCATGATGTCTTCTGCGAGGGTGTGGTGCTGTTCATCGAAGCCAAGCCCGGTGCGGAACTGACCAGGGATGAACTCGAGTCGCACGCCAAGGGCATCGCCAGCTACATGCGGCCGCTTCACTACGTAGTCCTGCCGCCGGGCACGCTGCCCCTCAACCGGATTGCCAAAACCGACTACGTAGCACTGAAGGCACAGGCCATGGCTGAAATCGACCGGCTTCGCGGTCAGGGTGGATGGGACGTCTGAGGTTGCTTTGCCTCAGTGATCGACTTGACGCAACAGCATGAACGCCTCGGCACACTCCACGTCGACAGAAGCCCCCCGACATCGGGCCAGGGCTCGAAGCGTTTCACCGTTTCGGGGCCCCGGCAAGGGCTGAAGCTCCGACTGATACAGTTGCATCGCCTCGATCTTGCGATCCAGGACAGCGGTGATGTCTCGGTAGACGGTCGGGCGGAAGGGGATGGATGTCGGAGCGGCCTGGTCGGTCGAACTCAGCGTTTCATAGCTCAGGATGCGTCGTACGCCCTTGCCGCCGCGAAACGGCTTGAGCGACCGCCACACCGCGTCGGCCAGCACCCGATGGTCGCTGTGAACGTCGCCCGCGTGAACGGTGTACACCTCGTCCGGCTGCACCTGCTTGATTGACTCGGCGACCAGCGTGAGAACGTCCCCGAAGGGCAGCTCGTCCATCCGCGACGCAGGCAGCCCCAGGCGCACGAGCCGGTTGACCTCGTAGAAGCTCGCCACCGCCGTGATCTCCGCCTCTTTGCGGGCGATCGTTTCCTCGCTCCAGCGGGGTGTCCACGCCTTGCTCGCGATCAGCCATACAATCTCGTCGCCGGCCTGCCGATGCGTCAGCATCGTCCCTCCGCAGCCGAACGTCTCATCATCCGGATGTGCCGAGCAAACCAGGATCCTGCTCATGTCTTACCCTTCCACACCACAACTGGCCATCACGCGAGGGCGTCCGCGGACCAGCACCATATCGGCCCAGTACCTCAGACCCATCACGTCCTCCGATTCGCGCCGATACTTCTCGACGTTCGTCCGATCGCCGAACAGACGCGCCAGGGACAGCCCCATCAGATCCACAAGCTCGCATGCCATGCCCAGATAGGCGCCCGCACGGGGATTCACCTCCAGAACCCACAGCCGCCCTTGTTCGTCGGCTCGAAGGTCGACACTGAGCAGGCCGGTGGCGCCGAGGGCTTCCACGAGGCGTTCCACTACGGACAGAACACCGGGGTCCTCGCCCACCACGATTCGCGTGTGCATGCCCTCGCGAACGGGCGGCAGCTTGGCGCGAGTCACGGCCGCGACGATCCGCCCGCCTTCGGCCAGCACGTCGCAGCCGTATTCCGGACCGCCGACGAAGGGCGAAACCAGCACCGCCGGCTCTCGATCCTGCGACCAGTGCGTCAGTGCCTCGACTGCCGTCTCCATCACACAGGCCGTCGAATCGGGCTTGTCCGAGAAGAAGGTTTTGGCAGGCTCCAGCCGGCCATGCAGGACGTGAAAGCCTCGACCGCCCGCCCCGCGGTTCGGCTTGATCGCCACATGCCGCTGGGGGTAGCCGAAACTCTCGGCGGCCTGACGCAAGGCCACCGGCGATCGAACCACCTGACACGGCAGCACCAGTCCGCTCTCGGCCAGCCGCTGATGAAACGCCGCCTTGTCCAGACACAGGCGGATCGTGGTGTCATCCGCCATCAGCAGGCGGATGCCCTCGGCCTCGAACTTCGCCCGGGCCGCCGACAGCGGTTCGAGCTCGCCGTCGAAGACCGGCCACAGCACGTCGGCATGGTGTCCGCGACACACCTCCAGCATCAATTCGCTCATGTCCGGAAGATACGCCGCTGGAAGCGTCGCGCGGTCGTCGGCCAGGGCAAACCCCACATTCTCGTCGGTGCTCACGTCGCCGACGACAACGCGAACCGACGCGTACCGGTTGCGCCGCAGGGCGTCGATGTGCCCCACCACGCCCGGACCCGAACCGCAGGTCATCAGGGTGTTCAGTGTCTTTCTCAAGGTTGTCCCCAGTTGATGTGTTCTCGCGTCAATACGTCGTCCGCCGGAAGGTCCTTCGCCAGACGCCGACCGACCACCTGCCCCATCATGTACGGGCGAAGCCCCCACCCCGGACGTTTGAAGGTCAGATCCGTAGGCGTGATCACGTGCCCGGCATGAAGCGTACGCCCCGCCACCAGGCTCTGCCCGATGATCGTCTCGCATTCGGCAGGGCGCTTGACGCCGTCGCCCCGCATCTGTTCGTACCGGCGAATCTCCTGAACCAGTCGGCCAAACTCGTCCGGCTCGGCGCTGGCGACGTGATCGGGCCCCTCCAACGCGTGATCGGAGGTCAGGTGCTTCTCGATGATCCGGGCGCCCATCGCCACGGCTGCAATCCCCGCTGTCGTTCCCGTCGAGTGGTCGCTGTATCCGATCACGCAGTCGGAAAAACGCTCGGCGAGCGTGTTCAAGGCGGACAGATTCAGCGACGCATCGGGCGCGGGATAGACGCTCGTGCAGTGCAGCAGTGCGATCTCGCGGCAGCCGGCGGTCCGCAACACCTTCACGGCCCGCTCGACGTCGCGCAGGTCGGCGGCCCCCGTGCTCAGAACGACGGGCAGGCCTTTGCCGCCGATGTACCTCAACAGCGGCGTGTGCGTGACCTCGCCCGAACCCACCTTGATCGCCGGGGCACCCAGGCGCACCACCTGATCCACCTCCGCAAAGCCGAAGGGCGTGACCAGGAAGACCATGCCCGCCGACGTCGCACGATCGCGAAGCTCACCCAGGTCGCCTTCCGACAGGACATACTGTTGAAGCATCTCCCGCTCGGCACCCTTGTGCAGTCGAGAACATAGTGCATCCGGGTCGAAGGCCTGCAGCTTCACCGCGTCGGCACCGGCCCGGGCTGCCGCGTCTACCAGTTCGCCCGCCCGCCGGACATCGCCGTTATGATTCACCCCGATCTCGGCCATAATGAACGTCTCACAGCCGGCGCCGATCGGGCGGTCGCCCAGATGAAAGGCGACCGTCTGATTCGCCGCTCCGAGACCGGTTACGACATCCGCCATGGGTTCACCCCTTCCGCCCCGAACGCTGGCACCGCCGCCGCTCGCACGGGGACTGTTCTGCGCGTCTTTCCTTCCATCTGTCCGGCGCGTTTCGGCGCTCTGTGGCGCATCAGGTGCGGGGCCGCGAGGCCCACACGATCCACCAGCTACAGTGAACCGACAGGTTGTTGATCCACAGATCGCGCCGTTCAATGTTGTCGATCGTCAAACCGCTGCGGGCATACAGCCGCTCGACGTCCTTACGATTCAGAAACGAGTACAGCGTCCCCGAAAGGCTGAAGGCGTCGGCCTTCTCGCCCAGCACATAGGTCTTGCCTTCGACCTTCTTCCCGGTCTTGCGAAGGTCGTCCACGTGCGTCCGCCAGTTCGCCAGCAGTCGCCCGCCGGGCCTGAGAATCTCGCGAACCCGCCGCATCATCGACAGGCTGCGATCGAGCGTGGTGGCAAAGAGCAGGCCCCACGCCAGCACCAGGTCGAACTGCTCGCTGCCGATCGGCAGATTCACCACGTCGGCCAGCATCATCCGCGAGGGCTTGCCCTCGCTTCGCACGGCCTCGCCTGCCTGCTGAAGCGCGTTCAGGTTGTAGTCCAGACCGAACACCTCGAACCCCTCACGCGCCAGGCATGCCAGATGCCGCCCGCCGCCGCACCCGATGTCCAGCGCCCGCAAACCGCTTCGCTGCCCGCGCGGAATCGCGTGGCCGAGGAACCGTACGATCTCGGTGTCCGGCCACAGCAGGCGGTGCGTGTCGAGATTCTTCTCCCACGCGGTGCGGGACGTCTGTTCCAGCGCATCAAGCATCTCGGGACTCCTGAACCGACGGGCCGGCCAACGCCTCCGTGCGAGAGAACGTGCCCGAGGGCACCCGTTTCTCGATGAGGTCGCGATCGATCGTCAGTTCGCTCAACGTGGCCGAGATCCGCTCGCCCGCGCGGCCATCGCCGAATGGATTGATCGCGCCGACCGCTCGACGACGGAACGTCTCGTCGCGAAGAGCCCGGCTGAGGGCCTCCGCCACGGGTTCGGTCTGACCGGGTACGTCCAGTATGTTCTCGGCGCGAAGCCTCCCATTCTGACGCGCGCCGATGTTCACCGCCGGCACGCCGAAACTCGGTGTCTCGATGATGCCGCTGCTGCTGTTGCCGATGACAGCGTCCGCGATCGATAGCAGGCTGTGATAGCGCCGCCGTCCCAGACTGGCGAAGACGTGCACGTTGGCGTGGGCCGCCGAAAACTGCTGGATCGTCCGGTCCACCCACCCCGCCCCGGCATCGGCGTTGCTTAGCGTCAGAAGGATCGTCGCTTCGCCGCACCGGCCGAGCGCCTCCAGCATCGCGTGCAGTTCCGTTTGGCTCTCTGCGGGGCGAAGCGTGACCGGTAGATACGTCCCCACGATTACCGGCGGACGCAGCGTCACCTTCAGCGAAGCCGCCAGCTCGTCTCGAGTCAGCAGCCCTTCCGTTATGCCGTCCAGACTCGGTAACCCCACCGAGTGAATCCGCCACGCATCCTGGCCCAGCGCGATCAGCCGATCGGCATAGGTCCGACATGACACAAAGTGAACGTGGGCCAACTGCGTCAGGGCATTTCGAAGGTAACCGTCCAGACAGGTGGCGTGGTCGCACTCCCCGCCGCCGATGTGAGCGATCGGCAGCCGCATCGCGGCGGCGCCCAGAGCACCGGCAAACGTCTCGTACCGGTCGCCCAGGAATACCGTGATGTCGGGCTTCAGACGATCGAATGCCTCGGCCACCCCCGTTACCGCGCGACCCATCGCTCGTGCCACACCCAGATCGCCCGAGGTCGTCTCGGCATCGAGCATCGGCACCCGCGCCGCGATCTCCCATCCGTCGGCCTCAATCTCGTGAACCGTCAGCCCGTGGGCCTCCGACAGGTGCGACCCGGTCACCACAAGCTGGAGTTGCATGGCCGGATGCGCGTGAATCGCCCGCAGCACGCTCAGCAGAATGCCGTAGTCGCTTCGAGCACCGGTCAGCACGCTTACCCGACGGGTCATGGGTTCCCCCCCTTACCCACGACCCGGGTATTCATCAGAATGGCCTCGGCGATGCTCAGGTCCAGCGGCGCGTCGATATCGATGCTTCGCTCGGCCGACATCACGAAGGGCGCAAAGGGCGTTGCATGAAACTTGCCTGCCCGCAACGCCGTCTCAAACCGCGTGGCATAGATGGCGCCGTTCAGGCGGTAGAGGGGTTCGGCCCGCTGCCGGTGATCCGGCAGAAAGCCCTCGGGCAGGAAGGGCACCGCCTGCTTCTCGATCAAGCGGTACATATAGGCCGGGTGCTCGGACACCGGGCACACACTGGCCACACAGTCGACCTCCACCTGTTCGAGCAGTGCCAGCGCCCCGTCAATGTCTTCCGACGTTCGCAGCGGCGAGGTCGCCTGAAGGTGGATCACTGCCGTGGGGCGGTCGGTGTTTTCGTTCACCCACTCCAGCCAGTGCCGACTGACGGCGTTGCCGCTGGCGGTGTCGGTCGCCAGTTCGGCCGGACGCGTAAACGGGATCTCCGCCCCGTGTTTTCGCGAGACCTCGGCGATCTCGGGGTCCTCCGTACTGACCATGACACGACTGATTCGGCGGCTGTTGCGGGCGGCTTCGATGGTGTGTGCGATCAGCGGCTTGCCGGAAAGGGGCTGGAGATTCTTGCGAGGAATCCCACGAGACCCACCCCGAGCCGGGATCATGGCGAAGACTGTAAACATATCAACTCAATCGCCGGCAAGTATTTGCGCATAGTGCGCCCGCCGGCATTCCCCTTTATTATCGGTCCTCGTGGCAGCCTCGGATGAATCAACCCCGACGATCGGTCAACCGAACGATCACGAAAATCGTAAGCCTTTGACTAGAAAGGAGAAAAGGCAGCGGTACGGCATTGGCATGACCCGATCAGCATGGGGGGGAGGCGTTCACATGCCGAAGGACCCTTGGGGCGGATCCGTTTGTACGATCAATTCGAGGCGGTCAATAGGTGACACATCTGAAATAACAATAAGTCGAGCAAAGCCCTGTCTGGAGTGGCCCGGTGGTGCCCAGAGTTGGCGACTGTGTGGGGTGGTTCGACGCTGTGCTGTAGTAACCCATCCGCTTGATACACGGACAGCTCAAGCGTCTCAGTCACCTGTCCGATGCTGAGCTTACCCTCCCGGCAGATCTCCATGGCAAAGGCCTCCATGGCGCCCGCCCGGAGATTCGAGCCGATTTCCGCCCGCAGGTGCTTCTCGATCTCTTCGGCTGATGTGAACACGATGGTCATGGCCCTGCGCCCCCCGAGGCATCTCCCGGATTCTCCCCTATTCTGATAGAGGTGCAGATACGGTCTTTCTGCGTCGCCGGGGACTGGCTCACTTTGCGAGGGCGGAGGTCGCAAGACCGGAGCACCGGAAAGTGTGCCTGTCTCCCTCCGGTGTCCGCCATTAGCATCATCACTGTCGGCGAGCTGCACTACGGTGCCATTCCATCAGCGAGACCGAAAGCCAGTCTCCCCGCGCGCCACCCGATGCTCACTGGGAGCCAGAACTTGACTCCCCTCAGGCAACCCGATAGGTTCTAAGTCGTCAGCTTAAGGGTTCGGGTCACGTGTGTGCCCGGAGGCATCTCGGATGGTCGGGCCGCCATCCGGCAGGGTTGTCTTGGTTTTCCCGCAACCACCCGATCGGCGTCCTCCGGCATCTGAACGCACAGTTGCCAAATCGCTCAGATGAAGAAGGTCCTTGCCACGCATCTTTGAGACGATCGCTAAGGGAGTCTGTACTCGTCTCTTCCTTGTAGCCGAGCACCGCCACATATCCATCGCACGCTTGGCGGAGAGGTAGAGAGTAATAGCTCGAATCAGAGACCCTGGGCAAGGCGATTGTACAAATCGGAAGAGGACATGTCGTATAGTCACCGAAGGAGACTCAGAGCCAGCGAATGGCCTCGGTCTTCGAGGCGGTGGGCTGAGAGCAGGATCACGTGGGAGCTGGAGTAACCGGATGAGCCCAGGCTCAACGTTGTGAGCCGTTCTCGCGCATCTGGGGGCCCGACATGCTCAGCATCGGCGCATCCGTTCTGTGTTTCGGTGTTATGCTTCTTGGCGTCATCCTCGTCTTTAGGAATCGGTTGAAGGCAGACCAAACGTCGACAGACAGCGACCCCAGTTGGCTCTGGCTTCTCATCGGTCTGGGCATGATGGGCGGGATCCTGTTCGCGGCGATGTAGTCTGCGGACGTGAACCAATGGCGCGGGAGGTCCGGTCCCTTGAATCGCGAGAAACGGTAGTGTAGAAGCTCCGCAAGGCTTGAATACGAACGCCTGGATCGGCAACGGGTGAGACTGCCGTTGAAATGGACGGAGATACCCATCACCGTCTAGTCGTCAGGGGCGCCGTCGGATCCGGCGTCCGTTCGAAACAGGTCAACTCAATTGAAGGGTGCGGCGCCATGTTGACGCTGCAGGTATCTCCGGTGGTCGGGCCGCCATCCGGGTCCTTGAGACGTGAGTCTCCACAGAGGACCGGAGATGCCAGAATCGATCGATCAAACCAACTCTACCCAAGGGCGATTGTCGGGTTGCTTGGCCAGGATGTTCTGGATGCTCGTGGGCAACGTCTGTCTCCTGGCTTGCGCCAAGGCTATCTCGGATCGTGGAGCATACACCCTTGGCGCTGCGGACGTAGTGTTCTGGGCTTTTGTTGCCCTGCTCATCGGCGTTCGATACCTTGATATCAGAAAGCTTGAGGGCCTGACCGCATCTGGGCGACCTGCTACCATCGTTCACTGGCGGAGATACACCCTGTTCATCGTTGCCTTCTCGCTCGTCGTATGGGGCTCCGCGCATGCAATTGCCCTGCTGTAGGAGACCGGCAAACCGCAGTAAGCAGGGGTCACCTGTCTCGTGCCTCCGTGCCGGCCAACAAATGGGGTGCGTCCCGATCCGCACCAGCCATCCGTTTGATGCTTACTCCGAGTACGATCAACGTGCACCACACTTCGCACGGCAGGCCCACCAGGGGCTACAGTCTATGGTTCGCATTGTCGCATCCGCCAGCGACGGGCGATAAGTCTCCTGTTTGTTGCTTTGGTTTAATGTCAGTTCAGGAAATGGTGCAAGAAGCCAGGGAAACCTGCTTCGGTGATAAGGCGGTGTTGCTTGTTTGGGGTGGGGTGCCTTTCCTGTTCCTGACGGTCCCTCGGTTCCGAGGTCTGGACGTCTTCTTGCGTGCGGCCTGAGTCACGGCGATCACTGCGGGATGCCTGGGTTGGCGCTCGGCGACAACGGCATAGAATCGTTCCCTGTGGCCTTGGACAGTGCCGATCGGTTCCACACCGAAGCCGGCGATGATTTCCTCCGTAATCACATCGTGCCCGGGGAAGAACCCGCGTTCTTTCTGGCCGAAGAGCATCATGAGCTCGCTATCCTCGAACTCTGAAACCACGTTCGGACGCACGCCCATGGAGTCAAACCAATTGTCCAAAGACTTACGCATCGTGGTGTTGCTGGTGGGGAGAAGTGCAGGCTCGCCGTGGAGCGATTGGGGAAAATCGATCCGCAGTCTGCGGGCGAGTCTCGGTGTGGCGAAGAAGCTGATCCCGCACTCGCCCAGCAAATGGCTGTAGGCGCGAACTCTGATGTGGGGGTCGATCGGGGTGTCCGTCAGAACGAGGTCCACCTCGCGGACCGCCAGCCTGGGCATGAGCTGCATTGGCGTCCCTTCGTAGCACACAACATGGACCGGCTTGGGGAGGTTCAGTGCTGGTTCGAGCAGACGATAGGCCACCAGTTTGGGCAGGACATCGTGCGCACCAATGTTCAGCCGCAAGGGACGATTCGGAGGTTGTCCCCTCGTCGCTTCGAGGAGTTCGGAGCCCAATGCGAAGATCTGGTCAGCATAACGAAAGACCATGCGGCCTTTCTCAGTGTGTCTGAGGCTGCGCCCGACGCGATCGAAGAGCTTTCCCCCCAGTGTCTTCTCGAGTGCCTGTAGCTGCGCGGAGATTGTCGATTGGGTCAGGAGCAACCTCTTGCACGCAGCCGAGATCGTTCCTTCCTTGCCCACAACCCAGAAGTAGAACAGGTGGTGATAGTTGAGCCAGTCCATGACTCGATCTTACTTCGTTTAGAACGATGGATCAATGCACAATTATCGATGTATCCGTGTATCCATGGCATCGTATAAGGTACAGGAGCCCAATGACCCGATGACGACACAGGTCGGGTGAGGTCTGACCATGCGAATCGAAAACATGCTCGTCCCGGAAGCGGTGATCCTTGACCTCAACGTCTCACGCAAGGAAGACGCCATCGCCAGACTGGTGGACGCTCTCGGACATGCCCGGTCTGTGGACGTGGAGACCGCCGTCAAGGACATCATGGCGAGGGAGCGGGCCGCTCCGACGATCTATCCAGTCCGGGCGCTGCACATCGCGATTCCCCATGCCTCTACAAAGGGATGCAACCAGTTGCTGATGGCCATCGGAGTGGCGAGGGAGGGCCTGCCCTGGGACAGCGCGTCAGACCGAAGGGCAAACGTAATCTTCCTCCTTCTCGGCCCCCCTCAGACCCAGATGCTCTATCTTCGAGTGCTCGGGCGATTGGCGAGGCTGTGCGAAACCGACAACGTTCTCGAAGGCCTGTTGCGGGCGAATTCCGTCCAAGAGGTTATCGAGGGGCTTCGCTGCGCCGAGAGGCCTTTGGGTGAGATCGTCGCCGTCGAGGGGCTGCCTTCCTTCTGTGTCCTTGGGGCCGGCCACGGCGGCATGGCCATGGCAGCCCACCTTGCCATTAGTGGATGCAAGGTCAACCTCTTTAACCGAAGCCATACAAGGCTCGATCCCGTTCGAGCCTGTGGCGGTATTGCGGTGAGCGGAGAAGTTGAAGGATTCGCTCACCTGGATCTGGTGACATCGGATCCGGCGGCGGCTATCGACGACAGGGACGTCCTCATGGTGGTGGTTCCGGCTACCGCTCATCGGGACATCGCCGGGATTATTGCCCCCCACGTCAAAGACGGGCAGGTGATCGTTCTGAATCCCGGTCGAACCGGTGGCGCGCTGGAGGTGGCGCAGGTCCTGCAGAGGGCAAATCCGACCGTCCGACCGTACATCGCCGAGGCCCAAACCCTCCTCTATGCGTCGCGCGCGACCAATCCTGCGCAGGTGCACATCTTCGGCATCAAGAACTCCGTGCCGCTGGCGGCATTACCGGCCTATCACATCGCCGACATCCTGCCGATCATCCGCAAGGCCCTGCCGCAGTTCGTCCCCGGCGACAACGTCCTCAAGACCGGTCTGGACAACATCGGAGCCGTGTTCCATCCGGCGATCACCGTCCTGAACGCCGGACGGATCGAAGACACGTGTGGCGAATTCGAGTACTACGTTCAGGGCGTTACGCCTTCCGTGGCCGCCGTGCTCGATGCCGTGGATCGCGAGCGCGTCAATGTGGCCGCCGCCCTCGGAATTCGGGCGCACACCGCCCGGGAATGGCTTTATCTCGCCTACGATGCTGCCGGCAAGACGCTTTTCGATGCCATGCGGGCGAACCGCGGATACACGGAGATCAAGGCTCCGGGGACCATTGACCATCGCTATATCTCGGAGGACGTACCTGCCAGCCTGATACCCATCGCCAGCCTGGGCGACATGCTCAAGGTGCCCACTCCCACCATCAAGTCCATCATCCAGATGGCCTGCACCATGCACGGCGTGGACTACTGGAAGGAAGGTCGGACGGTGGATCGCCTGGGAATCCAGGGAATGAGTGTCAAGGACATTCGGTTCCTGGTGGTGGGAGCGGAATCGGTGTCCACGGGCGCTGAACGACCGAGCGCCCCCGACAAGGATCCGACGCGCTCCGCTGATCAATCCGCCCATGAGTTGGCTCTGACTCCCGGCGGATAGGACAGGGTTCGCTTGCGGAGTCTGCGTAGTCCTGACTCCCCATCGGCCTGATTCCGTCGCCAGAATACTCGACATCATGAGACGAGGCGGAAGCGTTTAACAAGGTGGCTTTGACGATGTATGAACGCACACCCTTCAAAGCGGCGTCGGACGAGTGCTTCGGGCTGGTGCGTCCCGATCTGGACGCCCACACCCTGGGCATCGCATCGGTGCAGACCGTTCTGGAGGATTGCGGTTACCGAACGGTCGTAGCGAACGCTCCGATTTGCACGGCCTTTGAAACGCCGCAGTCGGATACAAATATCGAGATCATCCGACGGTGGATATCCGAGCATCGCATCACCGTTTTGGGATTCAGCTTTCGCCTGGACCCTGAGAGCGGCGCCGCGCTCTTCGCCCGGTGGGTCGAACGATTGAAGGCTGCCAGGCTGTTGACCTCTCTGGGTGGCCCCTTGAGGGCCCTCTTCTTCGCGGGACTGCCTCGGGCATGTGATTGGGTCCGGCAGCGAGTCCCCGAGGTACAGGGTGCGTTTGAAGGGGACGAGACACCGGCCGAAACGCTTCGCGTCCTGGGCGTCGATCCCAAGTTCATTCCCCGCGAGATGGCCGAGAGCGTCGTCTATGACGAGGACCGCCTGTCCTTCGGCCGGGATCTCATCGCGAAGGGCGACTATCGGACGGTTCGCCCCGTCGATCGAACCACCTATCACGAGTTCGGGACTGCCCAGGACACCCTCATGGCCCGCCTCGGTCATGGAATCGAGCACCGGTTGCCCCCCCTGATGCGAGTCCATGTGGGCCCGTATCTTCCCGACCGGACCGAGGCGGTCAGGCTCTTCCTCGATTGGACCCGGAGACTGGCCGCATCGGGATTCCTCGATGTTCTTTCGATCGGAACCTCTCAGCTAACGCAGTCCCGATTCGGCGAAGAGTGGGGCGATTCGCCCAACGGCGGGGGTGTACCGCTCAGTACCCCGGCCGAATTCGCCGCCGTGTGGCGGGCCGCTCGACCCATGCTCGTCCGAACCTATGCGGGCACGCAGGATCTTCCGGCCCTCGCGAGGATGTACGAACAGACGATCAACATGGCGTGGCATGCCTTGTCGTTCTGGTGGTTCTGCCAGATCGATGGGAGAGGGCCCTACTCGGTCAGAGAGAACCTGGAACAGCACCTGAGGACGTTGAGGTATGTCGCCGAGAAGGGCAAGCCCTTCGAACCGAATGTCCCACACCACTTCGCTTTTCGCGGCGCCGACGACGTTACGTACGTAGTGTCCGCCTTCCTTGCGGCCAAGACGGCCAAGCGGCTCGGTATCCGCCATCTGATCCTTCAGAATATGCTCAACACCCCGAAGGCCACGTGGGGCGTCCAGGACCTTGCCAAGTCCAGGGCAATGCTCAGGCTCGTTCGCGAACTTCAGGACGAGCGATTCCATGTCATCCTTCAACCCCGGGCCGGCCTGGATTTCTTCTCCCACGATCTTGAGAAGGCCAAGGCGCAACTCGCTGCGGTCACTGCCCTCATGGACGACATCGAGCCCCACGATGAGACCGGCCCTCCCATCATTCATGTCGTCAGCTACTCCGAGGCCTCTCACCTGGCCGACCCGGCGACAATCCAGGAGAGCATCCAGATCACACGACATGCGATCGAACAGTACCGGAGGCTCCGAGCGAAGGGCGAGGTGGACGACATGGGCAATCACCCTGAAGTCGTTGCCCGCACCGAGGCACTTCTGAGTGATGCCCGTGCCGTCATCCATGCCATCGAGTCCGCGATTCCGCACCCCTATACCGCAAACGGCCTGTACAAGGTCTTCGAAGAGGGTTTCCTGCCCGTACCTTATCTCTGGGAAGGCAGAGATGAGTTCAGAAACGCGATTCATTGGCAGACGCGCGTCATCCACGGTTCGGTCAAGATCGTGGATGAACAGGGAAAGCCGATTCCGGCGGTCGATCGGATGCTCCGGCTGACAAGGAGAGAGGAAAGCCTGTAGGAGTGCAATCATGTCGGGAATTGCAGGGATCTTCGCTCCGGGAAGACGGGAGCAGGTACGGCGGATGCTTGACCGCATCGCACATCGTGGCAGGGCCGGAAACGACATTCTCGATGAACCGGGAGCAACGCTCGGTGCAGCGTGGCCCAAACCTCAGTCAGACTCGCTTGGGAGTTCGCCGCTGTGTGTACAGGATGACGTCGATGAGGGCCATTTCGCCCGGGCCCAGATCGTCGATGGACACCCAATGCTCGAACGCGATCCGATTGGGGTCGCGCCGCTCTATTACGGCCGGACTGAGGATGGGGTTTTGTGCTTCGCATCGGAGGTCAAGGCCATGCTACCGGTGGCAAACGACGTTAAGGAGCTTCCACCGGGACACCGTTATGATGGGAATCGGCTGGAATGCTGCTTCAGCCTACAACAACAGCCACCGGCGGGAGATTCACCGGAGACTATTGCCAAAGAGCTGCGTAGACGGCTGGCGGATTCGGTGGAAAAGTGCATCACAGAGGCCGAGACGGGTGCATGGTTGTCCGGAGGGCTCGATTCCAGCGCAATCGCGGCCCTTGCCCGGCCTCATTTCGGCGTATTTCATACGTTCGCCGCTGGGCTTTCGGGAGCCCCGGACATGGTCTACGCTCGCGCGGTTGCCGATTCCATCGGGTCTGAGCACCATGAGATAAGATTGAGCTTTGCGAGACTTCTCGAACTGTTGCCTGAGGTGATCTTCCACCTGGAGTCCTTTGACGCCTTGCTCGTTCGATCAAGTATTCTGAACTACGCGGCATCTCAGACTGCGTCCGAATACGTGGCTGCGGTGTTCTCAGGCGAGGGCAGCGACGAGTTGTTCGCTGGTTACGAGTATCTCAAGTCTGTTGATCCTCCGGTCTTGGGCGACGAACTGCTCGATATCACATCCAGACTCCATAACACGGCGCTTCAGCGAGTCGACCGATGCGCCTCCGCTCACGGAAATGTGGCCCATGTGAGCTTCCTCGATCCCCAGGTCGTGGACTATGCCCTGCGCATTCCAGCCGACCTGAAACTTCATGACGGTATAGAGAAGTGGGTCCTGCGCCGGTCGATGGAGGGCCTGCTTCCAGATTGCGTGCTGCATCGCAGGAAGGCCAAGTTCTGGGAGGGGGGAGGGCTGGGCGATTTCCTGGCCCACTATGCTGACGAACATGTTTCCGACGAGGAGTTCGGCCGTGAGCGAAGCTTGAGCAACGGTTGGACGCTGAATACGAAAGAGGAACTGATGTACTACAGGGTCTTCAAAGAGACGTTTGGGACCCTGGCCGACCTCTCGTGGATGGGGCGCACGAAAGGGGCGCCTGGCGGCGAAGCGCGCCATCAGGGAAGAGCGGTAGAATCTCCTGAGCGTTCAGGGATGGCTCGCCGGTCGTCATAGGCCGGCACTCCCCTTATACCTCTGGCCGCTTCTTGTTGAGGACAAGGTGGAACTGACCTGCATGGCTGCTGCGGAGGTACCGTCCCTCGGCTGGATCATGCC